>JAJPKC010000223.1 GCA_021323955.1 Oscillatoriales cyanobacterium Centralia_MAG_596 | reverse complement strand
GGAATGAGTGGCGACAGCAATCAGTCCGGGTTGTGCCTGACTTGAGCAACACGAATCTAAGCGGACTGCCACTAGCAGGCATTGATTTTAGTGGTGCCAATCTGAGCGGAACGTGTCTTTATAACACCAACCTGACAGGGGCTAATTTTATCGGCGCAACACTTAACAATGCCGATTTAATGAAAGCAACTCTGGTCAACGCCCTGTTAACGCAAGCAGAATTAATCAACACGGCACTAAGCAGCGTCGATCTCAGTGGTGCAAACCTACATTGCGCCGTGCTGGTTGGTGCCGATTTAAAGGTAGCGGTTCTGCGGCGAGCGAATTTGAGCAACGCGAATCTCAGTGCAACCGCTTTACGGGGAAGCGATCTACGCGAAGCTGACCTTGATATGGCCGATTTGAGCCGAGCCGATTTAAGCCAGGCACTGCTCATCAAGGCGAACCTTGGTGTGGCAAATCTTAGCCTGGCCAATCTTGAACAGGCAGAGTTTAGCCAGGCATCTCTGTACCGCGCCAATTTGACCCGCGCCAATTTAGCCGATGCCCATTTTGTTGGGGCCTACCTCTTCGGCGCTGACTTGAGCCAAGCCAACTTGACGGGCGCTGATTTCTCGTGGACAAATCTCATGCGGACAACCTTACGGGGAGCACACCTGTCCGGTACGAACTTGCGCGGTGCGAACTTTAGCCGCGCCAATTTAAGCAATGCCACGTTGGCAGGGGCAAATTTGCGTGGAGCTACTCTGAGCGATGCCATTCTTGCTGGCGCAACTATGATCAATGCCGATATCAGTGATGTCAGGCTCGATCGCGCCGACCTTCGGGGAGCGACCTTATCGGATGGCAGCCTGCACCCGTAGCGATCGCCATGATCTGCCGCTTTCATTTGCACTCACCCCACGCTCGGCTGTGTCCTGTTCGGCTACGCGCCCGCATCGAAGCTCATGTCGAAGCCGAAACTCTACGCCTGTCTTGATCGAAACTGTGGCGGACTCGATTGAGAATCGCTGTATGATGTCGATCTGGCAAACTGCAGCCCATGGCCACGCTTCTTGCCGCCTTCCATCAACCGTTGCACTCAGCCTGGAGCGTGCCTTTTACCAACAGGATATGGTCACTGGAGCACCGCATCACCCTGGTTGGCTGGTGCAGGCAACATGAAGGCACATCGGTCTACAACGAAGTAGTCTGCAAAATTGCTTTACTGCCTTGCTTCCAGCGTTGGGCACGAATTTGGCGATAGCCGCAGATAGCGCAGGCACTCTTCTGGCTGGAGTTGGCGAAGACTGCGATCGCGAGCAATGTTCAACAACTCTTCCCACGTTGCCGCCCAGAGCTGAAGTTGTCCACTCTTACTCAAACTAGCAACATAGCGACCGTCAGGGCTAAAGAACGCTTGCTGAATTTGTTCCTGATTGCTTTTAGCATCAGCCGATTGCAGCAATGACTGCTCTGTGCCCGTTTTGACATCCCACAGTCGTACGGTGCCATCAGCACTGGCCGTCACTAAAGTCGATGCGTCGGGGTTAAACTCTGCATCCAGTACGGCTCCCCGGTGTCCTGCCATGATCACTCGCAGCGCACCCGTTTTGGGATCAAAAATTCTAGCCGTTCCGTCCCAGCTTGCCGTTGCAACCAATCTGCCATCAGGGCTAAAGCGAGCACTACTAACTACATCACGGTGATTGAGCGTTGTCACGAGTTGACCAGAAGCAACCTGCCAGATTCGAGCCGTGTGATCCCGACTGGCGCTGACAATTTGCTGTCCGTCAGTGCTAAATTGCGCTTGTTCGATGACCGATCCGTGTCCCTGTAAGCGTTGAACCAGTTTGCCCGATCGCACATCCCAAAGATAAATTAATTGGTTGCTACCCACACCCAGGAGCATTTGACCATTCGAGCTAAAGGCAAGCTGACGGATTAACGTGGCATGATCTGGGTGTACTGGATTGTTGGTGCTGGAGCGATCGATGTCAGGGCTAGTTTCAGTGAGCCGACGTAGACGCTGCGGTGATTTATTTGGTTGAACTTGCCAAATGTCGATGCGGCCCTCAGCATCAGCCGTTGCCATGAACTGTGTATCGCTGCTGAACGCAACGCTCGTCAGCCTGGTTGAGATGGGAAGTTTATCCGTCAAACGATCGTCCCCGGCAGTAGCCTGAATGGGGTTAATTAATGATCCATCCCCAATTGTTTGATTCAGGCGATTGGGTGCAACGCCATAACTGGGGGTAGGCGACCCTGTTGTAGACAACGGGGTTTCAGACGCTGTCAGTGTGGAATGAGCGAGAGCAGGTTGAGGTAGACCTTCTGCCGCCGCTGCGGCCATACCCAAAAATCTTAGAAAGTTGAATGATTTCAGCCCCGTTAAACGCGCTGACCCCAACGATTTGGTCGTCGCATCCGATGCAAGGGTCGGGGATGAATTATTTGAGAATGGTAGTGGCGTTGCTGGGTGCCAGGTGCGAATCGTACCATCGATCGCAACCGTCATCATTTCACTGGCCCCCTCCGGCACAGCCGCATTGGTGGCCGACTTTGTATTCAGACCAGACGGGCTAATGATGGCTGCCGTATTGAATAATCTGGGCTGTAGTGTCTGTGTCATACGGCGAAATGCAGCCCACTGAATCTGTCCATCCGTCATTTTCAACGTTGGAAACTCACTTCCCATCTCTGTAGCCCAAATGCGTGCAGAGCCATCCGCACTGGCAGTAGCAATCAGAGAACCACTACTGTTGAATCGAACCGATTCGATGGCACCAGAGTGACCCTTCAAGCTCCCAAGCAGGCGTCCCGTTTGAACATCCCACAAACGCACGGCATCAATAGTTTGTTCGTCACCTAGCGTATGATCAGCCGTAACGAGTTGGTGACTATCGGGGCTAAAAGCAATTCGATCCGCAAAATGATCATGGAACGGTGCCGATTGCTGTCTGTCCTCAATCCTTCCGGGTTCGCTGTTGTCAGCCAATCGACTCCATAGTTGCCCAGATGTAACCTTCCAAAGCCAAACTTGAGTCGCATCAGTAGTCGCGAGGAACTGTCCATCGGGACTAAATAGGACCTGTTGTAGCGATTGCGATGATTGGCCCCCAGCCAGCATCTGGTTGTGGCCCTGCATGGCCATCGGATTATGCTCGGTTGGAGTTAAGACACGACGCAGTTGCCCGGTGCTGGCTTGCCAAAGCCGTATATTGCCACCCTCACCGCCAGTCGCAATCAGTTGACCAGTTGGACTAAATGTTGCACTGCTGATTTGGTCAGGCTGTTGCAAGCGTTTGTAGGTCTGCCACGTGCCCACTTTCCAAAGCTGAGCAACATTACCACTGGCCGTGAGCAAGTCCTGGTTATCAGGGCGAAAAGCCAAACTCTTGACTGATCCGGTGTGACGAAGCGTTGCTTTCAGTTCACCATTATCGGCATCCCAGACTTGCACTATATTACCGATTCGGGCAGCAATCCAGTCGCCATTGGCACTAAACACGATTTGCTGCACTGATTGCCCACGCGCGCTTAACTTAAGCATCCGTTTACCAGATTCAACGGACCAGATCTGAATATCAGGTGAATTTTGAGCGATCGCCGCTAATTGATTGCCGTTAGGGCTAAACGCGATCGCAGTAATCGGCACTATGCTCTGAGCAGACGCTACCGCCGGACGCGTGCCAGATGCAGCCTGGACATCCTGAGGATCGTACCAGGATAAAACCTGCTCAGACTTTTGTGTTTCCAATGACCAGACGCGAACGGTTCCATCCGCTCCAGCTGTTGCTAAATGACGCTGATCGGGGCTAAACGCCACTTGATGTACGGCACCCCGATGCCCCTGGAAACTTGACTGCAAGCGTAGCTTTTGCAACGCCATTCGTAGGCTGGCCTGCGCTTCATAGGTGTAACCGCCCTTTTCGGCCGCGAGACGACTAATGAGTAGCGCCGCCGTTGGATCACCATCGGGCTCTTGCAAGATCGATTGGGCTACAGCGGCCTGCTGTCGAGATGTGGCAATTTGGAGCTGATAATCTTTCTCGGCTTGACTCTTAACAACGGTTCGGTACTGGCTGAAGGTCACGATGAGCGCAACCAACAGGGTGCAGGGAACTGCTAGCTGCAGTAGCCGCATTTCTTTCTGAGCGCGTCGGTTTTCCTCGCGGCTGACAGCAATATACCGTTGCGCCAGGGCTGATAACTCATCTGGATAGGCAATTAGATGGTCTTCAGCATTGGTGAGGCGATCGCCATGCAGTAAATACTCTGGCGATCGCGACTGCTGCACAGCATGCCACTCGCGGGCAGCGTGCTCAATCCGCCGCTGACGCTGCAGCAATTCGCGATTCTCATCCAGCCAGGTCCGTAGTAAGGACCAGTTCCGAATCAATGCCTCATGAGCAACTTCTACGGTTTCTTGATAATCGCTGTCAGCCACACCTACTACAAGTTGGCCAGCTAAGTCATCAACAGAGCGTTGAGTAATGCTGCTAATACTGAAGTTGGCAACGTGGCTAAACAAATTTGAAGCAGAACGATTGTCTGCACTAGAGCCCGGTGGGTGCAGAAGTTTGCCCTGACGCATCTGCGCAACCCGCAAGGCACTGGAGACATTGGCAAGATTTTGCGCTGATCGCTCTTGGTAGTATTTGCCAGTCGCTAAAATACGGTTCGTGATGATGAGCTTTGCTGTGACAAGCTTTTCAAGTACACGTTCAACCAGATCGATCGGAAACCAGGGGCTAACCAGCTCTGATTTTGCAATCCGGCGGCGAGTATCCTCTGTCCCGTCGCCAATTTGTGTCAGCGCGATAAAAATTCGCTTTGCTACTCGCTGCTCTTCTGGCGTCAGGCTATAGAAGGTTTCATTGGCCCGCTTTTGCAGGGTGCCACGCACCCCACCCAGTTCGTTGTAAGTATCGAGCGTCAACTTGGCAGGGCCACCATCGGGGTCAGCTTGCCGCTGTTGCCACAGTTCGAGCAGCGTATATTGCAGCAGGGGGAGTTCGCCCGGCGCACCCACAATATCGAGCAAAATATTGTAGATCAGGTTAGGTTCGCAAACGATACCAGCCTTCTCAGCCGGTTTCACGATGGATGCTTTAATTTGCTGGTAAGTGAGGGGCGTTACTGTTACTAAATGTCGCTCAATCTGCTCTGCCAGACCGTTGTAGAGAGAGTATTTACCAAAGAAGTCTGCCCTCAGTACAACGACAACGCTGAAACAGTCCCCCAGTTCACGGAGTGCCGTAATTAAGCTATTGAAAAAGCTGAGTCGATCGCGTTCAGCATTCGGTCCATGACAGAGCGTAAAGACCTCTTCGAACTGGTCGATGATGAGCAAGAGGCGCGAGTTCCTACCATATTTTGCCGACATTAAACTGGCACGAACCAGATGAGCCAGTCCCGTACCACCATCCCGAAGCAAAAGCTCCGCGCGTCTTAGTTGCTCCGCGCGATCGATGGCAGAGTCTTTGGGATTTACAAAGGCTGTTGCCAGACTTTTAAGGGGCTGGTCAGTGGGACTAATTAGCTGAATACGCCAGCGATCGCTACCCGAAAACTTCTTGCCCTGCCGCAGCGTGTGGATTAACCCTGCGCGCACCAGTGAAGATTTTCCACTACCCGATGCCCCAGCGATCGCAACGAAGTTCCCCGTTCGCAGCTTCTCGATCAACTGGTCTGTTAACGCTTCGCGGCCAAAAAAGTATTCGGCGTGGGCCTCATCAAAAAACTCTAAGCCTCGGTAGGGACAGATTTCCGGTGCCAATTCAGTTTTGATGACCGTTGACGCACCCTGTCCCCGAGTCAGCACAATTTCACTACCGGAATTCTCAAACAGCGGCTGCTGTGGTTCCGCTTTAAGCGCGCTACTGACCCAATCAGTAAGCGCATAGTTTGTCACAATGCCGTTGGTTGTGCGGCTGGGATCGAGGCCGTCGAGCAGTGCCTGGGTAAACACGCTGTATTTGCCAATCATGGACTCATAGGCCGCTTCGTATTCTCTCGATGCGGCCATAAACAGGCGATCGACCCCTGCGCGTGCCCCTGGATCTGCTTCCAAAAAATTGAGCAATTCACCGCTATGGCAGCAATCTAGCAGGACAATCCGTTGCCTTACGGGACTTTCTTGTAACAGTCGCCGCAACCAAAACAGTGATAGCCCGTAGAACCCAGCCGCCGGATTGGCATCGCTGGTTGCCAGGAAGCCCTCTTGCACACCCGCATCTTTTTGCAGCCCGTGGCCGGAGAAATAGAATACTGCCGTTTGAGGAATGTTATTTCCTTTTGGCTTAAAAATTCGAACCAGTGCCGCTTCTAATTCTGCTGCCGTAACCTGAGTCTTAAAGCCAATGCGTGCCTGACCCGCCTGGATAATCTCTGGTATCCGCACAACCCGAAAATCCCCATCTGTCTGCAATCGCTGGGCGATCGCCTCGGCGTCATGGGAAGGCGCGCTTAAACTTGGTAGACACTGATAGGTACTAATCCCAACAACTAAAGCATCTCGTGACATTGTGTAACCCTTCCCCACAGTTTTTTACGATGAGGATAAATGATGCAATCAACACCCACTTGTATTTCGACAATCGCTTTAAGCACACAAACATCATCATCAGGGCACACACGCAACACAAACCAGGGAGTTAGACAAAGAGCGCCGACCGCTATAAGCAGTTGAAGCGATAAAGAAATTCTTGGAAGTTTGAAGTCTTAGCGAGTCTAATACTTTCAGCTTAAATTATCTAAGCCATTTGGCGTATATTTGATTTAAGCTAATAGAAATGAATGCTGAAAGGCTTTACTTCCGGGACTTTTCGAGTTTCCAATCATTTATAAGCGATTGAAATCTCAATCTATTTACATTACAAAATTAGTCAACTTTTTGATTCTTGTAAAAGGGGGTAACACCCCTAAGGGTGATTTTTCCAGGCTGTTAAGATCGACTTTAGATTTATCATTTCCCTAAACAAAATCTTGTTCTTTGAAGCATTAGTAAACAAAGTGATTGGTAATTAGCAAAGCCTGGTTAAAGCTACCGCAAAAGTATGGATTTTTTCTGACCGTCAGCAAAAAATAGCGGCTGAACCAGTGTAATTACTTAATGCAAATCCTTAAATCTTAGTTGGATTTACCGGACAATTGATAGCGGTTAGAGGTACCTTAGTTCATACGTCAGCGTCCGTACCACAATCGTTGGCATGGGCGGCATCGATCGCAGGCTTTCTCATCGCTGGATTGCTGATATTGCTGGATTTCCATAGAGTCAGCATTCAAGTCCAGGCTTTAACTCTTAGCGGTGGTACACCCTTAAAGCATGAAACGCATCTCGCTGGTTGTGGCATTTTTGCTCGGTTTGTTTCTGGTGCTCGTGCCAGCCTACCTGCGTTTTGAGCCATCAGCATTATGGTCGAACCCACCGCTAGCCAGAATCATCCACTCGATCGGAACACAGTTATCTGCAGCAATGCCAGTTCGGGTCGATCTTGCCTCTGCCGCTGATGCCACTGAGCCAGATGATACCGAGAAACCGTCACCCTTTGATCAGATTGTCAAAGGAACAGAGCGGTTGGATGGCTTATTCACCCTGTACCACGATCAAGCGGCGGGTAAGCTCTACGCCGAAATCAGGCCGGATCAGCTTAACGTCAACTATCTGTGCACGGTCACGATGGAGTCTGGAATTGGCGAGGGTGGCATTTATAGTGGTCTGCCATTGGAGGACTTTTTATTCAATTTCCGCCGTGTGGGGAACAAGCTCCAGTTTGTGGTGCCAAACGTTTACTTTCGCACGCGCCCTGGTGATCCACTGCAGCGATCGGTCAAGCGATCGTTCAGCGACTCCGTATTGCAGGCGCTGACGATTCGCACGATTCATCCCAAACGCAAAAGTTTTTTGATTGATCTCAGCCCTTTGTTTTTAGGCGATTTGCCTGGACTGAGTCAATCGCTATCCAGCCTTCTTGGATCGACGTATAGCCTTGACGCTGGTAAATCGTCTTTTGGCCCAGTACAAGCCTTTCCGCTCAATATTGAGCTGGAGTCGAATTACGGATTTTCTGGGGGCACTGGCAGCACACCACCCCCTTATTTGTCGGTGCTACCCGACAGTCATACATTCAACCTGCGCGTTCGATATAGTCTATCGCTATTGCCGACCAATCATAACTACCGTCCCCGCCTGGCAGACGATCGGATCGGTTATTTCATCACGGCATATCAGGACTTTTCCGACGACTCGCCACGCGAACCGTTTGTGCGCTATATCCAGCGGTGGGATTTGAAAAAGAAAAACCCAAAGGAAGCACTCTCCCCGCCAGCGCGTCCAATTGTTTTCTGGATTGAAAATACGGTACCGCTAGAATACCGACAGGCCGTGCGCGACGGCGTTCTCATGTGGAACAAAGCGTTTGAACAAATTGGCTTCAAAAACGCGATCGAGGTTCGCCAGATGCCCGACAACGCGACATGGGATCCGGCAGACATACGCTATAACACGATTCGCTGGCTTAGTTCGTTTGATGCTGGATTTTTGGGTATTGGGCCATCGCGCGTCAATCCGCTGACGGGTGAAATTCTCGATGCCGATATTTTGATTGACGCCAGCTTTGCTCGCTATCTGAAGCGGCAGTATCAGAGCCTTACAGAGCAAACTCAACTGCGCTCAATGTCAGCGTTGATGCAGCTTACGGGCAACCCCAATCTGTGTAGCTACGGCATGGCGTCTCACTTTTTGAAGCAGTCAATGGCAATGACGTCAGCATCAAGCCCACACCAGACCCTGCAGCTATTGGGACATTACGACCTGTGCTACGGCGTGGAGGCAACGCGCCAACTCTCGATCGGGGCGATGTCGTTGGCAATGCTGCATGGTATTTTACCGGCAGATCAGGAAATGAAGCAGTTCGTGCAGGAATATTTGCGATCGCTCATTGCGCACGAAATTGGGCACACATTAGGGCTGCGACACAACTTCCGGGGCAGCACAATGTTATCCCCTGCGGAACTCAACAATCCTGAGATCACTCATCAGAAAGGGCTGGTGTCGTCAGTAATGGATTATAGCGCTGTCAATCTGGCACCGCCGGGTACCACTCAAGGCGATTACTTTACACATACCATCGGGCCTTATGACGAGTGGGCGATCGCCTACGGCTATACGCCTACTGATGCAGCGGTGCCGCAAGCGGAAACACGCCTGCTCGATAAAATTGCTCAACGTGCCCCCGAGCCGCAGCTTGCCTATGCAACCGATGAGGATATCTATGCCGGACTAGACCCGCTTACAAATCCCTTCGACCTCAGTAATGATCTATTAACCTATGCCCCCTGGCAAATGGACAATGCCCATCGTATGTGGCAACACCTGGATCAAACGTCTCCTACAGCAGGCGAGAGCTTTAGCGATGTGCGGATGATGTTCGATGAAATCTTTGACTACTACTTTCAGTACTCCAGATTTCTCACCACTTATATTGGTGGCCAATTTTTCAACCGTTTTAAGGGCGGTGATGCGGCTGGACGCTTGCCCTTTGAGCCTGTTCCCTCTGATAAGCAGCGGCAGGCCTTGTCTCTACTACAGACCCACGTATTTGACGCCGATAAATTTCACTTCTCAGCTGCATTTCTCAATAAACTGGCACCATCGCGCTGGAGTCACTGGGGCGAAAATCCGCAGCTCTTCTCGCTGGATTACCCAATCCACGATCGCATTCTGCTGCTCCAATCGGTAGTACTCAACGACTTACTGGACAACGAGCGACTGGCACGCCTGCGCGATGCTGATCTCAAAACGCAGTCGGGGCAAGTTTTTGCACTACCAGAACTCTTTGACACATTGCAAACGACGGTCTGGGGAGAGGTGCTCAATCCTGCCGACAAATTGCAGCTTTCTAGCCTGCGACGAGGCTTACAGCGTGAGTACCTCAAAACGATGACCGCGATGGTATTGCGAACGGTTGACGTGCCCGAAGATGCCCGGACGCTGGCCTGGTATGAGCTTAAGCAGCTCGCTAGTGCACTTGACCACGTCCTCAAACACCAGGGCCGGGATGCGGATATTGCTACAAAAGCGCACCTGGAAGAAACGCGCGATCGCATTGCCAAGACTCTGGATGCCAAACTTCAAACACAGTGAGTAGGATGGAAACGGCAACCGCACCTCTGGAATCTGCTTAAATGCGCGACTTTCTCAAAAATACGCTGGCAACCGTACTGGGCCTGTTGATCTTTCTTGGCCTCAGTGTGGGTGGGCTTTTGGCCATCATTATCGCGATCGCATCGCGCGACACAGGCCCCCAGGTGAGAGATAAATCTGTACTGGTGTTTGACTTAGGAACCACCATTACCGACGCCAAGCGTGGTTCCAACGCCAGTCAAGCGTTAGGAGACGCCTTATCGGGCAATGCAGGCGATGAAACGATCAGCTTGCGATCCGTTCTGGATGCCATTAACGAGGCCACCCGCGATCCGAAGATTGTTGGGATCTATCTTTATGGCACCGAAGATCGGAGCGGCGGCGCTGGGTTTGCCACCCTTAAAGAAGTGCGAGAGGCCCTGCAGCGGTTTCGAGACTCTGGCAAAAAAATTATTGCTTACGACATCGCTTGGGGAGAGCGCGAATATTACCTCGGATCGGTTGCCAATACGATCGTCCTGAACCCAATCGGTTCCTTTGAACTCAATGGACTGAGTTCCGAGACGATGTTTTATGCGGGCGCACTCAAGAAATTCGGGATCGGTGTGCAGGTTACGCGCGTGGGTAAGTACAAATCAGCTGTAGAGCCATTTCTGCTGACCAAGCGTAGCCCTGAAAGTCGTGAACAAACACAAGCCCTTTTAGATGACCTGTGGAACGAATTGCTTACGGCAGCAGGCCAAGACCGAAAACTCAGCCCCCAACAGCTGCAAGCCATTGCCGACAGGCAGGGCACGTTAATGGCAAGTGAAGCGCTGCAAGATCATTTGGTAGACAAACTGGCTTACCTGGATGAGGTCGTCGCTGACCTCCAGCAGTTAGGAGCAAGCGATGAGAAAACCAAATCGTTTCGGCAGATCAGCCTGAAAGCGTATGCCAAAATTGCCGATGATAAAGCAAATGGAAGCGCCAAGCAGCAGATTGCCGTGGTGTATGCAGAAGGCGATATTGTGAGCGGTCAGGGGGGAATTGGCAACGTTGGCGGCGATCGCCTTGCCAGACAGCTACGCCAGCTGCGTCAGGATGATGATGTCAAAGCCGTTGTACTGCGTGTCAACAGTCCCGGTGGCAGCGTTACGGCATCAGAAGTCATCCAACGGGAAGTGATTTTAACGCGTAAGGTCAAACCCCTGGTGGTTTCGATGGGGTCGGTGGCCGCGTCGGGCGGTTACTGGATCTCGACCTATAGCGATCGCATTTTTGCAGAACCCAATACCATTACGGGGTCGATCGGGGTTTTTGGAATTCAGCCAAATTTTCAGGCGATCGCAAATGCCAACGGGATCACCTGGGACACGGTCAAAACTGGACGTTATGCCGATAGCCAGTCAACCGCTCACCCTAAGAACCCACAAGAGCTGGCAATTTTGCAGAAATCTGTTGACCAAATTTACGACCAATTCCTCACCAAAGTTGCTGACTCCCGCAAGCTGCCAAAAGCAAAAGTCGCCGAAATTGCTCAAGGGCGAGTCTGGTCTGGGCTAAGGGCCAAGCAACTGGGCCTGGTAGATGAGCTGGGCGGTCTGCAGGCAGCGATCCAGGACGCGGCGAAACGGGCCAAACTGGGCAACGACTGGCAGATTGAAGAATATCCCAAAACTCGCAGTTTCCCCGATCGCCTGTTCGAGCAGTTGGGGAATGATGCGGCAGCCAAACTCGCTCAAGACAATCCTCCACCCCTACCCGATCCTTTGACGACGCAAATCGGCAAGCTCCAGTCTGACCTGAATGCACTGAAAGTGATGAACGATCCGCTCGGTCTCTACGTTCGCCTGCCGTTTAACTTCAGAATTAATTGATTGTGCACGGACGATCGAACATTATCGCCTCAAACCTTTGAAGCCAGTTCCCAACGCTGACAGAAGCCTGCAGTTCAAGAGGGTCGAGCGTTCATCGGCCAAACGTCGAGGGTTGTCCCCAGCCAGTCGTTCAACCAGCAGTCCACCAGGCCAGCGCGTAGGGTTGAGTCGCTTCATTCACCTGATGCTGAAACACAACCCGAATTTTATAACGTCCCGTTTCAGGCACAGGATGAAAAATATGCTGCACACTATCGACCTGACTCACAGACGACCAGATGCTCTGGCTCACGTCGTTGTCTTCGGCACGCATTAAGTAGAGCGTCAACGTGTTGAGACCACGATCGCGAAAGCTTTCATCCAGGTCAAATTCACCATTGTTATTCTTGTCAACCAAGTCAACTAGCCGATTCCAGGTCAGCGTCGCCGCTACAAAGCTGCCCTTCGGTAACGGCTTCTCAAGCACATAATCCCGAAACGAGGGTGCCTCTGCCTCTACAGCCCTTTTGTCTTTAATCCGTCCGCTCGTATCCTTCAAACTAACGGTTCGATAATCCCAGCCAATGGCGGGAACCAGTGCATCGGGGCTGTATTGGCCGGGACTAAACTGCTGATACGCACGAAAGGCATTCAGCTGTCCTGCTCCCATCTGAGTGTTCAGGGGAATGGCGCGATCGCCGTAGGTATCTGATTCAATCCAGCTGCGGTTGTTTTTATCCAGAATGGTGCGGCTCATACCCAGATGAAGCCCATCGCCCGTGTCCTTAATTTTGTCGGCTGAGTTCAGCAGTACGGCTTTCATCACCTCCTCGCGACGGGCGTTCAGCGTCCAGGGTAGAGAACACCCGGATGCTGGCTTGCAACTCACACGCAGCTGGCGATCGCCGTATTCTTGCAGCAGTGCCACCGTTGCCGTCACATGGGGAGCCGCAAAACTAGTGCCGCTGGAGGTCGTCAAGTTACCATTTAGCGTCACCAGACTCACATCATTGCCAGGAGCCGCCAGCCCAATTGCCCGACGGGGGCCAACATTGCTTTCGACGCCTGCGATCGCAGACCCAGACCCAGACGCATCCCCTAAATTGGCAAAGTCAATTTTGCGGAAAATGCCATCCATCCGCGTCGTAAAGGCCACATTAACGCCGTTGAAATTATCGGTCGGGATCGAAATCCCCCCTTTGCCCTGATTGCCCGCAATGACATACAGCACATTATGGACACGGGCCGACCAGTCAATACACTGAGTCAGTAGCGCATTACCATCCAGAATTGGGTTTGGTCGCGGATCTTGCCGCAAGGATTCACCAAAACTGAAGTTGATCGCACGGACATCCCCCCCATTTTGGTGCGCAACGTACTGGGCTGAAAGGCACTCTTCAGGCTGTCCATAGCGTTTGGGCGTGCCCGCTGCCGAGGAATAGAGTCGCGCGCCCGGGGCCACCCCTTGTAACCCCTTGGCCGAGCTGATCATGATGCTGGCCACATTTTGAGCATGACCATCCACATTGGTGTTGACGCGAGCAGGCAGATCACGAAAGAACACTCGCGTCAGCGGCACCGATCGATTTTGGGCCACCGCCTTGTCAATGCCAAACAAACCGGGGCGACCAATCTCCACCTGGCCAATAGCAATCTTGCGCCCAATCAGGTTGTAAGGGGGAGCGTGCAGACGCAAAGCATCGATCCCGGCCTCGCCAATCGAACTGGCCTGTAATGAACTACTGACCGCGACGGTCGCGGTCAGCGCGAGCGTACTGAGCCCCCCACCGCCCCAAAGAACCATTCTCAAAACTTGCTGCCTTGCCACGCAGGTTTCTCCACAAGACTAGGGACTTTCATCACATTTTGTTAAACTAACTACATTACAGCGCCGCTAGGAGACCCAGCCAGCCATGACCCAAACGCCATCCAGTCAAAAACCGATTGTAGTTGCTCCCTCGATTTTATCAGCCGACTTTAGCCGTTTGGGCGACGAAGTGCGGGCGGTTGATGCGGCTGGAGCCGATTGGATTCATGTTGATGTGATGGATGGTCGATTTGTTCCCAACATCACGATCGGCCCCCTGATTGTCGAAGCCATTCGTCCAGTGACCCAAAAGCCGCTCGACGTCCACCTCATGATTGTGGAGCCGGAGAAGTATGTGGAGGACTTCGCGAAAGCAGGGGCCGACCACATCTATGTGCACTGTGAGCATAATGCATCACCCCACCTGCATCGGACGCTGGGACAAATTAAAGAATTGGGCAAGCTGGCCGGTGTCGTGCTCAATCCTGGTAGTCCTCTAGAGCTGATCGAATATGTCCTGGATCTTTGCGATCTCGTGCTGATCATGAGTGTTAACCCCGGCTTTGGCGGTCAAAGCTTTATTCCAGGCGTGCTGCCCAAGATTCGCAAACTGCGTGAGATGTGCAACGAACGCGGGCTTGATCCCTGGATTGAAGTGGATGGTGGGTTAAAGGTCAATAACACCTGGCAGGTGTTAGAAGCAGGTGCTAATGCGATTGTCGCCGGTTCTGCTGTGTTCAATGCACCCGATTACGCAGAGGCGATCGCTGGCATCCGTAACAGCAAGCGTCCAGCACCAGAATTGGCAAAAGTTTAAGCTTGCCACTGCCACGAAAAAGCAGATTGCCGCCGCTAGACAATCTGCTTTTTCATCGTTGAACAGAGCCGCGATCGATTGCTCCAAACAGCCATCAATCTGCTTGAAACAATCGATCGCTGGTCTTGCCGGGATGCCAGAAGTACTGTAAAGGCAGTAGACTAACCGCCTGCCTGCACACGCCGCTCAAACTCTTCGCGGGTGCTCTCCAGCAGGGCTGCTGCTTCATCGTGGATAGCGCTATGCTCTTGTTTCAGCCACCCCAGCAGGCGCGTTAATTGAGCATTTCGCAACTCCAGATCTGCCTGAAAAATGGCGGCCATGGCCATCTGCTTGGCGTACTCGGTTGGATGCCCTTGCGTAATAAACGTAGCGGTTAAAGCTGCGAGGGCATGTTGACGCACAGGGTCAGGAGTCTGTCCAGGAATCATTAGTGGTACTGCAAATAAGTGGTGGGACAATTGGCCCCGAAATTGCATAAGTTCGGCGGAAAGCATCCCCTGGCCAGAGTCAAGCACCAAGGGGATGCATTAAGAATCATCAACTACAGATCATCAACAGGAAACACTACACAGACTGACGTTGATTTGACAGTAATTGGTAAGCAACCAGAAAGTCATCCGTAAATATCTGGATTGTGGATGGATTTGTTGAACCTGCTCGTCGATATCTTCGAATTGCTTCGAGTGCCGCCTGATTGCTAAGCAGGGCAAGGTCGGCTCCGTTCCAGCCTTCAGTCTGGGTCGCCCAGTAAGCCAAATCAACATCTGCCAGGGGTCGATCGCTGTTATGAACTTTTAAGATTGCCAGCCGTGTATCCCCATCAGGAAGATCCACCTTGAGCTGAAGGTCTAATCGGCCCGCCCGCAGCAAGGCCGGATCGATCGCGTCTGGTCGATTGGTGGCCCCAACGAGTAAGACGTTGAGGCATTCCTGAAGTCCGTCCAGCTCGGTTAACAGTTGCCCAACCACGCGATCGCTCACGCCCGAATCGCTGTTGAACTTGCCGCGCACGGGCACCAGCGTGTCAATTTCATCAATAAACACCACACAGGGAGCCGCCTGCCGCGCTTTGGCAAACAGTTCCCGCACTTCTTGTTCAGCGGCACCCACCCAACGGCTCAGTAACTCAGGCCCATTGACCGCAATAAAATTTGCCCGCGCCTGCGAAGCCACAGCTTTGGCTAGCAACGTTTTGCCGGTGCCAGGTGGCCCCCAGAGCAAAATTCCGCGGGGTGCCTTTGCGCCGGTGCGCTGGTAGAGTTCGGGGTAGAGCAGTGCGCCTTCCACAGACTCCTGGAGTGTTCGTTTGATTTCTTCTAAACCGCCAATGTGATCCCACGCAACGTTGGGGGACTCCACCTCGACCGATCGCAGCACCGAAGGCTTCACCTCTTTGAGTGCCTGCAAAAAGTCGGTTTGACTGAGCGTCATGTTATCGGGAATGGGAGCCTGTAGAGAGGAGACCTGACGACGGAGAGCACTGTAAGCGGCTTTCTGAGCGACAGCTTTCAAATCTGCACCAACCATTCCCACGGTCAAATCGGCAATTGCCGCCAGGTCTACCGATTGATCAAGCGGCATGGTACGGGTGAGAATCGTCAGAATTTCCAGGCGGCCATTGCGATCGGGCACCCGAAACTGCACTTCGCGGTCAAAGCGACCGGGACGCCGTAGCGCTGGATCGAGGTGATCAGGGCGGTTAGTGGCCGCCAGAACAATAACGCCACTGGTTTTGGCAAACCCATCCATTAGCCCCAGCAGTTGGGCCACCAGACGCTTTTCAACTTCGCCTTCGACCTTCCCGCGATCGGGAGCAAGACTATCAATCTCATCAATGAAGACAATGCAGGGGGCTGCTTTTGCCGCTTTCTCAAAAATGCCCCGTAGGCGCGATTCGGCCTCACCGTAATATTTGCCGATTACTTCGGGACCCACGATCGCAATGTAGCTGACGCCCAATTCCTGCGCCAGTCCCCGTGCCGTTAGCGTTTTCCCAGTTCCTGGTGGGCCGACAAGCAACACCCCGCGCGGGGGTTCCAACCCTAACCTGGCCAATAAATCGGGGCGCTTGAGTGGAATTTCGACTAGTTCCCGCAACTCCTTGAGCACATCCGATAGACCACCCACTTCGTTAAGCGGCGCGGATGTGCCGCTATCACCCGATGGCGGTGGCGTGATCAACGTCTCATCGCTGGATGCGGGTGTAGGGTTACTTACCGTCCCAATGTCGTCTGTTTCCGATCGCACCCGACTTACCCCAATCCCACTGGGAATATTGCCCTGTCGCGGAATATTGCTCAAATGACGTGCGTTGATTTGAATGTCCGTCTTCAGCTCGCCCTTTTCGGCCTTTTCCTCCAAAACTTTCGCCAGTTCCAACAGTTGTTCAAATCCCTTAAATAAGTCGCTCATCAGTCCTCTTTCCTGACTTGTACAGGATAGCTGCTATTGCAATATGGGTAGTCTGTGGGTAGCGCATCGACGCTGACCCAGTATTCCCAAAACAATGAATCAGTTCGACTCTTTGCACCTGGCAATGTTTAGCGGCAAGGGCGGGGTGGGCAAAACAACCCTTGCCTGTGGATTCGCGCGACGCTGGGCACAGCAATTTCCGCACGAATCAATCCTGCTGCTGTCTACCGATCCAGCTCACTCTCTGGGTGATGTTTTGCAAATGCCGATCGCTGATACACCGACGGCCGTTGCCGATTTACCCAACCTGAAAGTGCGATCGCTGGATGCCGAACTGTTGCTGCAAACCTTCAAGCAGGACTATGGCCACATTCTGGAACTTCTGGTCGAACGGGGCAGCTTTGTCGAGAATGAAGATTTGACGCCTGTATGGGATTTGAGCTGGCCTGGACTGGATGAGCTGATGGGCATTCTGGAGATTCAGCGGCTTCTGCGGGCGCAGGAAGCCAGCCGGATTGTGGTGGACATGGCTCCCAGCGGTCATACGCTCAACCTGTTTGAGCTGATGGACTTTCTTGACGAATTTTTAAGTGCTCTAGAGCTATTTCAGGAAAAACACCGCTTTATCAGCCAGTCTTTTACAGGACGGTACACAGCCGATGAGGCGGATGCATTCTTGCAGTCCATGAAAGCTGATCTCGCAGACGGGCGGCAACTGCTCCAGAATCAAGATTTCACTGCCTGCCTCGTGGTGGCGATCGCGGAACCCATGAGTTTTCTGGAAACACAGCGATTTCTGGCGGCGCTAGAGGCATTGCACATTCCCGTGGGGGCATTGTTTGTGAATCGGTTGTTAGCCGTAGAGGGGAGTCAGGCGGCAGGGAGATTAGGGGGAGCCATTTTGAACGACTCCGCTTCCCGCCATACCAACACAACATCCTCCCTACCCCCTACCCCCTACCCCTCACCCCCTCTCCTCGATCGCCTCGCGGAACAGCAGCAACTTCTGCCCAAGTTTATTGCGCTGGCAAAATCACTGCCTGTCTTCGCTGTGCCTCAGCAAGCAGAGGAACCAACGGGCGCGATCGCGCTTGACTATTTGGTGACTCAAATTCAACGGGCGTCTGTAGCCGCTCCTGTCATTAACCCAACGTCGATCGTTATTCCCGACAAGATTCTGCCAGGGTTCAAGGACTTTATGGCAGAAGGGCGGCAGCTCATTTTGGTGGGTGGTAAGGGCGGCGTGGGCAAGACCACAGTGGCCGCGGCGATCGCGTGGGGACTGGCTGAGCAGCATCGCGATCGCAAGATTCGGGTGATCTCGATTGATCCCGCCCATTCCCTGGGCGATGCCTTTGGGCAACCGCTCGGACATCACCCTGTCACGCTGACACCCAACTTAAGCGGCCAGGAGGTCGATGCGGCCTGTGTGCTCGAACAGTTTCGGCAAGATTACCTGTGGGAACTGGCGGACATGATGAGCGGCGAATCGGGCGATGCAGACACCACACTGAAAATTGCTTACGGGCCTGAAGCCTGGCGCAAGATTGTCGCGCAAGCATTACCGGGCATTGATGAGATGCTGTCGCTTGTCACAGTAATGGAGCTGCTAGAGTCCAAAGCCCAAGATTTGATTGTGCTGGATACTGCACCGACAGGTCATTTACTGCGATTTTTGGCAATGCCAACGGCAATGGGAGACTGGCTTGCCTGGATTTTTAAGCTGTGGATCAAGTATCAGGACGTACTCGGACGCACGGATTTGATGGGACGGTTGCGGACGCTCCGGCAGCGAGTTGTGCAGGCACAGAAAAAGCTAAAGGATCCGCAATACACAGAATTTATTGGCGTCATTCAGGCGCAGGTCGCGGTCACCGCCGAAGCACAACGGCTTGCCGCAACCCTTGCGACGATGGGAGTCGCCCAGCGCTATATCGTGCATAATCGCTTTGCCGCAGGACAAGCACTGACTAAAGAGCTGTTTTCAGCGCAAACGATCGTGCACCTGCCAGAATTGCCGCGATCGATCGATCCCCATGACCAAATCCAGATCGCCGCAAAATTATTGTTCTAATATCGAGCAGTGGTAACAGTGATGTCTAGAATACTAGTACCAACGGTTATACGGTGGGTTTGAGCGTTGCCCATCGGCAAAGGAAAGAAACATGTTTTCTGAGGTCTTGCCATTACGGGCCATACTCTTTCAGGTGCTGTTCTTGTTGATTGCGATCGCGATCGAAGCCTTCGTTTTTCACCGACGACTAAACCCGGACTATAAAACTAGCATGCAGTATGCGGCTAGCATCAACCTGTTTTCAACGTTTGTCGGTTGGTTAATCTTCTTTAACAGTCAGCCCTTCCTGCCGCCAGAATGGCGGATCCAGCTCATTAGCTTTATCTTTTTTGAGCGCTTCTACTCGGATCCCCTTTTTGTTAGCGTTTCACCCGTCTTAATTTCCTTTGCGCTCGCCATGTTTTTTGGCACGTTTTTACTGAAGCTGAAAGGACTGGACTTTTTAGACTATTTGCTCGAAAAAGCCCCACCCAAGAAAGAGGAGGTTGTAGAACCCCGACCGCGCTACCGCAGTCGAGAAAACCAACTGCTTCGATTTCGTTCGAATAGCAGGGTCTATACTGTCCTCGTCGCTAATGCGTGTAGTTTTAGCGCGATTTTATTGCTCCTGTTTTTTCGGCTGGTGGAACAAACCTATTTTCCAAAGTAGATCTAGCGTTCACAGACAGTCTGTGAACCACGAGTGTAATCGCTTTCCCCCTTTACTCTGGTTCCGTTTCAGTCAAGTCAGCGATCAGTTAATACGAAATGCTTGATTTTTTGAGGCAGCTAGCGACGAACCTAATTCCTCCCAGTCTGGCGTCCTGGCAGGCAGCCTTGTGGATTTTGATATTCATTTTTATTATTGGCAACCTGATATTTAATCTTGCGGTCAGAAACATCATTCTTTCCGTGCTGGCGATCGATGAAATTTTTAAGCAAATCCGCCAAACGCTAACACCACCCAAACCAGACTCCTGGCAAACGCTGATTTGGATTAGCATTTTCTCCTGGCTCATGTCGCTCCTGCCCATTAGCGACATCACGCAAGGATTTATTGCAACCTGCGCCTGGTGCTTTCTCATTCCGGGCATTCACTGGTTTATGTATGAGGAGAAGCTCAAAGTATTCAATTCAGAAGTTAATGTCAAAAAAGGCTTGACCGTCAGTGGAATTTTTCTAGGCCCCTGGATCACAGGCGCAATGGTTTGCATTCTGCTGTTCTCAGATGTGCCTGACAACCGTAACTGGGTGCGATTTATCTGTTGGCCGCCCATCTCGGCCATCATTGCAGCCACGCCTAAGTTTATTGCGACTGGCCCTAAGTGGAAAAAGCCCGATCCCGCAGCACGGCAAGATCTTGTAATTCTGTTTCTCAGCAATTTCCTGTTGAGCTGTTGGTTCCAACTGTATTTTCTGACGCAGTCCTGGTTAGTTGATTACCCCAGTCTCCGCGCGCAGGACTTGAGCAAAAGCGCGTTTGTCGTCCGATTTCAGGGAGGGGAGACCATGCCCTCACGCGGTGTCGCCATGCTGGATCAAGCAGAATCCGTCGTTAAAGAGCAACTCGATGGGCAGTACTGGTCTCAGGTCGAGCGCTGGCTATTTGATTTAAGGCCGCAGATGCAGCAGGTCGAAACCATCGTCAAAGGTCGATTAACACCAGTGGCGGAAAATGCGCTGTGGCATCTGGACGGTCGCGTGTTGCCGCGGACGGAGTATCAGCTTCGGATGATTGCGTCCTGGGAGGGGCCGTCCGCTAACGGCACGGGCTATTACCTGACCAAGTCGTGCCAAATTACGCGCGTTACCAATTCGCGGCTTCCGATCGCCCAAACGGCCAATGCCTCGACACAAATTGCCCGAGTTAGCTGTGACCCGGTGGCAGCTCCAACCGAAGGGCAACCTGATACGGGAACATAGGACAGCAGAGACCATCGGGAGATACGCTAGGGAATTGGGAATAGTGAGGAGATGAAAAATTGAGCGTCAGGAGTGGAATTAATCAATCGCGACCACTGCCGGTAAGCTGTCGTTGGTTTGGAGTGTAAGGGTATGAATCTTGCCAGAACGTTAGTGATTACAACAAACGTCTTTCGTGAAGTGATGCGCGATCGCGTTCTGTACTTGATTGGGTTGTTTGCCCTCTTTCTCATTGCCTGTGCCCGTCTGCTACCCGAAATTTCAGCCGCCACCGAGAAGAAAATCTTGCTGGATGTGGGGTTGGCAGCAATGAGCTTACTGGGGTTGGTCATTGCCGTGTTTGTCGGTACGGGACTGATTAACAAAGAGATTGAAAAGCGAACGGTGCTGGTGCTGATCGCCAAACCCATTAGCCGCGCCGAATTTATTGTCGGCAAACACTTGGGCCTGTCGGCCGTGCTGGCCGTGCTGGTCGCCGCGATGACGGCGATTTACGTTGCGGTGCTGGCCTTGAGCCATGTCTCGGTGCCGATCGGCAGCATTCTCGTTTCGGCGCTCTATCTGTTCTTCCAGCTTTCGCTGATTACGGCT
>JAJPKC010000368.1 GCA_021323955.1 Oscillatoriales cyanobacterium Centralia_MAG_596 | reverse complement strand
GCTGTCTGAGGCGGCTGAGGTTTTGGCGAGCATACTGGTCATCCAGAGTGGACAGTGCCTGGATCTGAGCGGCGGCTGTTTGCCAGTCTTGCTGCCGAAACGCTGACTGGATGGCGTTATCAATCTTTTGCCCACGGTTTTGACCGTTCTGCCAATCCAGCAGCGCAGATTGGACGTCCTGATGAAGGGGGCTGTTGCCGGGAATCTTTCTTGCCAGGGCGATCGCGCCAGCCAGATCGCCCTGGTCGGCCTTGGCTTGCGCGATCGTCAGCAATGATTTAGACCATCCCTTCATTGCCTGGTTGGCGCGGTTGTGCAGCGGATGGTCAGCCGACCAGTTTTTGGCCAGTGCCAGCCCTGCCAGCAAGGACTCGACTTTGCCCGATCGAGCCGCTTGTTCGGCACAATAAAGCCTGTCTATATCGGCGGATGCGGATGGCAGCATTTGACAATTAGGGACGGGCGGAATCGTCGTCAACCATAAAAAAGCAGCCACGCCAGTTCCACCACAAAATGCCAGCAGGCACAGCCAAATTAGCGGCGCGGCCAATCCCCGTAGTCCTCGAGTCACTTTCGCGGACAGTCGCCTACGTCTTTTGGGCTGTGGCACTGGATTGTCCATTAGTGGACTGGGCGACCTGCGATCGCTGGGGTCGTCTGGCTGATTCTGAACCGCTTGGGGACGGGCATGGGGTGTGGCCTGCACGGGTGTATCAACCACAGATGCGGCGGTAAAGCCCATTGCCTTGTTTAAGTGTGGTCGAATGCGAGATCTAAAGGCTTGCACACGCAACCGATGAACTGATTTTCCTGCCATGTCGTCAGCTTCCGCAATATCGAAACCTAGCGGTTAGCTCTAGCACCCTTACTAGAGAGTCACTGCGATCGCCATCAAATGCTGGAAACGCGATGTTGCGATTCCAACGATTTCAACGATCGCGTCTGGTGCAATCCAGCAAATCTTGCTGGACTGTGCCGATATTGTATTAGCTACATTCTGTTTTGCAGCAATCAGGCAAGAAACTTGTGCAAATCGACAAAAATTAACGTAATCGCTTACCACCCGGGTTTGCCGATGGTCGGAGGAATGGTCTACGCTACAAAAATCATGGGTGTGGCACAGCCTTAAAGACACGGCTTCACGTCAGAGTGTCAGCGCCACGTCAGCGCCAACGATTTTCGTTCGCTTGCGTTTCAAGCATGAAGATTTCCTCTCAATGGCTCCATTCCAGGCATCGTGGTCGCTACGATCGTGACCGCTACGATCGCGATCGTTGACCAGGTAATGTTCTGTGACTTATGCCAGATCTGTGATTTATGCCAGATAGTGTCAATCGCGCCGCCTCCGTCAGCCAGCTACAGACCACCCTCAGCACGCTGCACTTTGCATTGGAGATGGTGCCAGATGCGATCGTCTGGACGGATACTGACGGCTGCATCCAGGGGTATAACCCTGCATTCGAGCGGTTGCTCAACTGTCCAGACGCTACGTTATCGGGTCAACCATTGGCGCGGTTATTGCCACTGATACCCTCCGGCCAGTCCCAACCACTCTCGACTCATCCGGTGACGTATTCGCTGGCGACCCATCAATCGCACGTGGGGCGCTATGAGTTTGATCAGGGCGATCGCGGCGTCATGCTCGATATCGTCATATCCCCGTTACCCCGCCCCGATGACCATGCGTTCGTCGATTCCCAGAGGGGCGTCATGCTGCTCATTCGGAGTCTCACGCCACAGGCTTCTACGCCCCCGGTGCCACCCAAAACGCCTGACCTGGCGAGTACACGACCCGCTCAACCCAATGCCGTACTGCGGGACAGTGAACAGCGCTTTTGGAACGCTTTTGCCAATACAGCCGTCGGTGTGACGGTGACGGGGCTGGACGGCACCTTACTCCGGGTCAACGCTTCCTACTGTCAGATGCTCGGCTATACCGAGGCCGAATTGCTCACGCGAACATTTCAAGCCATTACCCACCCCGATGACCTGGACTATGACCTTGAAAAAGCGGCGCAGATGCTGGCAGGACAACTCTCCGCTTACCACATGGAGAAACGCTACTTTCACAAGCAGGGAGCGATTGTCTGGGGTCTGCTCAGTGTCTCGCTGGTGCGTGATGCACAGCATCAGCCTTTATATTTTATTGCTCAGGTGCAGGACATTAGCGATCGCAAACGGGCCGAACTCGCCCTGCAAGAGCTCAATCAAGAGCTAGAACGGCGCGTTCAACATCGCACGATCGCGCTGGAGCAGGCAAACCATCAGCTTAAAGTCGAGATTGCCAAACATCAGCAGACCGAAGCGGCATTGCGAGAGAGCGAGGAACGGTTTCGCATGATTTTTGACGTCGCCCCGATCGCGATCAGCCTGGCGGATGCTCAGACCTATCGACTGGTGAAAGCGAACCAGGCGCACCGCGAACTGTTTGGCTACAGCGAGGCCGAACTGGCAACTCTCACCCATGTTGACCTGACGCATCCCGATGATGTTGATACCAACCTTGATAAGGTGAAGCAACTGCTGGATGGCACACTCACTCGCTTCCAAATTGAAAAGCGCTTTGTCAAAAAGAATGGCGATTGCATATGGACAACCATAACGGTTGCTCTCATTCGTGACGCGGATGGGTGCGCCTATACCATGGGCATGATCGAAGACATTAGTGAGCGCAAGCGCATTGAAGCGGAGCGTCAGCAGGCTGAGGCCGCGTTGCGTGAAAGTGAAGCTGCCTTGCGTGCCATGTTTAACACAACCAGTGTGGGCATGGGACAGGCCGAGATCCAAACGCGCCGTTTCCTGCGTGTGAATGCCGCTTTTTGTGCCATTACCGGATACACCGAGGCCGAATTGCTCACGCTCACCGTGGATGACATCAACCATCCCGACGATCGCGCGATCGATCGAGAACGCTACCTCAACCGGCTCCAAGGGAAAGCGCCCAGGTACCAGTCAGAAAAACGGTACCTGCGCAAAGATGGCAGCATTGTGTGGGTACTGGTGACAGGCGATATGATCCGTGACGACGCAGGACGCCCCCTCCGCGCCATGGCGATTATTCAGGATGTCAGCGAGCGTCGGCAAATAGAAGAGTCATTGCGACTGACTCAGTTCTCGATCGATCGCGCCGATTTTCCCATCTGGTGGGTGGAACCGAGTGGCCAGATCTACTACGTTAATGATGCCGCCTGTCGCGATCTGGGGTATCCTCGCGAGTGGATTGTGGGTAAGACGGTCTGCGACTTCAATCCTGATTTGCCCCAATCGGCCTGGGCGCAGCACTGGCAGGAGACAAAAGAACTTGGCTCGCTGACGTTTGAGGCGCGGCTTCAAGGCAACAACCGGATTTTCCCTGTTGAAGTGACTGTCAACTACGTTGAACTGAATAGCAAAGAATATCACTGTAGCTTTGTGCGGGACATTACAAACCGCAAGCTGGCTGAATCTCAGTTACGGGCTTCCTTAGTGGAGAAAGATGTGCTGCTCAAAGAAGTTCATCATCGCGTTAAAAACAATTTGCAAATGGTCTACAGCTTACTCAACTTGCAGGCCAATTCAATTCAAGATCCTAACGTTCTGCTGCAATTTAGGGACAGTCAGTATCGGATTAAAGCAATGGCGCTGATCCACGAAAAGCTCTATCAGACGGCCAGCTTGGCGAAGGTGAACTTTGCTGAATATGTGAATGAACTTGGTAATGATCTGATCCATTCATACAGTTCAAATCCTGCCAGAATTCATTTACGGGTTGAACTGTCT
>JAJPKC010000313.1 GCA_021323955.1 Oscillatoriales cyanobacterium Centralia_MAG_596 | reverse complement strand
TTTAATTATTGCCGTTGAGCAAGGCACAGCCAAAGACTCTCGTAGCTGGGTACTCAACGATCACCATCAATTTGAACCAGAAATTCTGCAGGTTGCTGAAACAGCTCGAATGTGAAGCTGTTCAGCCGACACCATTTGGTCTTGCGATCACTTAGCCATCACCTTTAGCTTTTCTCTATGCCATGCTAAATCCGAATCTCAACGATGTTCAGCTTACGAAAGAAGAATACGAACGCTACTCGCGCCACCTGATTCTGCCCGAAGTGGGGTTAGACGGCCAAAAGCGATTGAAAGCCGCTAGTGTGCTCTGTATCGGCACGGGTGGTCTTGGTTCCCCGCTGCTACTGTATCTTGCCGCTGCCGGCGTGGGACGGATCGG
Organism: Oscillatoriales cyanobacterium Centralia_MAG_596; assembly: GCA_021323955.1. Taxonomy (GTDB): domain Bacteria; phylum Cyanobacteriota; class Cyanobacteriia; order Leptolyngbyales; family Leptolyngbyaceae; genus Stenomitos. The sequence continues at coordinate 8,365 of JAJPKC010000313.1, read as the reverse complement.
CATCGTAGACTTTGATACGGTCGATTTTTCTAACCTGCAACGGCAGGTGATTCACGGTACGTCCTGGGTTGGCAAACCCAAAATTCAGTCCGCCAAAGACCGCATTCTTGAAATCAACCCCTACTGTCAGGTCGATCTCTACGAAACACGGCTCAGTTCTGAGAATGCCCTGGAACTGTTCAAGCCCTACGATGTCATCGTGGATGGTACAGACAACTTCCCCACTCGTTATCTGGTGAACGATGCCTGTGTCATGCTTGACAAGCCCAATGTCTACGGCTCCATTTTCCGCTTTGAAGGGCAGGCGACAGTCTTTAACTATGAGGGCGGACCGAACTACCGTGACCTGTATCCCGAACCACCGCCGCCAGGGTTGGTTCCTTCCTGTGCCGAAGGGGGGGTGTTGGGCATTCTGCCTGGCATCATTGGTGTAATTCAGGCGACAGAAACGGTCAAGATTATACTGGGCAAAGGGACGACGCTCAGCGGTCGGTTGCTGCTTTACGATGCCTTGAACATGAGCTTCCGCGAACTCAAGCTGCGTCCTAACCCGATTCGGCCTGTCATTGAGAAGCTGATCGACTACGAAGAATTCTGTGGTATTCCGCAAGCAAAAGCCGCTGAGGCGAAGGAGCAAGCAGGTATGCAAGAAATGACGGTGCAGGAACTCAAGCAGTTGCTCGATAGTAACGCGAGTGACTATGTGCTCCTGGATGTCCGCAATCCGCATGAGTACGAGATTGCCAACATTCCTGGTGCTGTGCTGATCCCATTACCCGATATTGAAAATGGCAATGGGGTGTCTCAGGTCAAGGATCTACTCAACGGGCATAAGCTGGTTGTTCACTGTAAGATGGGCGGGCGATCGGCCAAGGCGATCGGCATCTTAAAGGAGAAAGCAGGCATTGATGGCATCAACGTTAAAGGTGGCATCACCGCCTGGAGTCGGGAAGTTGATCCGTCTGTACCGGAATATTAGGGTCTAGGGGGTGGGGTGTAGCGTGTCCGTAGCGAAGCGCTATGCCCCGATTTCCGACGCTGCACTCCCTACTGCCGATTCAAATGCTAGAGGACGCTCGATTTCTGCATCAGTTCGCGGCGCTGCTCAATGCTGGAATTTCTGTACAGCAAAGTTTGGGCATGGCGGGAAAAGGGTGTCGTGCGAAGCTACAGCGTTTGTTAGCAGAGACCAGCATCCGCATCGAGGCGGGTCAGGATCTGGCTACGGCGCTGAGTGATCGAACGATGCAATTGACGCGCTCTGATCAATGGATGATCGCGCTCATTCGCACCTCGGAATACAGCGGTACGCTAGCAGAAATCTGTGAGCGATTGGCGATCGCGGTTGAAACTGAAAGCAAACGTGTACGCCTCTACCGCTCGGTTCTACTGAATGGAGGACTGGTCTGTCTGGGCCTGGTCACGCTGCTGGGTTTCTGTCTGCCCAAAGGCGCAATCGTGTGGCTGGGTGCAGGACTGGTTGTGGTTGCGATCTTGTTTTGGGGGCAAATGACCCGGGACGGGACGGGCATCACGCTGTATCAAATCATGGCGAAGCTGCCGGTGCTCCAGCGCATTGCTCAGGCACGATCGCTCCTTTATTTAACTGAAATGGAGCTGCCTCTGCGGGCTGGTGTATCCGTACTGCAAGCATTGGAGTTGATCCGTCCCCGAATTCCTGATCTTGCTCTGCGACAGAGTCTCGCGATCGCGGCACGCCAAATTCAGGCAGGGCAAACGTTGAGTCAGAGCCTGCATGGAAAACTACCCCCACTGGCACTGCAAATGCTCCGCACAGGCGAAGAGACGGGCAATCTGGATGACATGCTGGGCAAACTGGCAAACTATTACGAAAGCGATCTGGAACGTCAACTGACGCAGCTTCAGGCAACGCTACGTCCGCTGGCGATCGTGGCGGGGGGTGGTCTGGTTCTGCTGGTTGGTATCCAGGCGATCCGCTCAATGCTTGGTGCGTTGCCGGGTTAGTTGTGCTCGTGAGCGATCGCCAAAACGAAAGGGGCAAGCATGTCTCGCCCCGTAATGGTGTCCTGGAATTTAAGTTAAGCTCTACTTTGAGTCAAGCTCTATTTTTTGCCGATCGTGTCTTCAATCTGATCAAAGATGGCACCATCCTCAAAAAACTTCTTCTGGAAGTCATTCCACCCACCATACTCGTCAATGGTTCCGACCTTCTTGACCGGTGGAAACTTATCAGCGTTGGCTTTATCCTTATCGGGATCAAGCGGGCGGTAGCCGAGTTTCACAAACTCCGCCTGGGCTTCGGGTGTGAACAGGTACTGCACAAAGGCTTCTGCAACCTCACGCGTGCCGTGTTTGTCAACGTTCTTATCCACAACGGCAACGGGCGTATCAATGGAAACGTTGGCTTCAGGCACCACATACTCTAGCTTCTCGCCCTTGCTCTTCGCGAGGATCACTTCGTTTTCATAGTTCAGCAGCGCATCGCCCTGTCCCTGTTTGGTAAACGCATCGGTAGACTCGCGAGCATCTTTAGCCAAAACCGCCACATTTTTGAAGGCTTTGGTCACAAAATCTTTCGCTTTCGCTTCGTCTTTGTTGTTATTTTTCAGACCGTAATCCCAAAGTGCCAGGAAGTTCCAGCGGGCACCCCCGGAGGTCTTGGGGTTTGCCGTAATCCATTTGACATCATCTCGGGTGAGATCGGCAAAGGTCTTGATTTTTTTAGGGTTGCCCTCGCGGGTGGTAATGGCAACGACTGTTTTTGCCACGGTGCCATTGTTGGGAACCTTCTTTGCCCAGTCTGGGCTGACAAGCTCAGCTTTGACCAGTTTGTTGGTATCTGCAGCCAACGCCAGATGTGTGATGTCGGCTTCTAGCCCATCAATAACGGCACGGGTTTGAGAACCAGAGCCGCCATAGCTCTGCTTGAATGTGACGTTTTGCCCTTTCTCTTGCTTCCACTTATCAACAAATTTTGGAATGATCGCGTCGTGAGCAGCCTTCGGTACGGCGTAGCCTACCAGCGTGAGTTCAACATCCTTTTTCTGGTCGGACACAGGACTGGCGCTGCCAGACGGTCCGGGTGCGGAAGCGTTGTTTCCCGAAGAACAGGCGGCGATCGCCACACTCAACACAGCACCCACAACAGCGAGGGATACGAATTGTCTGAATGAGGAAAATCTCAGTCGGTTGGTCATGAGGTGAATAAAGCGTCCCAAATTGTTGGGAGTGCGTTGCCGGACAGTCATTCCTTGTCTCCTTAATGTACGGCTCGTCGGTCGAGATAGCGTAATTTGTTTGACAACCGATCATAATACAGACAAACGTCCGTAAATACAATTAAAACTCTCGTTTTTCTATCGGTTTACGGGGATTTGCCGTCGATCGGGTTGGCTGTGGTTGCTATAGCCGCATATAGATCCGGTTGTTTCGGGGGCGTCACCTCGGCTAAGCTGCTTAGAGTGATGGGTCACGGCTTTGGAGGCTATGGTTACAGAGCGGAGGCACTGGTTTCAAACGGCCTTTCAGATTCGGGGATCAGTCATTCCAGCCATTTTGGGGCGGACGGCCATTTGTGGCGGATTCGGGGTGTTGATTGCGGTACTGTTTCACGTCCAGTACCCGGTGGCCATGCCAACCCTGGCGAGTTTGATTCCCAACATTGTGCTGGGACTGCTGCTTGTGTTTCGTACAAACACGGCTTATGAGCGCTTTTGGGAAGGGCGAAAATGCTGGGGCACGCTGGTCAATACAGTCCGTAACCTGGCACGGCAGATCTGGATTGCGATCGCGGCTGCAACACCAACTGACCGGGCCGAGAAAATTGCCGCCCTGCGAATGCTGGTCGCTTTTTGTGTAGCGACGAAGCTGCATCTGCGTCAGGAACCCATCAATGATGAGTTGCAGTCGCTGCTGTCGCCAGCCCACTACCTCACCCTCAAACGGATGAACCATCCACCATTGGAGATTGCGTTCTGGATTGGCGACTATTTGCAACGACGATACGCGCAAAACCAGCTCAACGCTTATCAACTCAGCGCGATGCACAAGCTGCTGGACACGATGGTTGACATGCTGGGTGGGTGCGAGCGCATTCTAAAGACGCCAATGCCGATCGCCTATGCGATTCACCTCAAGCAGCTACTGCTGCTCTACTGTCTGTCGCTGCCCTTTCAAGTCGTGGAGAGCATGGGTTGGTGGACAGGGCCAGTCGTGGCTTTGATCAGCTTCACGCTGTTTGGGATTGAAGAAATTGGCATCGAGATCGAGAATCCCTTTGGTCATGATCCGAACGATCTGCCGCTGGACACTATCTGTGCCACGATGCTGCGCAATATCGACGACTTGATTACGCTGACGCCCGATTCTCAGCAGTTTTGGGAGGAATCCGTGAGGGATGAGGGATAAAGCCTAAACGCTACAGGCCGCTTTACTTGGATGCCCCCATCCGGTATCGCTTTCCCGACCCAGCCCCACGCAACCATAGCTGACCCGGGTGATCCCAGCAGTAAGTTTCCGTCCTTTACCTTTGCGGTGCTCTCACCATCCCATCGGCAGCTTGGCAAGTTGCGATCGCGGCTCTTCGTCGCTCGATCGTGTCTCTTCATCCATAGCGTGAATCAGGCGATGATAGATTTCGTCAGCTTGCTGGGGCGAGTTGCCGATGCTGGTGACGCCCACTTTGCCAAATTCTGAGAGACAGCCCATCAGGTGAAAGACCGTGCCAGTCTCGGTGCTGGTATCAAAGTGAAGCTGATGCAGCGCGATGATGTCCATCAGATCGTTCGGTAGCAGCCCCCGATAGCGCTCTTTTTGGAGATTGTCGGTTGCGACGTAGTACTTGGGGCGTCCCTGCTGGCTGTAAAACAGACCGCTGGAGAGGTCATATCGCCCATTTGTGAGAAACTTGAGCGTCATGAATGGATGGGTTGTACCACCTTTACGGAGATTGATTTCGATCGCTTGAATATCCCACTCAGGCTTTCCTGGTTGATTGGGCTGATGAACTGCGACAAAATCAATACCAAAGCGCTCCATCGCTCCCTTCTCGGCAAGATTTTTGCCAATGCGCAGGCCCAGGTCTTGTAGGCGCAGGCGATAGGCTTCGTCGGCAGGAAACCGGCAGCCCAAGTAAATTTGGCCACTCGGCCCACCTAAAATCTGGTCATGCGTTGAGAGGATTTCGACTTCGCCGGTTGGGGTGATGCGCCCCTGGACGCTGGGCGATCGCTTCTCTTCACCTTCTAAAAACGCTTCCACAATCGCGCCAAGTTCCTCAATCCGACCGCTAAAATTTTCCCAGGTTTCTGCTTTAGCCTCAAAATCGAGCCATTGCAAGTGATCCCGGATGGCCTGTACTCGTTCTGTATGAGAAGCCGTACCAGGCTCAAACGCTTGAATTGGGCGGAGATCCAGAAGTGCATTGCCTTCGCCTGAAAATCCCTCATTTAGCTTTACCACCATCCGCTGAAGGGTGGGTTGCCGCTCCCACAGTTTGGCGGCGGCGATCGCGAGATCCTCTGCATTCCAGAGCCGGCTGCTCCCATCGGGATGGGGCACGCCCGCTTCGGCAAAAATTTGGCGGCTGCCGCTCTTGGTGCCCCACTCCAGCAGGTCTGGATCAAGCGCATAGAGCGGCACATCGAGCTGTAGCGACAAGTCTCGCTCGGCCATAGTGGAGTTGTAGCAGATCATATACGCGCGATCGTGCCGCACGGCTTGCCGAATCCGCTCAATCAACCGCGGACGGTTCAAAATTTTCTGACTGAGGGGATCCAGCGAAGAATCGTAGGTGGACAAAAGCAGGAGGCGATCGCGGGCATGGGAAAAGGGAATCCCCGGCAGCAGTTGCAGGTAATAATCAATGACGCTGGGATGTAGCGGTTGGGAGGTGACATAGACCAGGCGTGTACGCGGGTTGCGCAGTCGAATCAACGAAAACAGCAGTCGCTCTTCGTAATGATGAAAACCCTGAATTTTAAGCAGCTCACGCTGATCGACGCTAAGCGACGGCACAACAATAATATCAGCATCACTGCTGTCAAACAGTTCGACCGTCTGCCAGCGCTCGCGCAGCTGCGTTTGAAGCTGTCGAAACTGTGCTGACGTTTCAGAGGTGGAAAAATTTTTGGTCTGCATCGCCACCCACCCCGCTCCTCGTAATCCTCATACCAGTCATCTTAAACTGAGCCGGGGCGAAACACGGTCTGTCTTGCGATCGGACTGGATGGTTAGACCCGATTTGGGCTAGAACCGATAGCTAAATACCTGGATAGCGGAGCCTTCCTTCGGCAGATCAGCGGCACTGAGGCTGAGCGCATCGCCCCCTCGCCGGATGGGTGTACCGTTCATGAGTGCGAGAAACTGATCAACCGATACACTGCTGCAGTCCTGCTTCGCCGCCTTCGTCCGATAATGGGTGGGCACAATCAATCGTGGATTGAGCAGTTGGATCGCTTGCTTTGCTTCATCGGGTGCATAGACGTTGGGGCCACCACCAACTGGAATAAACAGCACATCTGGCCGACCCATCAGAATCTTCTGTTCGAGCGAAATGGGTGCCGCGATGCCACCCAGATGCAGAATGTTCAAACCAGATTGCTTCCATTGCCACGCGACATTGGTGCCAAAACGATTGCCGTTGAGGCGATCGTGATCCGTCCGAATCCCTTGAATCCGTTTTTTATTAAACTGATAAACGCCCGGTTCATAAAGCAATCGGGGATTACCAGGAACAATCTCTACTGCCCCTTCATCCAGCAGTTGACTGCTGATCAACACCAGATCGACGTTGACTTTCGGTGGACGATAGCCAGCCGTACAGCCCAGCGATCGAAATGGGTTCACCAGGATGCGAAGCCCTTCACCCGTAAACAAAAAGCACGAATGCCCTAACCACTGCACTGAGAGTGCGCCGCCCGTTTGTGCCTGGTAGCGATCAAAACCCGACGCCATTCCCAATCCAAATGCAGACAGTAACCCTGCGCCCGCATAGCGTATTAACCGCCGCCGTCTCATAAGCTCCTCTCACCAAAACCGACACCAAAAAGTTTTGAGCGCTGAGCGTTGCGTGTTGAATCTGGTGCTGCTGCTTCAGCAATTCCAATAGCAGCCGCCATCTAACTCAACATTCAACACTTTTAACTCCTAACTGTCATGACCGCTGACGCTCGATCGACGCCAAAAAGTTCCTTAATAGCTGCTTGCCAGATGCTGTGAGTACACTTTCGGGATGAAACTGGACGCCTTGAATGTGGGGATATTGCCGATGGCGCACACCCATAATCGTACCGTCATCCACCCAGGCCGTGATTTCCAGCACTTCTGGGCAAGCTTGCCGATCAATCACCAGACTATGATACCGGGTTGCGGTCAGTGGATTCTCTAATCCTTGAAAAACGCCAGCACCGCTATGGTGGACGGCGGATGTTTTGCCATGCATCAAAACCGCTGCCGAGACAATGGTGCCGCCAAACACCTGCCCAATGCTTTGATGCCCCAAACAGACGCCGAGAATGGGTAATTCTGGCCCCAGTACCGCAATCAACTGCTGCGAGATCCCGGCATCTTCTGGGCGACCAGGCCCAGGCGAAATCACGATCGCGTCTGGTTGTAGTTGACGAACCTGTGCCAGCGAAATCTGGTCATTCCGATATACCTGAATATCGGTAGCCACTGGAAACTCTGATCCCAATTCACCCAGGTATTGCACCAGGTTGTAGGTGAAGCTGTCGTAGTTATCAATCACTAAAATCATCCGTCCGCCATGCCCCTTCATTACCGGAAACGATCTAAAGCATATCGTTCGAGGTCAGGCGACGGCAAAGCATTGACTCAGGGCAGATTTGCCAGAATCAAGACCCATAGCTTCGGCAGCAATAGTGAACTGGCCACACAGACAGCCGCCAATGATGAGACGAGTACAGCAGCCGCGGCGCAATCTTTGGCAATCTTGGCAAGCTCGTGGTAAGACTGCTTGACCGTTAGATCGACCACAGATTCTAGCGCGGTGTTCAATAACTCCATTGCCAGAACCGCACCGATTGTCAATCCAACCACAGCCATCTCGACCGCTGCAAGGCGCAAAAAGATCCCCAACCCGATCGCCAGCGTTCCGACAAAAACGTGAACCCGAAAATTGCGCTGCGTCTGAAACGCATAACTCACACCGGCCCAGGCATATCTAAAGCTGACGAGTAAACTGGGCGCAACCTGCCAGGAAAGGTCACGGTTCAGTGTGGCGATCGGGACGACCTTGCCATTGACAGATTCGGAGGGTTGAGTTTGAGCTTCAGGAGGCATACACCACAGGGAGAGAGAAAAACATTACACGACCAGGCCGGAGATACGCTGCTACGTTCACGATCAGATTCACAACGAAATC
>JAJPKC010000107.1 GCA_021323955.1 Oscillatoriales cyanobacterium Centralia_MAG_596 | reverse complement strand
TGCCAGTCCCGATCGTCGTAGCACTGAACCGTTCCCACTGCCGGTAGTGCATCAACCGTATCGAAAAAGGAGTCTTCGATCGACCGGCTACCGAGCGCCTCGCCCGCTGGCCGTTCATAGCCTGGGGGTAGTTCTCCCGCCGGATAGATCACGGTGTACTTAATGATGTGCGGCATCGCTATCGCCTCCGTGGGTCGTAAAAAGCCTCTGGGTGATTGGTCCAGCCAAAGCATTCGTAGGGTGCATTCTTTTTGCGGTTCTGGCTCGTGCGTCGAATTCTCGAAAAGGCTACCCTGATTTTACTTGCTTCCTGCCGACAGGGGTTCTCCGCCTCACGGTCATCCACTCCCCATACATTCGCGATCCACACCTCCTCCATCGGTCTGTCTGGGTCATCAATCCGCAGCGGTTTGCACGTCGCCCAGGTACATAGGGCTGGAGGCTGATTGCGCCAATACAATACCCAACCAGTGGTCGTCACCACCACGGCACACAATGCCGGATTCGCGGTACAAGCTGCCACGGCTGCCGGAACCGCTTGAGCCTGGGACCGGACCGCCGATGTTTGAACCAATAGTAGAGCGGTCGTCATCAGCGCGATCGCTAACAGGCGATTTCCCATCATCCTCGCTGTCTCCTTAGCCGCATTGCCTGCGTCTTACCCTCCAGCCCTCTGGTTTGCCCCATGATGCGCTCCTGGCATAACTAGAACTTTCATCACCAACGAAAGTCAATGACTATAATGCACTATAAAGTAAAGTCAAGCAGAGTGCATTACTTTATGGGGAAACGCATTGTCGCAATGTGTTAAGGAGTACGATCAGGGCGATGTCAGTAGCCAGAGAATCGGTGGCAACCAAGAAGCCCCAAGTGACGGTGTACGTGCGGAATGAAGTCAATGCCGCGCTCGATCAGGCAGCTGCCGATGACCAGCGCTCACGATCGCAGATGGCCGCGATTCTGCTTGAGGAAGCGCTCAAGGCGAGAGGTTATATGCAGGACAACAAAACAGGACAGCAGGACAGAACACAGGATTAGCCGCAAAACCTGCCTGCTTGAGGCGATTTTGATCTATCGTGACTTCAATCGGAAAAGATGCGAGACAGGACAATGCCTACTGAACTCGACTTAATTCCCGTCAGCCGCCTGAGCGATCGCTATGGGGTTGCCCGCTCTAATATCTATAACCGTCTGTCAGGTTTGGGGATAGAGCCAGAAAAACAGGGCGGCAAAGCTTACCTCAATGCTGACCAACTACGGTTGATGGATGCGCTCGACCAGCATCTCAAAGCGGGCGGCACCATTGCCGATTTTCAACCGGGCGGGCAACTGTCCTACCGTCCGACAGGACACGTTGAACCGTCCTACAGGGCACAGGACAGCCCTGCCACCCTATCGTTGAGCCGTAAGGGGGATCAGTCTCTTGCCCTGGCAATGGTCGTGGATGCGATCGCCGGGAAGATGGCATCGCTTAAACCGGCTGACCCACTGGCTAACCTCCGCACGCTCGATGAAGCGGCACAACAGGGCTGGTTGCTCTCTACGAGTCAGCTTGCCCCACTATTAGGAGTGAAAACGCTCACAGGGCAAACCATTCATCGCTACGGCTTCATCTGCACGCGCCAGGGCAGGAATGGAGTTGAGTCTGCCTGGAAAATCACGAAGACTTCGGCTTAACGTTCCTTTCACCTTAAAACCTCACCAGTCAGCCGTCTTGACCGAGGCTTTAGACCAGTTGGGAGTACTCGCAGCCGTTCTCCCTGACGCCTAGATGAGCGACGTTTGAATTTCAATTTCAGAGGTAAGTAGTCTATGCACGGGGCAGCGGTCGGCGATTTCTAGTAGTCGCTGCCGCTGGTCGTCCGTCAGATCCCCTGCCAGAGCCAATTGGGCCAACATTTGATAACGATCGCCGACCTTCTGGTACGCCAGCTCGACCGAAACATGGGTCAACGGCCAGCCTTTGCGCTCGGCATACATTTTGACCGTCATGGCTTTACAAGCCCCTAAGCCTGCCAAAATCAAGTCAAAGGGAGCCGGTCCAGTGCCATCACCGCCCACTGCCAACGGCTCGTCAGCCGTCAGGTGTAAGTCACCCACAGTGATGGTTTGACGAAAGCGTGCGGTGGTTGAAGAAACTGTGACTGATGACATCGCTCACCTCACTCTCACTTAGCAACAGTTTGAGACCTTCAGCGTGCAATCTCAGACTCCTTAAACACCTATTCATCAGCGAGTTGTATCGCCAAGATTGCTATAGCTGTCGCCATAGAGCTTAGGACATTGGGATCAAAGGAGGTGTAGCGTTTTGCCCCCTACGAGGAGTCGAAGCTCTGCATCCCCTCCTAACCACGATGACTACTGCTATAAACCGCTATCAGTGGGGTTGTTATATATCCATTTTACGCTACCGATCCAGGACGGTTATCCGCCTATGACCACTGCCGTAATGACTGCTGCCCAAGTGATGCTTAAGGTATTGCGATATGAAAAATCAATGTTTAAACCCATTCAACTCGCCTATCGTGCCTACCGGAAGGCACTGCGTCACCCCAAATATCGCCTCTGGGTGATTAGTGGAACCCTGCTGTGGTTGGTCAACCCCATTAACGCTGTGCCTGTATTGGGTGAAATTGATGATGCCGTCGTCCTCACCATCTTGACCGCCGAAGTGTCTCAAATGGCTTTGGAAGGAATCAAAAACAGAAAACAACGGAACGCAATGCGTGCAACTCCAAAGGCGGCAACGACAACCGAACTCGTAGAATCATAGGCACTGGTACAAGAGACTGCCGCCTTGCGATCGCCGATAATGGCAGGAGGGGTGCTACATAATCGCTTGCATACGGCTTTGATCAAACCCGTTGTTCCAGCTTCCCTTGTTGTATGTCCTTCCCGGCACCTTCCGATCAATCCATTGACACCAACCTTGATTTGAATGCGCTGGTGAAGAATCCACCCGCCACTTTTTTCTTTCGGGTGAGCGGGGATAGCATGGCGACAGACTGTATCCATGACGGTGATCTGCTCATCGTCGATCGCTCTCTAGCCGCCGTGGAGGGCAAATTAGTCATAGCCGCTGTGGCGGGCGAACTGCTGGTCAGGCGGTTGATCCACTTGGATGGCGTGTTAAAACTGCAACAGCCAGGTACGATGGCTGCCCATGTGGGCGACTTTGAAGTTTGGGGTGTCATTACGACCGTGATCCATACGGTCTAGGTAAATACTGTACTGACAGGGGACTATGTGATTTAAGGCATCCGTTTGCCGCTGTGGCAGAAGGATGCTTTATTTCAAATGCGGCAGAAGGATGCCTTATTATCAATCGGCGTGAGTCCAAGGGTTCTTCCGCAACGTCAGACGTCTATCTTGTTTCTTTAAGCAAGGTTTTTTGGTGCTTCCTGTAAAGCCGCACGGACTTTCTCATATCTAAGATGTCCAGGTTTGGCAAGATACTGAGATACACGCGCTTCCGAAGGATAGAGACCCTGCTTGTGAAGCTGAAGCACAACTTGTCGCACCTCTTCGCAACATTCGTTAATGGAACTCAAGTAACGAATCTGCTCATATTGGTCGTACTTGGCAGAAATGGCGCGACATAAATCCTTAAAATTTCGGTAGAGAGTTTCCCTGTGATAACCTAAATGTCACTTTGAGTCCAGTTTTGCCAGTACGGTAAGAGAATGCCTGAATTCGTACGTGGCAAATAGATGGCTTATTATTACTTACCACGAGTCAAGTAGTTGTGGAAGAGTAGCTTCCGGTATTTCTTTGCCGCTTTGGCAGAAGGACAGCTAAAATTTGAAGTGGTAAAAAGATGCTTGATTATATTTGCTGACGTTGTAAATGCCTCGAGAAAACCTGAGTTACATCGATCGCTCCGTCATGCCTCGCCTGTTAAGCTTCGATCGCTCCTAATGCCTTCAGTGCAGCTTGCTGTGCAGCGGTTAATCCTTGAGCACCCTGAATGTTCATACCTTCATACAGGCGATCGCTTCTCAACGTTTTGAGACATTCACCAGTGCTGACATCCCAAAGTTTAATGGTCTCATCGTGACTACCACTGGCGAGTATCTGACCATTCGGGTCGAAGCTAATGGCAAAGATTGCTTCTGTATGGCCTTGCAAGACCTTCAGGCATTGACCGTTTTGCACATCCCAAAAGCGAATCAACGCATCAAAACCACCGCTGGCTAGAATTTGACCATTGGGGCTGAAATTAACTGACCAGGCACAACCCTGATGACTGTGCGACATCTGGAGGCATTGACTGTTGTGAATCGTCCAGACATGAACAGTGCCATCAAAATGCCCCGTGGCTAAGGTGCGATTGTTCGGGCTGAAGCGAACGCAGCAAATGCCCCGTAGGGAGTGAATGACCTTCAGGCACTGACCATTTTGCACATTCCACAACCGCAGCGTGCGGTCATCACTGCCGCTCACTAACGTCTGTCCATCGGGGCTGAAGTGGACTGAGTGAACCCAACCCGTATGCCCCTGTAAGACCTTGAGACACTCACCTGTATCGACCCTCCATAACCGGACGGTAGCATCTTGACTACCGCTGGCAACGATTTGACTGTCGGGGTGAATGCTGACTGACCACACCCAACCCGTGTGCCCCTGAAGTAGACGCAGACGAGCCTCTTGCACCTGCCACAGCCCTACCATGTGATCCGTGCCGCCACTCGCTAAAAACTGAGCATTGGGGCTGAAGTTGACCGCATAGATCCAACGGGTATGGCCCTGCATGGCGTTGAGGTACTGACCAGTCTGCACATCCCAGCAGTGAATGATCGTATCTTCTCCACCACTCGCGATCGTCCGACCATCAGGACTGAAGCTAATCGAGTGGATGCCAGAGGAATTTCCCTGCAAAACATTGAGGCACAGACCACTCTGCACATTCCACAGGCGAATAGAGAAGTCATGGCTACCACTCGCCAAGGTTTGACCATCGGGGCTGAAGTGGACGGCTCGAATGCGCCCTCGATGCCCAGACAGACTGTTCAGGCATTGTCCGCTCTGCACGTCCCAGAGGCGAATCAGCGCATCATCGCCACTGCTGGCGATCGCCTGACCATTGGGACTGAAGCTAACCGAGTGAATGCCGTCTGTATGTCCCTGCAAGACGTTCAAGCAGTGTCCCGTCTGCACATCCCAAAGGCGAATGGCAGCATCATCGCCGCCACTGACGATCGTCTGACCATCGGGACTGAAGCTGACTGACCAGATCCAATCCGTATGCCCCTGCAAGACGTTCAAGCAGTGTCCCGTCTGCACATCCCAAAGGCGAATGGCAGCATCATCACCGCCACTGACGATCGTCTGACCATCGGGACTAAAGTTGATCGCCAACGTGCGTTCAGTAGCTCCCTGAAACGTTTGCAAACACTGACTTGATCCAACATCCCACAAGTAAATGGTAGAGTCTGCACTGCTGCTGGCTAACGTCTGACCATCGGGGCTAAAGCAGAGCGATCGTACCCCGTTTGTTTCTCCCTGAAATGTTTTCAGACACTGGCCTGATGCCACATTCCACAGGCAAATGGCGGAGTCCTCACTGCTGCTGGCTAACGTCTGACCATCGGGGCTAAAGCTGATCGACCAGACCCAACTCTCATGTCCTTGAAGCGTCAAAAGCTGTTTGCCATCGGCCACACGCCACAACCGGATTTTGCCGTCTGCATCACCCGTTGCCAATCGTTCGCCATCCGGAGTAAACGTTAACGAGATAATTCCTCCTAACGTTTCAGTAAACACAGAGGTTGCCAAATCAGCGCTGCGAAAGTTGACCCCTGCCAGGTTGACCTGCCGCAAATCAGCCTGCCAGACCGTGAGGCCAGAGAAGTCCCAGCCGCGTAAATCGCTTTGCAAATGCACTAGCAAATTGATCAGATTGCCAGCGAGATAATCGAGCGATCGTGGTGCTTGCTGCTGTTGTTTCAGTATGGTTTCTAATGTCTGCTCTAATGTCTGCTTTGAGGCTTGAGCCTGATCAAGTGGAAGTAACAACTGTTCGACAATTGGCATTAGAATCAATCGCTTTTGCATTTCCCGAACGTAGTCTTTTGCCTGTGCTTTGATCAGCGCATAACGTTGGAGGTTGAAGGGAGTGGGCGGTAGGCGGTCCGTAGTAGAGGGTGAGTTGCTTGAAGGTTGCGGACTTCCAACATCTGACACCCCACGTTTCACGCTCCACGCCCTAATTTCTTCACACACTCGCGTATTGAAGCATTCGGTAGCATATTCCAGCACAACAGGCTGAAGAAAGAATTGCTCAAGCTCTTTTTCAATTAAAGATCGCCGTAATAGTGACTGTATGGCATCGGGTAATCTGCGTTTTGCAGTCGTTGCAACCAAGTCTTCACTGAGTTCAAACAGCGAAACAGGTTCACGGTTAATCATCAACCAAAACAACACTTCTTGCTCCAGCTCAGATAGGCGATCGAACTGTCGTTGCAGCAAGTCCCGAATATCCTCAAAGACCGCTAAACCCTGCTGTACATAGTTCAAGATCGCGGCAATTCTGCCATTAAAGAGTTCCTGGGTCGTCGCTGCGACCAGCTTGAGTGCTAGCGGATTGCCGCTGTAATGATTTACTAATCGCGCCCATTCTGCCTCTGTCCCCGCAAATGCCCCTTTATGAAGAAAAAGTTCTCGTCCGGTTTCTGGGTTCAGCCCTTTCAGCAGGAGGGTTCGGACGGCTTGCTGCTTCCCTTCCAGGGGCACAATCTCTTTCGGCTTTTCGCGGCTAGTTAGCACCAGGCAGCTCTGATGGATCGTCTCCCCAATTTCTTTAAATAGCTGACCATAGTCCTCATAGTTCGATCGATAGTGCCCGCTTTGCCCGGCGCTCAAAATTGTCTCGGCATTATCCAGAATCAGCAAACAGCGGCAAGCACGCAAACTTTCCATCAGCTTTAGCAGTTTTCCATTCAAACTGTCTGGCAGAGCGATGTCTTCTCCCTGCGCCCGCAGCAAGACAGGCAGCACACTGTCTAGCCACTCCGTCAACGGTGGAGCATTTTGCAGCGATCGCCACACCACGACCTTAAATTCGGCTTGAATCTGCTGCACCAATTTAGCCGCTACGGAACTTTTACCAATGCCACCAATGCCCAGCAACAGCACGAGACGGCACTGGTCTGCTAAGACCCATTGCTGGAGGCATACCAGTTCTTCACGACGCCCACAAAAGGCCGAAGTATCCAGAGTACTTCCCCAATCAGGTTGCTCTGTTGCAGTAATGGCCTCCGCTTCTTCAATAGCAGCGCTGGGGTGTGTGTAGTCATTTCTGGTTAATTCCAGCCCAAAGGCGCGAAAGGCCCACTGCAACGATCGCTTATCGACGGGTTCTGTACGTTCCAATACCTTAGTAACTGTGTTGAGGGACAAGCCCATGCGCTCACTGAGTTCTTCTAGCGTGAAGCGATCGCCAGCTATCTCATTGAACTCAGCCTGAGCTTTAGCCGTGTGAAGCCTATCCCATCCGTGAGCAGTCAGGACAACCCCTCGATAACGTCTGTTTTTTTGCAGTGACATGAGAATTGCCTGAAGGATCGAGCCTAACAAACTATAGAGGCTCAATAGGGTTTATGGCGCTTAAGTTGAGTTTAAGTTGAACCTTATCCTGAGAAACTTGCCTGGTTTAACTTCGGTAAACGCTGAAGAATATAGAGACATTGCAAAAACCAGAGCATCGGCTTGACTACCATGCTCGATCGCAAAGTATCCGGTTTACTGGACGACGTTGAAGCAACCCACCGCGATCCGTCAGCCCTTGCAAGTTTGGCATTACGGAGATTGCCGCGCCCTATGCGAAATTTATTTAGTCTCTTGATGAGGCAGTGATGATGAAGTCCCTAGAAATTGTCCAACAGGCTTATAGGTATCTCAATGCCAGAGACTTATCCAAGTATTTCTCTTTGATGTCACCTGATATTGAGTTCTATCAAACCGAAGAACTTCCCTGGGGTCGTCATTATCGAGGCTTAGAGGAAAGCAAAGTGTTCTTCTCTAAATTTGCTCCACTGATTGATTCAACGGTTGACATTGCTTACTACATTCCAGCTGGCGAACAAATTGTGGCGATCGGCAAAACAATCGGCATTGTAACGCCAACTGGGAAGCCATTCAGTTGCAATTTAGCCCATGTCTGGACAGTTCGCGAAGAAAAAATTGTGCGCTTAGACGTTTACATTGACACGGATGCAATCAAGGCTGCATTGACATAAGTGATTTTAAAATGTTTAGAAAACAAAATATCTGTAAGGGCAGGTTTAGCAACAGAACTATCAGTTAATACCAAAGACTTTGGCAGAATCTGTCCCTACACCTAAATTTAAGCAGGAGTATGGCAATGAGAGTGTTTGTTGCAGGGGCAACGGGAGCGATTGGGCGTCCATTGCTGGCTCAATTACTGGCTCAAGGACACGAGGTTATAGCACTAACCCGTTCTTCTGAGAAAGCTCAAATTTTGACGAAACAGGGAGTAGAACCTGCAATCGCCGATGTATTTGATGCCGATGCTATCGAAACTGTGATCACCCAGGCTCAACCCGAAGTCGTGATTGAGCAACTCACCGCCTATCCCAAAACTTACACTCGTGAGTCCATGAGTGCTGCCGCTGAGTTCAACACCCGCATTCGGTTAGAAGGGGGTGCGCATGTGCTGGCAGCAGCCCAAGCCGCCGGAACACGGCGATATTTGCGGCAATCAATCGCCTTCTGGGCCGTTCCCGGTTCTGGTTTGGCAGATGAGGAAACGCCACTTGCGTTTGATGGTTCGCCCGCCGTTGCCGCCGATGCTCGCGTGGTTACAGAGCTTGAACGTCGTTTGTTGGAAGCACCTGATCTGGAAGGAATTATTCTGCGCTACGGCTTCTTCTACGGACCTGGCACTTGGTTTGCTCCTGATGGTGATGTTGCCAATCAGGTACGACAGCAGCAATTCCCGATCGTGGGCAATGGTGAAGGGGTTTGGTCATGGCTGCACATTGAGGATGCGGCGATCGCCACCATATCAGCAGCAGAGCGAGGCAACCCTGGCATTTATCTCATCGCGGATAATCAGCCCTTGAAGGTGCGCGAGTGGCTGCCTGTCTATGCTCGATGGCTAAATGCGGCACCACCACCACAGATATCGGTTGAGGATGCGATACAAATGGGGGGAGCGGATGCGGTTTACTACGGTACTCAAATGCGTGGCGTGTCGAATGCTAAGGCAAGACAGGAATTAAATTTCCAGCCGCGATCGTTGGAATGGCTCGTTAGTAACACGACCATAGATACTCCAAAAATTATCCAACCCTCTCCCTAGGATTGAACATGAATTATACACTCAAGGGCAAACGCGCACTGGTTACTGGAGGCAGTCGCGGCATCGGGGCCGCTATCGTGAACCGTTTAGCCAGTGAAGGTGCTGATGTTGCGCTCACCTATACCAGTTCGCCTGACCAGGCTGACAAGATAGCACAGGCGGCACAAGAACGGGGTGTTCGCGCTTTAGCCATCCAGGCCGACAGTGCTGATGCCGATGCAGTGATTGCTGCCGTTGAGCGGACAGCAGCTGAGTTAGGCGGTATTGATATCCTCGTCAATAATGCGGGTGTGTTGGCAATCGCCCCGATCGACGATCTCACCCTGGCAGATTTCGATCGCACGTTTGCAGTCAATGTGCGCGCTGTCTTTGTGGCGACCCAAGCCGCCGTCAAACACATGGGAGAAGGCGGGCGCATTATCAACATTGGCAGCACCAATGCCGAACGGATGCCTTTTGCCGGTGGTAGCGCCTACGCGATGAGCAAAGCGGCGCTGCAAGGTCTGGTGAAGGGACTGGCACGAGATCTCGGTTCACGGGGAATTACGATCAACAACGTGCAACCGGGCCCGATCGCAACAGACATGAATCCTCCCGAAGGTGACTTTGCTGAGATGCTAAAAAAATTGATGGCACTGCCCCGTTACGGCTCTGTCGAAGAAATTGCCGGGATGGTGGCATATCTAGCCAGTCCTGAAGCCGGATTCATCACAGGAGCAAGCCTGATGATTGATGGAGGATTCAGCGCATGAAGTTGGCTCAATCTGGAACGGCGATCGTGGTCCTTCATGCGATCGCACATGGATTGCATGGTTTAGCGCACGTGAAGATTCCAGTTTCCCTCTCTTCACTACAAAGTGTGTTTATTGTTGCTGTGATTTTTCTAGCTCCAATCATTGCAGCCATTTTGCTTTGGACAACGTTCGATCGTGTCGGTAGCTGGCTCTTGCTCAGTTCAATGGCTGGAGCCATTCTGTTTGGTCTTTACAATCATTTGCTTGTGATCAGCCCTGATCATGTTTCTCAAGTTTCCTTTGCAAGCTGGGGATTGCTATTTCAAACTACAGCGATGCTCACCTTAATTGTTGATGGGTTAGGTTGTTGGGTTGGTGTATGGGGATTGAAATCCACACCACCACTAGAAGAAGTTTCGTGAGTTCTTAATCCTAAAAAAGAGTACACAAATCCATGTCACATCATCTCGATTCCCCAACAGCGAAGGAAGACGGACGAGTAGATATTACTGATATCTATGTGTTTGCAGGTGAATCAGCAAATACTACGGTCTTGATCATGGCTGTCAATCCATTGGCGGGTGAAGTATCACCAACCACCTTTCGGGCAGGCGCACTCTATGATTTCAAAATTGACACCAATGCAGACGTGATTGAAGACCTGGGTTATCGCGTTACATTTGGAGAGCCTGATTCCAATGGTATTCAACGAATCGAGTTGCGTCGTTTAGAAGGTAGTGCTGCCACAGAATTTGATCGTAACGGCACCCTGATAGCGGAAGGTAATACAGGCGAGGTAATCGCGATCGATAATGGTGGTCGCCTGTGGACAGGGTTGGTTGCTGACCCCTTCTTTTTCAACCTGGGCGCGTTTGGACAATTTGCCAAGCTAATCGAAGAAAATCAGTTTGATCCCAGTGTGTTTGATACGGCTGAAAACGCTTTAGCAGGGCACAATGTGACCGCGATCGTCTTAGAGTTGCCCAACACTGCTCTCGGGGCTGAGACAATCCATCTGTGGGGAACGACTACCATTCAACATGAAGGCAAGTGGAAGACCATTAACCGTGCAGCAACTCCGCTGGTTCAACAAGTGTTTATTCAGGATGAGCATTTGAAAGATGCCTACAACAAAAGCCTGCCAAAAGACGATGTTGCCAAATATGGGGAAGCGATCGCTGCCTTCACAGCAAAGGTGACACAACTGGCAGGCACGACAATTAATCCTCAAGCCTACGGCCAGCAGGTTGTTCAGTTTCTCTTACCTGATGTTTTGACGTATAACCCACAGCTACCAGTTGGCTACGGATTTGCTGGCAGGAATGGGAGAGCGTTGGCAGACGATACCCCCGACTTGATGTTAAGTCTACTTGCCAATACTCCTTTCTCAGACCGAGTTGGTAAGCCAGATGGATTGCGTGATCACTTCCCATATTTGGCAGAGCCAAACTCGAAATAGATGACAGAGCCAAACGCAAAGTAAGCGGCAGAGCCAAATTTGAAACAAATGGCAGAGCCAGATTCAACTCAGGAGAACAAATCATGGCTCACTACAACTACGTTGTGATCGGTGCGGGTTCAGCAGGTTGTGTGATTGCCAATCGTTTGACGGAAGACCCTGAAACCACTGTGTTATTGCTCGAAGCAGGCAATCCAGCGACTCAACCGGACATTCAAACGCCTTCTACCTGGACAAGTTTGCTGGGAACGGCCGTCGATTGGGCGTATTGGACCGAACCAGAACCGGGTCTGGATGGGCGAAAAATCCTGTGCTCGCGGGGTAAAGTAGTCGGTGGTTCCAGTGCGATCAATGCCATGATCTACATTCGCGGCAATCGTCAAAATTTCGACCAGTGGCAAGCACTCGGCAATCCAGGTTGGGGCTATGAGGATGTCTTGCTCTACTTCAAGAAATCAGAACACCAGCAGCACGGCGTGTCTGAATTTCATGGGGTTGATGGGGCTTTAAGTGTTACCGATCCGATCGCCCCCTCTATCATCAATGCTCAATTTATCGAAGCAGCAGCAGGACTTGGCTACGATCGCAATGCTGATTTCAACGGTGCCCACCAAGAAGGCGCAGGACTGTATCAATTAACAATCAAAGATGGCAAGCGACACAGTGCCGCCGCAGCCTTTCTCGTCCCGATTCTTGATCGTCCCAATCTAACCGTTCAAACCGATGCAACAGTGACTCGATTACTCTTCGAGAACACCCGCGCTGTTGGGGTCGAGTATCTGCATCAGGGTACGCTATATCAAGTTTTTGTTGATCAGGAAGTGATTCTGTCAGCGGGTGTGTTCGATTCGCCTAAACTGTTAATGCTCTCTGGCATTGGGAATGCAGATCATCTACAGGCTTTAAACATTCCGGTGGTTGCTGATTTGCCGGGGGTAGGACAGAACTTGCAAGACCATCCACTGGTCGGCGTTGGCTATCAGTCTACCCAGGTGCTACCCCCGCTGACGCTCACCAGTAATCTCGTCGAAGCAGGGCTATTCGTACACAGCAGCAACAATGGGGCGACACCTGACTTACAGTTTCTCTTCAGTCCAGCACTGTGGATTGGTTCTGCGATCGCCCCTGACATTCCAGGCTTTACCTTTATTGTGTGTCTGGTCAATCCTCAAAGTCGGGGTACTGTAACGCTGCGATCCGTAAACCCTGCTGATCCACCCATGATTCAAGTAAATTACCTTCAGCATGAGGCTGATTTGCAAGCCTTAGTAGAAGGTATTCAAATCGCTCGTCAACTGGCTCATGCGAATGCCTTTGATGCCCTTATGGACAAGGAACTGGCTCCCGGTTCAGACATAAATAGTAATGAAGCGATCGCAACTTATATTCGACAATCAGCCAATACCTTTTGGCATCCGGTGGGAACGTGCAAAATGGGGATTGACTCAATGTCGGTAGTAGATCCCGAACTGCGGGTACATGGAATTGAGGGCTTAAGGGTCGCTGATGCTTCGATTATGCCAACAATCACCACCGGTAATACAAACGCGCCCACCATCATGATTGGTGAAAAAGCAGCCGCTTTGATTAAAGCAAGCGATCGCGCTTCACAGCCAATATCTCAATCGATCGCGACATGACTCCTACAAAAGCAAAGATAACTCCATCTCAAGCAGAGACGCTGGCCAAACTATACCTGGGAAGCGAGCCTGCCAAGATTGCGGCCGAAACGATCGCACAGCTTTGTGATTGGCTTATGGATGAGTTTCATCAGTTGCCTTTAAATCTGCAATTTGCCGATTACATGCGTTACGACACTGTTGAAGAGATGTTTGCTGATATTGAGCAAGGGCATCTCTGGGTCTCTGCGGAGAGTTACGATTCTTCTGTGTATCCCAATCCAATCTACGGCTTTATTTTTCAGGGAATGCACGATTATGACCACTTCTTGACGAAGACAGACTTCAGTCTGCCAGGAGAAATTGCAGCTTATAACTTTAGGGCAAAGCGGGCACCAAGTTTAGAGATTCAAAAGATTTTCTACTCCGAAATTGTGTTGCGA
The DNA here is from genome assembly GCA_021323955.1 of Oscillatoriales cyanobacterium Centralia_MAG_596. Taxonomy (GTDB): domain Bacteria; phylum Cyanobacteriota; class Cyanobacteriia; order Leptolyngbyales; family Leptolyngbyaceae; genus Stenomitos. Next base: position 3,762 of record JAJPKC010000107.1, on the reverse strand, counting down.
TCGGCTGCCTATTTGTATTTAGGGCACGCTGCTGCTCCTAAGATTGTTTTTCTGTAAGAGATAATACCTCACGAGGATCTAGAAGCGCTCGGAAGTTGACTCTGAGCTCTGGCGTTATACAAAATTGACAAATTCTGCAAGTATTGGTCACGATTGGCTACGGATAAATAAGATAAGGTTATAACCCGCTCTTGCACTTTCGGCAAAGGGTTGCTCTCAATTTGGACTTTCGGCAAATGGATGGCTGACTCAAGCGGAAAATGGCTGCGATCGCTCAACGAAAGAGTCAGTATTTCAGGTCGGACTGCGGCAAAAGGATGCTTTAATGAGCGGCAAAGTTATGGGTTAAGTCACAGACTATGCGCCCGAAACTGATTGCGTTAGCAGACTGCAATGCCTTTTTCGTTTCCTGTGAGAAGGTCTTTAACCCGGCATTAGAAGGTAAGCCCGTTGTTGTCCTCAGTGGCAATGATGCCTGTGTCGTCAGTCGCTCGCTCGAAGCTAAAGCGATCGGCATTAAGATGCAGGCGATGGGGTCTGAGGTGAAACGCCTGGTGCAGACGCACGGGTTACACATTTTCTCGACCAATCCAGCCTTGTATCGCAATATGTCGCGACGGGTGATGCAGACGCTGGCTCACTTTTGCCCACAGGTTGAGGTATACTCTGTCGATGAAGCATTTTTAGACTTAACTGGGTTTCGCGAGTACGACCTGCTGGACTATGGGCAGCAGATGCGGCAGACGGTGAAACAGTGGACAGGCATTCCCATCTCGATCAGCATTGCACCCACCAAAACGCTGGCTAAAGTAGCCAACCATCTGGCCAAGTCAGACCCCAGCACTCAGGGCGTAGTGGATCTCACCGCACAGTCCGACCTGGAAGCCGTACTGTCTCAAGTAGACGTGGGCAAGGTCTGGGGCATCGGACGGCAAACGGCTGCGAAACTGCGATCGCGGGGCATTGCCACGGCACTCCAGCTCAAAGAAGCCGACCAGCACTGGATCAGAAAGACGTTCAGCGTGATCACCCTCAGGACGGTACTGGAACTCGGTGGCATGTCCTGTTTACCCGTCGAGTCCACCAACGACCCCAAGCAAGGCATGATGGTATCCCGCTGCTTTGGTCGTCCGGTCACGGCATTGAGCGAGATGAGAGAAGCTGTTGCCACCCATACCAGCCGTTTAGCCGAGAAACTACGGCAGGAGGGGTTAGAGACCCGCAGATTAATCATCGCCATGCGGACCAACCGCTTTGCGACCCATACAGCCCAATACGAAGCGGCTCAGGAGGTGAAATGGGAGGTGCCCACAAACCATACAGATCAACTGCTTTTGCACGCACTGACAGCAACGGACACGATCTTTAAGCCAGGGTTTCAATACTACAAAGCAGCCGTCTCGGCACCAGAACTGGTGGCAGCCGATCTCAGGCAGGCCAGTTTCTTTGCTGTGCCCGCTTCCCCCAAAAGTCAGCAGCTGATGCAGGCACTCGATCGAATCAACCATCAACTGGGAGCAGGGTCGATCAAATACGGAGCTGTCGGGTTGAAGCAAGACTGGCAGACACGTCTGGGGTATCCCTCACAGCGGTACACAACCCAGTGGGCAGAACTCCCGATCGCGAAAACCTGATGCCGTGTTGTCGCGCAATCGCACGACCGCGGCCAAGCATGACTGAGGCCGCACTAGCTACCAGACAATGCGATCGTACCGGGTGGGGTTTGTGGCTGTATACCTGACCTTGAACCTCCCCCTGCTAAAGCACCGCTTCGCTGGGGGATTCCTCCGAACCTTTAGCAAGCTTTTAGCCCTGAATGGCTTATCTGGCTTGCCTTTTCGGAGTTGCCAGGGATCTGCTCTGCCGGAGGTTCAGACTTCGGACTTTCGGCAACGCCTACTCGCTTCGCAGATTGAAAATGCTCCCATGCCCCTAGCAAGGTGGATTCCATCCCCGGATACTGGTCTACAGCATCCTGCAAGGAGAGCTTATCCTGAACAACGTATCGAGCCAGATACGCGCTAAACAAATCGCGGTGCATTACAATCCCAGTTTGGTCATGATGCACTCGTTCCGAGAGAGACTTTTTGATGCGCTCCCCGGTCAGATGCGTTTGAGATAGTGCCGTACTCTGAGTCGAAAACTGGGTGACCGACCCGCCAGCGTTTGCAGCTTTGCGCACCAGCTCGGCTTGAAAGAATCCGGGCGACTTGGCAGCAATGGCTTTGCCATATTGCTTCTGCCAGCCCTTCACTGACACTCGTTCAGTCTTGATGTGGTTGCCATGCCGCAGAATCTCGTTCACCAGTTTACGGTTCTGAGACTTGGCATAAGCCACTTTACGACGCTCTAGCTCCCGCTTTTTGCGGGCGAGTTTTCGGTAGCGATTGGATTGCTTCCACTGACGTTTCCCCGTCTTGGACTTACCTTTTTTCTTGACTGTCTTGCGTCCCCGTCGAGCCGTGAAGTCAGGCTCAAAGTTATCGGGATTATTGGCACGTTTGGAGCGCTCCATCTGGCGTTGCAAGGCACTAATTTCTCGTTCAAACGTGGACACACCTTCATCAAACGGCAGTAAGCCAGCTTGCTCATCCGCCACAAACGCTACGTTTGAGACATTCAGATCTAGCCCTACAGTGCCTTCTGAGACATAATTTTTCGGTTTGGCATAGGGCAAGCCCTCACAGACCAGTTGGGCATACCAGCGCCGGAATCCGTTGAGTTCGCGCCACAGCAGGCGCATGTACTTGATGGGACTAGTAAGACCGTGCTGCATCACCTCATTGTCGGGGTCAATCATGCCAGGGATGTGCAACTTTCCCCAAGTCAGCCCCCCACCCGTCCAGCGAATGCCCTGTTTGTTGGTCTTCCCTTCCATGCAGCGGAACCGCGTCGGCACTTTGTAGCGCACCTTCTTAGCCTTGCCAAACAACACCCGTTCACTGGTCTTAAAAGCCCGGCTAGCGATAGTCTGCTGCGTATTCGCATCCAGCTTCTCTGCCAGCCATGGGAACGGTCAGCGGTCAACTTGGCATACGAGTGCAATGCAAACTCACTGTAGCGATAAGCTGTCCGAGCCGTATTGAATGCTTCGGTTCTGAGTTTACCTTTGGGTAGCTTCCGAGCCGTTTGATAGGCTGCCGATTGCCTCACCAACGCCATCCGCACCATTGCTTCATTGAGACAGGCGTTATACAACTGCCGTCCGGCTTGGAACCGCGAGAGCAACGCCTTCTCCTGAGTGGAATCAACCACTAAGGGGATGTCTACAACAAAGGAGGGTGTCTTACTACGCGGCATGGTTCGTCAGGCAAGATAGTACAAAAATACCATGATATAGGCGCTTAAAAGCGCTCGTTGGGCTTTCCACCCTGACCTGAAGGCACGGGGCTACCAGTCCTATCCGCTAATCTTGTGTAAACAAGTGCTCAACGCCTTACGGCATCAGAGGTATGGAACTAGCGAGACTTATTTCCAGGTGGGCGGCGCTGTGAGGTGCTCAACGCCTTACGGCATCAGAGGTTTGGAACCAGGCAAAACAGGGGCATCTACTCCAATTCTTTCACCGTGCTCAACGCCTTACGGCATCAGAGGTTTGGAACCATTGGTGCAGGTGCTGCAGTGTCTCTGGCTGCTGTGCTCAACGCCTTACGGCATCAGAGGTTTGGAACAGGACAGAATAGGGTTAGGACTTACGCAAAACTCGTTTTGAGGGATGGACGCTGGAGTTGCTGACAAAGGTAATCATCGAGCAAACCGTGC
>JAJPKC010000396.1 GCA_021323955.1 Oscillatoriales cyanobacterium Centralia_MAG_596 | reverse complement strand
TGTCTGCCACCAGGCCCGTTGCCCGATCGCTCACCTGAGCCTGAGTGGTTAAATCCCCATCTTCCACATCCGAAACCACATCGAGCAGATGGCTGACTTCCTGCTGCAAGAATTCACTTTCGAGCACGATGGAAATCAGGTTAGCAACCCCGGCCACAAAGGTTTGTTCATTGGCCTGCCAGCCGCGCGGCCCCTGTACGTGCTCACACTGAACGAATCCGATCGTCCGATTGGCAATCTGGATAGGCAGATTCAACAATGCGCGTGTATCAGACGACAGCAGATCAGCCGTCAATAACTGCTGCACACTGGCGTTAGCGCGAACGTTGTTCACCGCCAGGAACGATTCAGACTCCAGGAGTTGCAAATAGTCCAGCAAATTAGTCGCCTGCAGTTGATCGCCATTCGAGTGGGCCTGTGCACCGCGGTCATAACGGTCTAGACAGGTCAGGCTACTGCGATCGCTGGTGTAAAGCCAAATGCTCACCCGCTCCAACTTCAACGTTTTGGCGATCGCTTCCGTAAAGCTGTAGGCAGCGGCTTTCACGTTGCCCTGTACCAGCGCTTCATGCCGTGCCAGTTCTGATAGCACATCATTCTGCTCCTTCAGTTGCTCAGCGCTCTGCTGTGAAATGCGCAGCAAGTCCTGGATCTGGTCAGCCATCTGGTTGATATTGGCACCTAGCGTGGCCAGTTCATCGCTGCCTTTGACGGCAATGCGCGTGTCTAAATGCCCTTGCCCAATTTTTTCAACCGCCTCCGCTGCCGACAGCACAGGTCGCAGACCTCGATTCACTAGATAAACAGTTACGACAGTCACCACTAGGAGGGTCAACCACAGCCCCACCAAGAAAATCCGCAGCTGTTGTTTTTGGGTGGCGAACACAATATTGGCATCCGATGCCAGCACAACGCTCCAGTTGAGATCAGGTAGCCCTTTCAACGTCGTTGGCGGAACGTACGTCACAAATTGCTGGGCGCGGGTAGCTGGATCCATGGTGAAGAGACTACCTGCCTGCTTGGTGGCTTTGATGGCCCCAATGCCAACGAAAATAGACTCAATCGGCTTTTCTTTAAAGTTCTTTTCGTCAGCCTTCACCTGGTCGCCCCTTGAATTAACAGGGCTGACGTAAACGCCTTCAGGCCCATAAAACACTTCTCCAGCGGCATTAATGAGGTAATAGGCAACGCCCTTCTGGGGTTGCAGAGCTTGGATGAGGTCACGAAACTTGGTGACCGGGATACGCGCCCGCACTGTACCGATAATCTCGCCACTGTCCCGATCGCGGATGGGAGCAGCGGCATAAACGCTAAAAACGCCTGAGCTGGCCGAGATGGCAGGCTGGCTTAACACAGGGCCTTTTGTCTGTAATGCCGCTTTGATATAAGAGCGATCGCTATGATTGGGGAGGGGTGGGCCACTGGTCTGCGCGATCGGATCACCCTTCAAATCAAAGACCGCAATACTGTCATAAACGGGGTACGCCTTTAAGAACTGCTCCAGTGCCGCAGACTTTTCGGCTGTGGTCGCAGCGCCCCGATCTTTTGGGTCAGTAAAAATATCCAGACTTGCCATGATTTGGATATCGCCAAACCGCTCCCACATGTACTGATTCAGGTGACTTTGCACTTCTGTAGCCAGACGCCGCTCGTTTTTCTCAATATTTTGGCGATTGGATTCTTTCAAATCGACATAAGCAATTGAGCCGACTACGATGACGGGCGTGGTACTAATTGCAACCGCTAACAGTGTCGCCTTAAGCCGCAAACTCAAGCTTTTCCAGGTTACTGGTGGGCTCTTCTGGGCATTCGTATTCACCTTGACGTTGACCTCTTTTGCATGTGCGTGACTAAATGATGGAATGATCGGTTCTGACATGGAAATCCTCTACTTTGCCTGACGATCGAGCCGCGATTGCGTCTTGTTTGTGCTTACAATTCCACACCGACTTACCAACGTGGCTGCCACAGATGGTCTGGTATATCGGAGGGCTGAAACAGGCGTTGTTCCGTGATTTGGGCAGGTGCCAGACTCCCCATCACCTGGTCAACCACAATGCCAACGCCCGCTAACCCATCAACCGTTGAGCGCAAACGCATCACTGACAACGTTTCTTTTAGAGACTTGGAATGCCCATCCTGACTCAGAGCTTGTTGCAATAGGTGGCGGGCGGACAGCAGTGGCACAATTGAGCCGTTGTAGTGTATAAGACCCATCAGCAAACGGTCATAAAAAGGTAGTTTTAGAATTTGTGATCGCTCAATCAACATAATTTCTGCGACCCAATTGGTTGGGAACACAAGCTGTTGGTTTCCTACCTGAGTGAGCATGTAGCGATGTTGTGATAATGGCGCAGAGGAATCAACTGCTACAGCCACCTCCAAAACACTGGCGGTTGCGTCTATATCCATAACAATAAACACTGATGAATGTCAGATTTTACGTAATGTTTGTTCAAGCTGTTCACGTGTAGTTGGCTTCGTTAGATAGGCATTTGCCCCAGCCCGCTTAAGGCCATAGGAAATTTCGACAGGCGTTGATTTACTGGAATACAAAATAATGTGTTGATTCACCGTGCGCTGATTAAGCCGAATTTCCCGAAGAAATTTATAGCCATCCTTTTCAGGCATCACAATGTCTAAGAAGACGGAACCATATCGGCCAGTTTCCAGCTTTTGAACAACGCCATCAGTTGTATCAAATGCTTCCACCTCATGCCCCATCGTCTCAAGCAATGTCGTTAAAAAATGACGATCGACTGCACTATCATCAATAATCAGAAAACGCATACCTTCCCTCCTAAATCAATCATCAGTCGCTAATAAATCGTGCCCGCTTATAGACATCAGGGTCTACCAGTAGTTTGAACTGGCTTGGGTAAGGGCGCTAACTCTTCCAGGATCGATCGCAGTTCCAGACGAAACGGTGGTATCTCATCGGGTGTCAGCGGTTTGCTCATAAACTGACAACCACTCCACCGTGCACGCCAATTGTTTGAAAGCGATTTATCCCCTGTTAACATAATCAAAGGTGTGTTCTCTAATCCGGGCAATCGACGAATTTGTTTAACCAGATCAAACCCAGTTAAATCTGGCATATTGATGTCAATAAAGACCACGGCAGGGTCAGCATCAATCATTGCCTTTAGTGCAATTTTCGGCTCACAAAATGAGCGGACGCAGTAACCCCAGCCTGTAACCAAACTTTCAAATTGTCTTAGCAAAACGGGTGAGTCATCAATCACAAAAATCTCAGTATTCTCAATCGAATCAGTCGCACGCAGAACAATTAACTTATCGCTAATCAGCCTGCCAAAAAATTTAGCGACTTCTAATGAGTCCTGCGCCAGAGCAACCGCAATTTCATGTAACGTCTTGTTACTTGAAACCAACGATTCCAGTCGCTGTTTTTGCTCTAAGGTTAGATAGGATTGCTGCAATACTTGGGTATTAAGCAGGGGCACACAGTCCAGCGATGGAACCAGCGCCGTTAGCTGCTGCCACAACGATCGACGTTCGATTGCGGCTGTCAGCAGTGCTTCCATATCGAAGCCAAAATTAAACCCTCGAAGCGCTAATTGAGTTGCTGGAATAAATCGTGCTCGTCCCGGTTGCTGAAACAAATAAATGTCCAAATCAGACAGTATTCTCAAACGAAACGATTCTTGAATTTCATCTATACTGATCACGTTCAATGCATTCAGTTCGTTTAACAGATGCAGCAACGCGAATGATTGGTGATCCAAACTGGCATGCACAATTTGCGGTTCTAAGCTCAAAATTGAGTGCTTTACATTACTGTTTCGTAGACGAACCGTATAGCGTTGTAATATTTCGAAGACAACATTCCAGCAGCACTGCTGATTTCCTGAAAATACGACATTTCCTTCGGATAAACCGAGATACCAGAGGTTTGGGATCTTAGTCTCGGCCAAGTTAGGAAACTCAAACAGCCAATATCCTGTTAATGCTTCTCTCGATAACTGGCTGAGTTTTCGAGGTAACTCTTGGGCCTGAAATTCAAAGCTATAGGACGTTGATGTTTTCATAGATAAAGCAATCAATAAAAAGAACTCAGGAGTCTCCAGTCAATCCATACCAAGTGCATAAATCCTTGCATCCAAGGTAGTTAGTCTTGAGATGAATTCAGTTGAATTTTCATAAAAATACAGTGAATCAAATATCTAAAAATCTCATCTTGGCCCACAGAATATCTACTCGATCGACAAATTTTATTAGCGACGCTCCGCCACAAAATTGCAGTTAAGGAGCCAGTCTTGTTGAAGTAATCCACTCTTACTAAAACAGTTCCACCCCTACTCAGATGGCTGATCGTCTCATTTTCAAGCTGATCTGACCACATGAGAAACCCTGCAATCAGATCCTATGTTTGCGACAAAAGCAGATCGAAAATCGTAGCTACACTTGATGCGTTTTGCTGAAGCAACCCGTTCTGATTGGTCAGAAAATCGATTGTGTGACCCACATTAGCGTTGGCGGACACAATGGAAAGTAAGCTACACGCCTTGACCCAGCCAATGCGATGTGCAATCTGAGCACACTCATAGCTTTGGTCAAAACGCTTGGTACGGTACAGATCGCCCTGTCAGAGGGGAACTCGCACGTCTGCCACACGTTGCCCGACGACGATTGACTACGACCGTTAGTTACTCTGAATCAGTTCAAAGAGAGCCACTGAGCGAACCAAATGCTAGTAGAAGCCACGCTGGCGGTCAATCCGGGCTTGCGATCGTCGTTAGCAAAATCGCATTCCGTACAATTGCCTGGTAAACAATGGGGCTCGGTGCAATGGTGAATAGCATGCATCCAGATAGAAGATGTGAGAAACTCGCCCTGGTAGATAGCAAGCCTGCAACGGTATGAGGAGGATACGGCCAGGTGCCACCCTGGCGATCATTCATTGCTTATCGATTGGGTCAAAAAGCGACGGAAAAAGCCAATTGCTTTGGGTAGACACGCTTTGGGTAGACGCGCATTAGGTAGACATGCTTTGTGGCAATGGATAACTGACAGAGTCAACCAGGCGCAAAGATGTAAGACTCGTATTACTAACCGTATTCAAAGTTTACAGCCATAGAATAATCGCATACGATACCGCATTTATTTCTTTACGAGAACTTAATGCGCTGTCTGAATTGATGAAGCAATTTCATTTAAGTATTGACTTTAAACCACAGCAGAGCATTCACAGTACGCATCAAAGGGCTGAGAAAGGGTTGGCTGGTTGGCTATTCAAGATGCGCGATCGTTCACGGCCTGCTGCTGGCTTAATAGCAGCACGCAACAGGCAACCATCAGCCAGAGTGGATTACCTGGCGTGGCATCTGTATGAGCGCGTTTCAGCATTCATACCGCAGTTCGTTTCGGCGGCCCAGACAGTTCACCGATCACTGCGGCGCTTTCTGTAAGCGCGGATCGATCGCGGGCGCACGTTCAATCAACCGCACCTGGTTCTGTTTAACGACAACCGTTAATAAACCCAGATTGCGTCGGGCTGGGCCATGAACAACGCGGCCCTGATTATCGTATTGCGAGCCATGACATGGACAGACAAAGCGATTTTGGTCGGCCTTCCAATCGACTGTACAACCGAGGTGAGTACAGGTTGGATTGATCGCGTACTCGGCAATCCGAGGCCCATCTGAAATTACCAGATACGTTAACGCAGGGTCAGACAATCCCTTCACGGCGATTCGATTGCCCGGTTGAGCACTGGCTATCGTCTGGTCGGCAGCGATCGCATTGCCCTGCACGTCAGTTGCCGCCACACCCGGCAAATAATCTTTGCAGCGTGAATTGAGCGGAAATTCATCGCAAAGTTCTTCCAGGCTGGCTTCTCTACTTTGCACCGGGAAGGCGCGACCCAGCACTAAGGCCGCGATCGTGCCACCTGCTAAGTATTGTAAAAAATGGCGTCTGTCGCTTAGACGACTCCGTGGAACGGTAGAAACCTTTACAAAACTTTTCATTTGCTTTAAAGGCTAATAATAGCGCTTGTGATAGAAGCTTTAAAGCTAATCAATGTTGCGGTTGAGTTCAAGAGTGACCACTGCTTGAACGCATCGAGACACTTCACTCTCTGAGCAGGATTCATAGCAGCAGCACATCATAGCCTTTGAGTGAAGCGATTTCAGGTTTGAACCACGATGATTGAGGTCCGCTTACCGCTCAATCAACTCAGTGTGAAGCATGCGGAATCGGCACCCGTTTGCGGGAAGAATACCAGTGGTTGCTTCTACGTACATCATGCTCAAGTGACTCAGCGCCAGGCGTTTTGAAGCGGGCGTGGTGTATGCAAATGAGACCGGCTGTAAGTTCCACACGTTAAGAAGATGCCCTGAAGTAAGCACCCGCTGCCAAACCTGCTCAAACCGCTTCTAAAAGCGCGATCGCTCGTGATCAGCGGCTTTTTGCTCACCCATATGACTGGGTGTCCGGAGTGCTCCGTTTCATTCAGTTATGCACTGCTGTTGATATCTATTTGAGGAGATTTAGTGTGGCGTGGATTTCACTTAAGCGCAAACAATGGATCTGGATCAGCCTTGTATGCTTTGCGTGTTCGCTAACAGTTTCTAGTGGCTTTGCGCTCGATGTGAAACAGGTGCCCAATCCGCGACAGATTGAGGGTAATTGGGTGACAGACATGGCAGAGTTACTGAAGCCAGACACGATCGCCCAGCTTAATCAAATGATCACCAGTCTAGAGGCTCAGAATGGTGATGAAATCGCTGTCGTCACGGTTCCAGAGACAGAACCAGCGGCATCACCCAAGGAATTTGCAACGGCACTGTTTAATGAGTGGCACATTGGCAAGAAAGACCAGAATAACGGCGTCTTGCTCCTGATTTCCAAAGGCGATCGTCGTGTTGAGATTGAAACAGGCTATGGGGTTGAGGCCATTTTGCCAGATGCCAAAGTTGGGCAAATCATCTCCAGTGAAATAACGCCCCGCTTTAAAGCAGGCGATTATGACGGTGGCACTCTGGCCGGAACAAAGTCGCTGGTGCAGGCTTTGAGTGGGGTAAACGAAGCACCGGCTCCGCCAACTCCAGCCAGCCCAATTCTCGCAGGATTCTGGACGGTCGTTTGGATTGCAGCGTAGCTGTTGGTCGTTTGGGGGATACAGTCTTCCCCTCGTCAACTGATCGCGATCGACCGGAGTGAAGGGACACCGCTGGAACCCAATGGGCGATTTGACCTAACGCCTGACAAGGCCTGGAAGCGGAATTTTGATCGATCGTTTGTTTGGTGTCGCGATCGAATGGGACCCTTTCTGCTGATTGGGTTCAGCGCTGCCGTACTGCTGTGTGGCTTGGTTTCGCTATGCGTCCAGGCATCTGTACTCCTCTTTGGATTAGAGCAGTCCTTAGCGTACACCATCACATTTATCTTCTGTGGCATCACACTCTTTTGCTGGCTATTAAGTGGCCTGAGCACGGCCTTTAGTCTCAATCGCAAAGCGGAGGAGCGCTTCAAACAGCGCATGAAAACTGGCTATTTTCGCTGCCAAACATGCCAATCACTGCTGGAGAAACTCGATGACAGCCAGATTTCAACCGCTCTCACACCCGCCGAACAGACGGCGCGATCGCTGGGCACACTGACCATCGAAGGTTGGCGCTGCAAAAAATGTCAGCCCAATTTACCTGCCCCTGGCCTACGTTTGGAGTTGTCTCGCCCCCTCCAGTCTGAATTTGAGGTCTGCCCAACCTGTAAAGAACAAACTGTAAAAGCAAATTTGATCGTCGTCCGAACAGAGCCGACCTGGCATCGTGATGGAGCAGGCAGCGTGATCAGCGAGTGCCAATGCTGCCATCTGCGGCAAGAAATTGAGCAACCCTTAGCGCGACTGGCACCAGCCCATACGTTGTTTTTGGAGCCAGGTGGTCGATCTCGCTCAACATCCGGCAGCGACGTTGAGGCTTACTGCGCCGAGTGCGGTGGCCGGCTGCAACAGGAGGCGGTGACACTAGACCCGCTGCCCCTAAACAAAGCATCGATCCCAGCGAAACCATTGCCTGGCTTTACAAAACGGCTGAGTAAGGCAGAAGTCACCGCCATCAGATTGGGAAGCCTGGGGTGCGTCAGTTGGCAATGCCAGCACTGCGCCCAAGACCCCCACCTTCGACTTTATGCCTTTCAAACGCCGCAATCTTCAGCCTCGTCAGGCACGCTGTGTGGATGCCCAACCTGTGGAGAAGTCACCGCGATTCGAAGTGCGAAATTGATCCGGGCTGCAACACCCAAGCAGAATGGCCTTTCCAAAATCACAATCCAGTGCCAGTGCTGTAGTTACAACCGTGTTACCGACAACACGATCGTTCACCCCCAGGCAATGACCAAAAACCGTTCGGTTTCCCAGGATGATACAACGAGCGATCCAGGTACTTCAGCCAGCGACAGCAGTTGGAGCAGTTCGAGTGACAGCAGCAGTTGGAGTAGTTCGAGTGATAGCAGCAGTTGGAGTAGCGACAGCGGCAGCAGTTGGAGTAGTTCGAGTGACAGCGGTAGCAGTTGGGGTAGCGACAGCGGCAGCAGTTGGGGTGGTAGTGACTTTGGCGGCGGTAGCAGCGGCGGCGGCGGTGCTGGCCATAGTTGGTAATACCAGACACATTACAGCAGGTGTAATCGCTGAATGAACAGACTGAAACTATATCTACTGCTAGTTGGTTGCAGTGCATTCTGGATTATCGTTGTCCACCTGCTGATTGGAGGCACTGTAGGCACAATGGTCGGCTTAGTCACCGCCGCAGTCGGCGATGGTATTATCGGATATTGCTGGGTGTATCACCGCCGACGCCGCGATCGACAGCATCACTCACTCCAGGCAACAGACACGCTGATCCCTGATGCGATCGCGGCAGAAGTCTGGGAACGCGCCATTCGCCTGCAGCAAAATCAACAGTCCCAGACGTACACGCTTGCTGAATTGACACAGGCTGGCTCAGAAGCAGACATTGCACCGGCATTAATTCAGCAAGCATTGCGCGACATTCAAGCACAACAGCAACAACGACAACAGCAACAGCAGCGGTTGCAGCAACGTCTTAAGCAGGCTGTAGCAATCAGTTTCAGTAGTGTAACCGTGCTTCTAGTCTGGGTTGGTTGGACTTATAATTCGCTCAACCAGGCAGCAGCAGTGGTCGATACTCAATGGGCACAGGTCGAAAATCAACGACAGCGTCGTGCAGACCTGCTGCCGCAATTGATTGCATTGACCGAAACATCCATTGAGCAGAAAGACGTTTTAGTGCCACTATTGCAGGCACAAGCAGCTTATCAAAAGGCAACCACGGCGGATGAAAAGGCCAATGCGATCGCGCACATTGATCAAGCGATTGCACACTTACAAACAGTAGCGAGTAAGGATTCTCAACGGCACAACAACCCGTCGTTAAGCAATCTGCAATACGAAATGATCGGTACTGAAAATCGTATTTTTGTAGAACGAATGCGGTACAACCAGGCCGTTCAAACCTACAACCAAAAAATAACAGAGTTTCCCACGGGGATAGTAGCGCACATGTTTGGCTTCCAGTCGCGTAGTCAATTAAAAACCGATTAAGACCGCGCCTGAGACTTCACGGCGTTCACGCGACATCGACTTCCAGCAAGCGACACCATGCATTCCGAAACAGCTCCACCTGCTGAGAGCATTGCAGTTTAGAGCATCCTTTGCATAGAATTGCCTATTTAGCCATTGATGCTTTCGATCGCGGCTTCACGATCGCCATCACCACGTAGTAATAAATTGTGAACAAAATACTCACAAAAATCTGGCTGCCCCAGGAATCATGCCAGAAGTCGAACCAATATTTTCCCCAATACACAGCAGCAATCGTAACCAACATAATGCGGGGAATATTGGATACTAAAGCAAGCACTGCACCTATAACCATCAGCGCTATGATTTTTGGTAAACTTTGCTTTAAAAACAATCCCAAAACTAAACTGGCAACCACCATCGTCATCGCCATGTCAAATCCATTGCAACCCCACCCGATTTGAACGGATCCATTTGGTAGTGAAATCATCATGCCATTCGCGACAGCAGGTTGCCCAATCAGCTTTAAGGCTTCACTCCCCATCCATGCCATCGACCGCTCCAAGATTTCCGGTTCCGTAAACGATCGCCAGAGTTCACGCGAAATTTCTGCCGGTTTCGGCAGCAAACCAAGGCAGATCAGAAACGTTGACACTGCATGATGGCCGAAAAACGGAGCGCCCCAGGTGCTGCAAGCAATTCCCGCAAGAATAATCACGCAAATCAGCGCCATCAGCAAAGCTGACGTCATCGCTTGCGACCAGGTAGCGAGTAGACACACTGGAAACAGCAGAACGCCACTAATCGTCAATATGTGGCCTAAAAGTTGATCTTCTTCAGGCGCTGTTTGCCGCTCAAGCTGACGACGCTGCTTCCAGAGTTGATAGAAGCCCAGACAAATGGCTGTAGCCTGGAGCATGCCAGATGCCGAGCCATGAAATGACCGCAGTATCAGGACACCAAACCAAAACGAAAGATAGACCAGTACAGTGACCAACCCCAGCAATACAATTCGGTTATGGGTTGTTTTCAGTCC
>JAJPKC010000052.1 GCA_021323955.1 Oscillatoriales cyanobacterium Centralia_MAG_596 | reverse complement strand
GTACTCCGGACTGGTCGTTCGGGGTTGCGCTCCCACTCAATCGTCTGTTGTCCCAGCACGGGCGCTTGCTCAATGGCTGGGATGAGATCGTCCAACTCGTGTTGCACTTTACGGTTATGCTCGGCTCGAATCAATAATTGACTATTGCTGCGCCTGGGTTGGACAAACAGATCGTAAATATCGGCTTCACCGTCCCCCACATGCACGAGGCATACCGTCTCATCGATCCCTTGTTCGGCGGCTGTTAACGTGTCGAGCCAGCGCTGACTCTCCTTCTCACTGGTGGCTTTCTTACGCCGTTCTCCCCGCTTGCCCGTCCGTTCCGCGCGTGTCCAGGTGTGCTGATGCAAGAGTCCCAACGGTGCGCCACTGCCACTGACGACAAAGCAACGATGCACTTTGAGCCCTTGCTGGCGGCTTTAGTTGATAAAGCCTAAGCCACTGGTCTGCTGCAAACCACTGAAGTTTAAGTCCGTGGTAGCTTGAATTGCCAGCACGACCGCTGCCGCGTTGGCTCGCTCCACCACACTGCCGCGATGGCTCGCCAAAATCTGTGTCGGCAGCACCCGCTCATTCGCCCAAAATCGATCAATACTCTGACTCTCAGAAGTGCTCCCACTCGCCTGTGGCACACTCGCTTCCGGCTGCTCAGCTAACAGCCACACCGTTTCCCGTAAGCGTTGTCCATGCCGAAAATCACCGAAGGGATGACTTTTAATTTCTTAGCGTGCCCAATCACGCATGATGCCCTCTCTCTAGCTGACTCAAAAACGGCCATTAAGGCTCTCACACCCAACGCTCTGAAGCCATTCTCTGTAACACTTCTACGCACTTGTGCCTAATGGATAGGGCCCGGAGAAGGGGGGCAATGATCTGTTTGCCAGCCACTCACCTCACATGTTTGCGGCCTGTTACCAGCAGGCGGAGCGGCTCATCATCCAGCAGTGTAACGGCCTCACTCTGGTGGCGGGGGTGCCGACGGCGCGGGTGGTGTTACCAGCAGGGGCACCGCATCCAGTCCGAGCACTGTCAGGCTGTATGCCCGCAACCGTTCATAGAGCACTGGCAGCTCTTGGTCTTGGATCTGACTCCGTCGTCGACCACCAAAGTTCTGTTCGAGCCAGACTTTTAGATGCCCTGCTGTCCAGTCGCACTGCTGCTGGATCTGCCGCAGCAATGCCCCAATCGCTTCAGTAACGGCCCGCACATCGCCTGGTGCAATCGCGGGGTAAGTGGGCGTGGGCTGAATCAAGACTGCATTGGGGGGCAGCACCTGCTGAGACAGGGGGATAGGCTGGCGGCGTCTGCGGTTTGACTTGGCAGCGCGGCCCCCACCATCTGGACGACTGGGGTTGGGTGGCATGGTCGCGTTGATGGGGTGAGGGGGTGGGCCCACGTCGGGGGGAAATGGGGTGCGGACTGTAGTCGGGTTGATGGGGCCAGGAGTGGCCGGGGTGGGAGTATCTGGTTCGCGCAACGCCCCAACCGGACAGCCACCCAGTACCGCTGGCGGTTCCCCAAGCGGCAGCACCGCTGGCCTGTCTCTGTCCTGACCTGCGCCGCTGCTGGCCACAGGATGAGCCGCCGCCGGAACATCACGCTGCGTTGAGGAGTCATTGACCACGAGAGACTGATCGGCACCGGGAACCGCTGAGCTTGTGACACTTGCGGCCTGTGGAAAACGCTCGATTGGTTCTAACGCTGCACTTTCAGCCCCATTGCCGCACCCATTGGCTGTGACACTTTCGGTCATTGTGAAGCGGTTTTCTGCGAGGAGCATTGGGTGAAGAGCTTTTTCGGAGCCACCGTCACCGGCCCCTACACCCTTCATTTGTGGGGCATGGGTGTGTACTATCCCGGCCTGATGGGGTTTTGGGGAATTGAGTGGGTTTGGCACAAGTGCGATCAAATCGGCGTGATCGCCTGCCTGGTCGTCGGTACACACGGGTGGGATGATATTGACGGTTAGGTTGGAGCCGCGGCTCGTTTCCAGGCGCTGCCGGGGGTGCCATAGCCCGGGGTGTTTTTGCAGCGTCTGTCGGCTGCACCGGGCGATCGCCACGATGGCGTCCATGCGCCGCGACACCGTGTCCGGTAAGGTGTGTGCCGCTTCCAGGGACGCCACGGCCTGTTGGATGCGCTGACGGGCATCGTCGGCCCGCTCCTGGTTGCGGTCAAGTTTGACAATGTTGTTCCCCGCTTCCTGACGGTGGAACACACCGGAACGACAGCCCTGGGTGCCCAGTGCCCAGTAGTAACCTTCGGCCGCTTTGGCCCACTCCGCTGCCCGCTGCTCGATGTGCGCCTGGTGCCGGCACCATTCCTGATACCCCGGCAGCGCGATCGCGGTACGTACGATGTAAGCGACGAGCCCCTCCCCGGACTGCCCGGCAAACACCACGCCGTAACACGCGATCGTCTTGAGCAGGTGGTTGGTCTGCCCGGGCCCCGTCCACCCTTCGCGGATCTCTGTCTCTGAGTCTTCACGCCACTCTTTGATGACGGTATGGGTCAGGCGGTAGCGCCGTCGGGTCTGGATCTCACGGGCCAGGGCGATGTTAACTGTGAGCAAACCAATGTCCTGGGCCGCCGCCGCGATGTCCCACTGCTGGAAGAACGCACCGAGGCCACCGGGTACAACCTGGGCCTCTGCGTTGAGTAAGGCCGCTCCCGATGCGGGCTGCAGGGGTAACCGATGCCCCTGGTACTCCGCGTTGAACTGCTTACAGTTCGGAAAGGTTTCGAGCTGCCCCTGGCTGACCATGAACCCATGCTGTTCGAGGCAAACTTTGAGTGCCGTGGCCAGCCAGAAGCTGGGGACAGCAACCGGTAACGGGAGCCAGAGATGCAGACCACCGCTATCACTGGAGCGGGTGAGCAGTGAACGGCACAGCCCGATCGTCTCCAGCGCCGCCCTGATCTGGCCTAATGCCTCTGGGTTCTGGGCCGGGTGGTGCGCGCTCCTGGCGTCGATGTCGATGAGTCCGTACTGCGTCTCGTAGCCGAAACGCACACCCACATTGGTGGCGGCGTCCTGCCAGTAACGCCAGAGTACACGTGGCTTGAGGGGATACTTGTCCAGGGTTTCCCAGGCACTGTCGGGATGGTTGGCCTTGAGGATCGCCTTCCAGCGATATGGGAAGGTTTCACACAGCCGAACCCCCAGAGGGTCACCTGGAAACGGCTCGTAGCGTGGGAAGAGCGTCTTCATAGTGACACCCCTCCCCGAGAACACTGGTCACGAAAATGATCCAGCCGTTCTCTGGGAGCAACGGAGTCAGTTTGATGCACAAAACAACCTGATGTTGAAAATTAAAGTGGTTGCCTCAATGCCCAGCGGGGACTACAGCGGTTTGTTTGCACAAAGCCATAGCCCTGCTAATATTTAAGAGGGCACAGTCACGTCATGTTTCACGTGTAAGGCTGGATCGACGAAAGCTTGCTAATCTCGTAGGAACGCGATTGCAATTGTTTGAGAACGTTTGTAAAGCACTGTTGATCGCACTGCTTTATGGCTTCAGATTCAAAGCTGGCGGCTCTGCATTTCAATCATTCCTTTACCTTGCACCCTGCTGTCTGATGGATAGCAGGGTTTTTGATTCAGTAAGTTTCTACTGCCACCAAGTCCTCCTTCAATCACTACTAGCGACGCTGGCGACGTTCAGGAGCCCAGACTCTTTAGTTAGCTGCAACTAAAGGAAGTAGTTTGGGTCATGTTTGCGGATAGCCTTCCGCCACCCTGGTTAAGGATGCCCAATCTTATCCCGATTGTATGTCTTACCGCTCGATAGTATGTCATCAATAGCAGAATATTTAAGTGATACTCTTACAGCCTACGGAATCACTGCAACGGCTTTATACGAAGCATCTGGGGTGCATCGCAGTCGTATTTCTGAGATCCTTAAAGGTAAAATTGATCCGAGAGCCTCGACGATCGAAGCCTTGCTGGATGGCCTCGAAAAGATTCGGCCAGGCGCGCGCTTATACTTTTGCATGCGTCTAGCGCAATCAACGTTGCCGGCCATCAAGAATGAATCCATCGAAACGATGGACCTTATGGAGTTAGCGACGCTACTGGGTCTCATAACCTCAAGGTTGCAGTCAGAGGAATTCTTGTTGGATAAGACAGCCGTCCAGTCAAACCGTAGATCGACGACTAGTGCTTCACGGAAAGCACAAAAGCAAAGGTCTTAGCCTCTGAAGCACCGATTCCATAACTGGATGAGTCTATTTACAAGAGATGCGGTCGACTTGATCGGAAAATGTTGATGCTAGATGACGCACTCGCGGCGGGTAGAAAGCGTAAAACGGCTCACTGAACATTAGCTTCAGTCAATATATTTCAACCGTGATCGTCCAAAATTGAGTTGTAATCAAGTAGGCTTAAGCGTTGACACCCTTGCCAGCCTGTATAGTACAGAGATACCCAAACGTGGGATCAGCAATGAATAGTGGACTGTCAAACTTAGGCTACGATGAGCTCTTGCGGGAACTGAAGGAGCGCATCCGCAATGCTCAGGTGCAAGCAGCGCTGGCAGTCAACCGAGAACTGGTGCTGCTCTATTGGCAGATTGGTCAGGAAATCCTGTACCGACAGCAGCAGCAGGGATGGGGATCGAAAGTCATCAACCGCCTCGCCACTGACCTTCGCAAAGCATTTCCCGATATCAAAGGGTTCTCGGCTCGCAACCTTAACTATATGCGTGCGTTTGCCGAAGCCTATCCAGATGAGGCAATTGTGCAACAGGTTGTTGCACTAATTCCCTGGGGTCATAATGTGCGGATTTTGGACACAGTCAAGACCGCAGAAGAACGGATGTGGTACATCCAGCAAACCATTCAGTATGGCTGGAGCCGCAATGTTCTGGTGCACCAGATGGATCGCCAACTCTATCGCCGACAGGGTAGCGCGATCACCAACTTTAGCCGTCTCCTACCTGACCCCCAATCGGAACTTGCACAGCAGGTCATTAAAAATCCCTATTCATTCGATTTTCTCAGTTTAGGCAAAGAAGCCTTAGAGCGGGAGCTAGAGAGTGCGCTGATTACACACATCCGGGCCTTCTTGCTGGAATTAGGCGTTGGCTTTTCCTTCGTTGGCAGCCAGTATCCACTGGTCGTGGATGGCAAAGAATACCGAATCGACCTGTTGTTCTATCACTTCCGCCTGCACTGCTTTGTAGTGATTGACCTGAAGGTAGTCGGCTTTGAGCCAGAATTTTCGGGGAAGATGAACTTCTACGTTTCGGCTGTCGATGATCTGCTGCGCGGTGCGGATGATAACCCAACGATCGGTATTATCCTTTGCCGCACCAAGAGCAAAACGATCGCCGAGTATGCGCTCCGCGATGTTCAAAAACCAATCGGTATTTCGACTTACCACATGGGAACGCCGTTACCCACTCTGTTCCAGAGCAGTTTGCCGACGATCGAAGCGCTGGAAGAGGAAATTGAAACCGTTGCGGCTGAAGTAGAGCAAGCTCTGGCATCGCAGGAAATCGAACAGCTTGATCTGTTTGCCGATCCAGCGTTGCCACAAGAGGCAGATTAAAATCGCTCCTTGCGATCCTTGCGCTACACTATTGCCACTGCATCATCGACTGCATCCAGTTCGGTTGGCACAGCAACCAGCGATCGGCTCAATGTTTTTCGTCTTGGGCAATGACTCTCAATAACCCATCCGCCATTGATCGTCAAACCCTCCTTGCCTCCATTCCGCACGAGTGGGAGGCAAAATTTAAGGAGGAACTGGCGC
>JAJPKC010000378.1 GCA_021323955.1 Oscillatoriales cyanobacterium Centralia_MAG_596 | reverse complement strand
GCCCGTACACTCAACCCCACAGCAGCCCGCGATCGCCCCCTTCTCTACGTTGGAACTGCTGGGCACGGCCGCTTTTACTGGTTTCGAGGGAGGATTATTAGCGATCGCCACCATCAGCCTGTTGGGGACGACATTCATCAGCGCTGGTTTTTGGGTGGTGGTGCTAGGGGCGCTCATCTTCTGCCAGTCGCGTCGCATTATTGAACGCGTTGATCTAGTCATCATGGCGGGCATTACGCTGGCGATCGTGCTCTTTTTCGCGCCGCTCCGTAAGATCGTGCCTGTCGCTGGCGGAAATGTACTGGTATCGGTTGTAGTCATCGCCGTGTTAACCGGCCTGGCAGCCATTGCGGTGACAGCACTTTTTCGGATTATTTACAATCTACTCTCTACGTTCCTTTAGTGCCCGATCGAGATTTTCAACAATGCCCCAGATAAACCGGAACTAACCCTGTTGGCATCACTATCATTTCGACCCGCATAGCTCACGGCCCCTGGCATTTTGCCCCATCTGACTATCATCCTCACCACCTGGCGTATGTCTCGAAAGAACGATACTATCCCTCTGCTCCTTGCCTTTTTGATTACAGCAGGACTCATTGGTGCAGGATTTTGGTGGTTTACCCGGCGATCGGGGAGTGACTTAAGCCAGTTGTTGCCGCAATCAACAGGTTCACCAACGAGTGCCCCCGCGTCCACCCAATCCGGACAACCGGCAGCCGAGAGCTTCGCAGCGGTACAAAACGTGCCCTCAGGATTGTTTAGCTATGGTGGCAGCACAACCTGGGCACCGATTCGATTGCTGGTCGATCCGGCCATCCAATCAGCCCGCCAGGAATTTCGGCTGCGGTACGTTGATCCTGTTGAAGGTGCCCCCGGTTCCGGTGCTGGCATTCGAATGCTGCTGCGGGGTGAAGTCGTGTTTTCCCAGTCCTCACGCCCAGTTTCCGATGAGGAAACGAAGGATGCGGCACAACGGGGCTTCAAGCTTGAGCAGATTCCTGTGGCGATCGATGGCATTGCGATCGCGGTCAATCCAGGCCTGGATATCCCCGGTCTCACCATTAGTCAAATCCGATCCATTTATGCCGGTCAGGTCACCAACTGGAATCAGGTCGGTGGCCCCAATCTGGCCATCCAGCCGTTTGTACGGCTGCAAACCGAAGGTTCAGGCACCGTTGAAGTGCTGCTGGGCAACAGTAAAGTGGGAGCGAATGTCCAGAATGTCGGGACAACAACCGAAGGATTGCGTCGGCTCACCAACAGTCTGGGTGGCATCTATTTCTCGACAGCCACTGAAATGGTGCCTCAGTGCAAAATTAAACCGATTCCAATCGGACGTGAGCCGGGTCAGTTTGTCCCGCCGTATCAGGGGCCACTCGTGCCGCCTGATCGGTGCCCTCAGCAACGCAACAAGCTAAACGTGAGTGCCTTCCAGAGTGGACAGTACCCCTTGACTCGTAACCTGTTTGTCGTCGTGAAACAAAACGGCGCGATCGAGCAGCAAGCGGGCGAAGCCTACGCTAATTTTTTGCTGACCTCGCAGGGACAGGACTTGATCAGCGCGGCGGGATTTATCAGACTTCGCTGAGGCCACCCGTCCGACCGGTGCTTTTCAGATAAAACTTTACATGCAAACCACTTTGCAATCGGCTATCCGGGGAACAATAGAAAAGCATCCTACCCGGTTTATACGTTCGTTGAGCAAATTGATTGCAGTTAAAGATTTGCGGTTGAACGTACAGTGTTGCTTGGTTCCGGGGTATTTGCTGCTTTTATAGCAGTAGTAATAAGCCACTCATCGCCCTCAATCCCCCACTGTCTGTGCCACATCAGACCATTCCACCAGAATTTCTCCTGCATCAGGCCCCGATCGGTATTCTCCAGCTTCGGTTGGATGGAAGTATTTGCGATGCAAATCCAGCATTTTGCAGGTTGATTGGCTACAGTCAACACCAGTTGCGCCAACTGGACAATCGCCTGATTTCGCATCCCGAAGACCTGGCGATCGAAGTGCAGTTGCTCCAGCAGATGGTGGAGCGGGGTCAGCAGCAGCAGACATTTCAAAAGCGGTATCAGCATCGCAACGGTGACATGATTTGGACTGAAGTCACCCTCACGCTGCTGGACAGTGGTGAAACAGACGATGGCATGCTTTTAAGCTTTGTCACGAATATTAGCGATCGCTATCAAATTGAATGCGAGGTTCAGCACTATCGCGCGCGGGAGGCACTGCTCACTGAAATTTTCACCCAAATGCAGACCGCCGATTTGCAGTCAGTCCTGCAGGTTGCGGTACAACGCTTGCGTCACACGCTTGCCGCCGATCGGGTCATTGCCTATCAGTTTTTCTCTGACTACAGTGGGGTCTGCCTTGCCGAAGATGTTGATCCGGCCTACCCCACCATGCGAGGACAGCAGTTCTCATCCGACTGTATTCCGCCTCCCTACCTCGATGCTTATCGCGATGGGCGGCTGTGGGCCGTGACCGATGTTTTCAGCAGCGACCTGGCCGATTGCCATCATGCCATGTTGGAGCAGGTACACGTTCGCAGCATCATGGTCGCGGCAATTGTACGCATGAACACAGCACTAGAACCGCAATCGCGCAACCTCTGGGGGCTGCTCGTGGTTCATCATTGCCGCCATCCACGGATGTGGACGGTGGATGAAAAACGTTTACTGCAAGCCGTTGCTGCCCAATTGGCGACAGCCTCGGAGCAGGCTCAGTTACTCCGAGCGCTGGAAGATCGGGCGCAAGAGTTGGAAGACCACGTTAGTGAACGGACGCGATCACTCGCCCAGTCCTTGAAATTTGAGCAACTGGTGCATCACTTAACTGAAACGTTGCGACAACATTTAGATGCCGATCAAGTGCTGCAAGCGGCGGTGGAAGGGCTAACCCAGACTCTCGCGGTTGACCGCTGCATTGCCAGCCTGTTTGACCCGCAACAAGACCTGCTCACGGTCTGTCATGAATGCATTGCGGTTGGATGTGACTGGGAACCCTCGCTAGTGGGTCAGGCGCGATCGCTCCAGGAGTTACCCAAAATCTATCAGCAGCGTCTGCGATCGCCCGCACTCGAACTCGCTACTGGCGCAACCATCCAAACCTTTGACGATCCCGCAGCCAAATCATTGACTGGTGGGGAGCACGCCACAGTTGCCGATCGATCCACGCTGGATTACTGGCACCGTCCTCAAACCATTAGCCCCATCATGGACGACCAGGGATTGATTGGGGTCGTGACCGTCTTTTATCGACAGGCGCGATCGCTGGAACCAGCCGAGATTACGCTCATCGAGCAAGTGGCCAACCAGTGTGCGATTGCGCTACGCCAGTCCTACCTGCACTGCCAGGAGCACGAACTACGCCTCAGCACCGACTACTTTCGCTCGTTCCTGGAAACCTCAACCGACATCTTTATCGAGTATGACTCCCGGTTGCGCTGTTTATCGATTAACCCGGCAGGCAGTGCATTGATTGGCTTGCCAGCAGCGGCGATCGTGGGCAAAACCAACCAAGAGCTGCTAGGAGCAACGGCCGAATATCTGGATGGAGTGATTCAGCACGCGTTTCAGACGGGTGAGCGAGCGTTAGTGAACCATGAATTGGCCACCGCGCAGGGCACCCGGATTTTTGAAACGGTCTATACCCCAATCACAACCCCGACCGGAGCGGTGCAGCGCGTCATTAGCGTCAGCCGTGATGTGACAGAGCTCAAGCAAGAGTGGCAGCTTTTGGAAACCCAAAACCACAATCTTGCCGAGACGATGCGGCTCAAGCAAGAGTTTATTGCGACGACCAGCCATGAATTGCGGACTCCACTGACAGCCGTTCTGGGATTTTCTAACGTTCTGCTCCAGGGGTTCGTCGGCGAACTGAACCCCAAGCAGTATGACTATATCGAGCGTATCCACGATAGCGGCCAGCACCTGCTCGACCTCATTAACGACATCCTGGATCTTTCGCGGTTGGAGGCCAGCCGTCTTGATCTAGACCTGCAAGCGATCGCCATACCAGACCTCTGTGAAGGCGTCGTCGGTTTGATGCGAGAACGCGCGCTCAATCAGGGGTTGAAGTTAGAGATGGAGCTTGATCCCAGCGTTGACTGGATGGTGGCTGACCCCAGACGCCTGAAGCAAATGCTGCTGAATCTGCTTGCGAACGCAATTAAATTTACCCCATCCGGGACGGTTGGGCTGAAGGTGTATCGATCAGTCCCACTGGATCCGCTCCAGGCGTCCGTGGACAACGATCGGTCATCGGATACAACCGCAAATGCTGGAGCTGCTTCAGAGTCGGCAGCAGACATGATTCACTTCCGCGTTTGGGACACTGGAATTGGCATTAGCGCCACTGATCAACAGCGGCTCTTTTCCCCCTTCTCTCAAATTGACAATTCACTCGCCCGCAAACATCAGGGGACG
>JAJPKC010000112.1 GCA_021323955.1 Oscillatoriales cyanobacterium Centralia_MAG_596 | reverse complement strand
TACGACTGATCGTGTCAACCGCTCAACGTCTTAGTAATATGGCGCGGTCGATCCACATTCAGCCCTCGCTCCACGGCAATTTCATAGGCTAACAACTGCAGTGGCACCACCGTCAGCAGGGGTGAGAGCGATTCTTCGATCGCCGGAATTTTAATCCAATGGTCAAACACGGCTGATCCATCCAGCGTGTTCGTAATGCCAATTAACGGCGTACCATTCGCTTTGATGGTTCTGGCGTTGGCGATTATCCGGTCATACACACTGCCTGCAGGTGCAATGACGATCACGGGCACCGTTTCATCCAGCATCGCGATCGGCCCATGCATGAACTCACCCCCCGCATAACCTTCCGCATGGATGTAGGTGGTTTCCTTGAGCTTGAGGGCACCTTCCAGCGCGATCGCGCGATTCACACCGCGTCCGATCACCACACAATCTTCAACCGCCGCCAGCGACACCGCCAGTTGCCGAATCGATTCATGCTCTTGCTCAAGCAGTGTCGTTAATATTTCCGGCAGCGACTCCAGCGCTGCTAACCGCAAACACAGTGCTTCGGCAGTCAGACGGTGCTGGCGAAAAGCCAGGTCTAACGCCAGACAATACAATACGACCAGTTGGGTGAGAAACGTTTTGGTGGCCGCGACGCCAATTTCCGCGCCAGCAAGCGTCGGCAGCGTGAAATCAACCAGGTTTGCCAATGCGCTTTCGGGCTGATTGGTGATGCCTAGAAGCCAGGATGGCGAAGGATTCTGTGACGATTGACGATCGCGCTCTGTCGCAACGGCGGCCAGCGTATCGGCTGTCTCGCCCGACTGGGTAATGGCGATCGTCAATGTATTGGCAACCAGCGGCAACGGCGCAGACACAAACTCCGACGCTGATCGCACCCGCGTCGGTATCCCTGCCATCTGCTCCAGCCAATACTGTCCCACCAAACCAGCATGGCGGCTAGTACCGCAGGCCACAACCTGAACCTGTGCCAGTTGGCGATAGAGGGTATCTGGCAAGTTAAGGTTGAATGGACTGATGCCAGGTGCCTGGGTGTTACACCAGTCAAGCTGATGATAGGCAGTCAAACAGCGTTGCACCGCCGTTGACTGCTCGTAGATTTCCTTCAGCATGAAATGGGTAAATCCGGACGTATCCGCCTCACTCATACCAGGGGGGTGATTCCGGTTGCAATCGCTCATCAGACACCTCAGACCTTTGACGAAGATACCTGAATCCGCGCAACCTGTCGAATCGAGTGGGCAATACCGTCTGCTATTTGGTCGAACTAATTCGCCACATGGCTTCTAGCATGGCAACCTGGCGTTTGAGCAAGCGCGATCGCTGGTGGGTGCGATATTTCTTATAACCAAACCAGGACGCCACAACGGTAAACGAAAGTGCAATAATCACAAAACCAACAGCTGGAGCAGTCGGAACAGGGGTTGGGGCAACAATGAGCAGTGAGTCTTGCGAGGACTGTGAGGATGTATTTGTCATAAACGATCTAATCTAGCGGAGGGGCAAACAAGGTCTTCTTTCGCGGCGATCGCCAATCAGTCAGGACAAGGCGCATCAAAAGTCGACGGATCAACGCAACGGCCATTGTCAAAACGAACTACCGCTAGATAAATTCTCCAGAGTAGTGCCTTGTTATTCCGCAAGAATTTTCTGTTCTGCTGAGAAGTTCACATTGCTTGCCAAGAAATTTACTTTAGATTGACAAGTGCAAGTCCGGACAGTACTCTTGTATTACTCTCGCTTCATCACTCCTTAGCACAAAGCCCCCAAACGACCTCGGGGGCTTGTTTTTTGAAGATGTCGCTAGCTAGCAGGATAGCGATTCGTTGTTATCCGTTTACTTCGCCAGTTCGTTCGCTTTCCGCGCCAGATCAATGTCCTTGATTGTGATACCGCCTGCATCGTGGGTGGTCAGGTCAATCGTGACGCGGTTGTAAACGTTAAACCACTCTGGATGGTGCCCAGCCGCTTCGGCAACCAACGCCAGACTGGACATAAACCCAAAGGCTTCCACAAAGGAGGCAAACTGAAACTGCCGATGCAATTTTCCGTCTTTAACACTCCAACCGCTCAACTGGCCAATTGCCAATTGGAGTTCGCTGTCAGTTAATGGGGTGAGTGCACTCATAGCATTGCGGGGTAGGGGTGATTGGACGGTAGCATCACTGGCAATCGCCAGGAGGGGGTGACTGGTCAATAGTACAATAGCCATAACCATCCCTAGCATCAAGGTGACAGGACTGCACCAAGAACTTTGCCAGACCCAACGAAAAAAACGGCTCATATGCATCGCTTACAGAACGTTTGGCAGAGCCTCACTCAGTATTGCCTTGGCCAGTTTAATAGAGCACGATGCAGTCACTTGACCGCATCGATTGACGGATAAATCACTAGCAGGATAGATGCGACGACGGCACGATTGGCCATGCCAGACCGCCCGACAAAACCTGCACCTACCGTGGAATTCGGCGTCCAACAGCGTCCCACATCGATATCCATTAATCAGGTCAGGCGGATTTGACGTTTTCGATCGCAACATCCACCGAAGTCTGCAACGCCAGAAACTGCTCCAAACGAACTAACTTCACCGTTTGAGTGACTCGCGGATTAGTGACGATCTGCAGAGTACCCTCAGCAGTTTGCGCTTTTTTGGCCAACTGTACGAGCGCCCCTAAACCGGAGCTATCGACGAAGTCAATTTTGGAGAGATCCAAGATGATGTGCTTGGGACCATCCTCAATGTTTTTAGTGAGCACCTTGCGAAAGGTTGGCTCCGAGAAGGCGTCCAAGAGACCCGTGAGGCGAAATAGCTGATAATTATCCCTAACTTCACGCGTGCCTCTCAAGCTGACAGTCAGGGTCAGTTGCTCAGGAATAAAACCCTCCTAGGCTTTCTAATTCTTTATTCGACGCTTAAGTATACCGCCTCAACAGCAAATTTACTACTGAGGGGCTGCTCAAAGTGTCAATATCTTAGCGAACCACTGGACATCTATATTAACGAATTGTGATGCAATGAGCTTCAGATTTTATGCTTACCGAAACATCAAACTTCGTTACGCCCGGTTGGGCTTCGCATCGATTTACGGGTTGCCGTCTAGACTTTCATTGGCGATCGCTCCCGCATGGTTTGGACAAACCGTTCAAACAAGTAATCAGCATCGTGGGGGCCAGGGCTGGCCTCAGGATGGTACTGCACCGAAAACAGCGGCAGTGACTTATGACGCAGCCCTGCTACAGTACGGTCATTCAGGTTTAAGTGCGTAATTTCGACGTCAGCATCGGGCAAAGAGTCAGCGGCGATCGCAAAACCGTGGTTCTGACTTGTAATCTCGACCTGCTGATGCAATCCACAGGGCTGATTCAGCCCTCGATGCCCAAATTTGAGCTTAAATGTTTCCGCCCCCAGGGATAGCCCCAAAATCTGGTGCCCCATACAAATGCCAAAGATGGGCTTTTGACTAGTCAACAACGCTTTCGTCGTCGCAATTCCTTCGCTCACCGTAGCTGGGTCGCCAGGCCCGTTTGAGAGAAAAATTCCATCCGGATCGTATTTCAGAATTTCTGCCGGTGGGGTGTCGGCAGGGACGACGATGACGCGGCAACCATAGCTGGCAAGACGACGCAAAATGTTTCGTTTAATACCAAAGTCGATCGCCACGACAGTAAGGGGTGACCCATCAGCAGATTGCGCCGTTGGCCCAAATTCCCAGACTGAGTCGGTTGTATCAGACCACTCATAGCTAGTGGGTGTGGTCACCTCATGCACCAGATTTAACCCTGCCATACTCGGTG
>JAJPKC010000582.1 GCA_021323955.1 Oscillatoriales cyanobacterium Centralia_MAG_596 | reverse complement strand
GGGTTATTTGGAAAAGGATTGGGCGCTGGCACGGTTCTTTGGCCTAATGGGGTTCTTTGAAGGGGCCATGAGCGGCCTGGCCATCAGCAATTCTTTGCTGTTGACCTACGGTTTTTTGGAAATGCTGACGCTCTCGACCTATCTGCTGGTAGGCTTCTGGTATGCGCAGCCTCTGGTTGTCACGGCGGCGCGCGATGCGTTCCTGACAAAGCGTGTGGGTGATATCCTCCTCCTGATGGGGGTGGTGGCGCTATTCAGCTTGAGCGGTAGCATGACGTTCCCTGATCTATACGAGTGGGCTGAAACCACAACGCTGTCGCCGGTCACATCGACGCTGTTGGGACTGGCGCTGATTGCCGGACCGATCGGCAAATGCGCTCAGTTTCCGTTGCATCTCTGGCTGGATGAGGCGATGGAAGGCCCTAATCCAGCGTCAATCTTGCGTAACTCGGTGGTCGTCGCCTGTGGCGCTTACGTCTTGATCAAGCTTCAGCCCATTCTGAACCTCTCGCCCGTCGCGCTGACAGCGCTCATTGTGATTGGAACGATGACCGCGATCGGTGCTTCATTAGTGGCGATGGCGCAAATTGATATCAAGCGTGCCCTTTCTCACTCCACCAGCGCTTACCTGGGGCTAGTGTTTATTTCGGTTGGCACCCAGTGGACTGGATTTGGGCTGCTGTTGCTATTTGCGCACGCGATCGCAAAAGCGCTGATGTTCATGAGTATTGGGTCGGTGATTACAACGACCCATAACCAGGACATGACCGAAATGGGAGGGCTATGGTCACGGATGCCCGTCACCACAACCGCGTTTGTAGTAGCGTCGGTTGGTTTGGTGGGGATGCTACCGTTGGGAGGTTTTTGGGCGCTGCGACTGGGTCTGGAAGATTTCTGGACAGAACAACCCTGGCTGGTCGGTGTGGTGTTACTCGTCAACGGACTGACCGCATTGAACCTGACACGGGTGTTTCGGTTGGTGTTTTTAGGTCCGCCTCAGCAAAAGACCCGTCGGGCACCGGAGGTTGGCTGGGCGATGGCCGTACCCATGGTGTGCCTGATTGTGGTGACGCTTCTCATTCCTGTAGCGATGCTGCGCCTGTCATTGCTGCCAGAGTGGGCCTATTTCAACCATACAGCGGCACTGCTACTGGTTTTATCGGGCATTGTCGGCTGTGGCATTGGGGCCAATATTTACTTACACAAGGCATGGTCTCGCTCGGTGCAGTTACCCTGGCGGTTTATTCAGGATTTATTGTCCTACGACTTTTATATCGATCGCCTCTACCATGTCAGCGTCGTGAGCGGTGTCGTCTTAATTTCGCGGTTCAGTAACTGGTGCGATCGCTACATCGTTGATGGGTTGGTCAACTTTATGGGCCTTGCCTCAATTTTCAGTGGTGAAAGCCTGAAGTACAGCGCTTCTGGACAATCCCAAGTGTATTTGCTGACCATTCTGGTCGCGGTCAGTCTGGTAGGCGGTTTTCTAATTTGGTTTGCTTGGTAGTTTTGGAGTGCCATGATGCTCAGTGCTTTGATCTGGATACCTGTGTTGGGCGCGGTTCTCCTCGGCTTGGTGACTGATTCATCCTCACCGCAACGATCACGACCAGTGGCTCTGGTGACAATCGGCATTGTGTTCATCCTGACGCTCGTGCTTGGCAGCCAGTTTGATCCGGGACAGTCGGGAATGCAGTTCTCGGAGAGCTTTGCCTGGATTGAGACTCTGGGACTGTCTTATCAGTTGGGGCTGGATGGTCTGTCGCTGCCGCTGATTGTGCTGAATGGACTGCTCACAGGCATTGCGATCGTCAGCAGTGAGGCAACGGTGCAGCGGCCGCGCCTGTATTACACGCTGCTGCTGCTGCTGAATGCCGCCGTGACAGCGGCGTTTCTGGCGCAAAATTTACTGTTGTTCTTTTTGTTCTACGAACTAGAACTGATTCCGCTATATCTGCTGATTGCGATTTGGGGCGGAGCCAGACGAGGATATGCCTCAACTAAGTTCCTGATCTATACCGCTATCTCGGGCGTCTTAATCCTGGTGGCGTTTTTGGGCCTTACGTTGCTCACTCGGTCTACCTCGTTTGACTACGATCCGCTGCTGTCGCAAATCTTGCCGATCGGTCAGCAGTTGTTGCTGCTTGGAGCACTCCTGGTTGGGTTTGGTATTAAGATTCCGCTAGTGCCGTTTCATACCTGGCTGCCCGATGCTCACGTTGAGGCCTCAACCCCCGTCTCTGTCTTGCTGGCAGGGGTACTGCTGAAGTTAGGAACCTACGGGTTGGTGCGGTTTGGGTTTGGGCTATTTCCCGAAGCCTGGACAGTGCTGGCTCCCTGGTTGGCCACGTGGGCAGCTGTTAGTGTGCTGTATGGCGCGTTTATGGCGATCGCTCAAACCGATATGAAAAAAATGGTCGCCTACAGCTCGATCGGGCACATGGGCTATGTGCTTTTAGCCGCGGCAGCCGCAACCCCCCTCAGCCTTCTGGCCTCCGTGTGTCAGATGATCAGCCACGGACTGATTGCCGCAATGCTGTTCCTGCTCGTGGGTGTGGTCTACCAGAAAGCGGGCACCCGTGATTTGGAGGTGTTACGGGGACTGCTGAATCCGGAGCGTGGCCTGCCCCTCATTGGTAGCCTCATGATTTTGGGCGTTATGGCAAGCTCCGGTATTCCGGGCATGGTTGGATTCATTTCGGAATTTTTGGTCTTTCGGGGGAGTTTTCCAGTCTTTCCCGTCCAGACCTTGCTGTGTATGGTCGGGACGGGCTTAACGGCGGTCTACTTTTTGCTCCTGGTGAATCGCGCGTTCTTTGGGCGACTGTCGCCACAGGTGATGAATCTGCCACCTGTGTACTGGATTGATCGCATTCCGGCTATGGTGCTGGCGGTACTCATTGTGGCGCTGGGTTTGCAACCCAACTGGCTGGTACATTACAGTGAAACGACAACCACTGAACTGATCCACGCATCGTCGGCGATCGCTCAACGGACGGATAGCAGGCCAGATGTAGCATTGAACGACACCGATGCAGTCAGCCGTCAGATGCTAGAAGCCAGCCGTCATGAAGCATCGACGCTTGTGCACAGTTCATAGCTACACATGCAGAGCATCCTTTCCTCGTATTTTCGCTCCCCCTACCCTTTGTCGCCCCTACTGCAACGCCATGACAGATACGCTTAAGGTTCGCCCTGCACCGCCCCCGCATCCGCTATCTGCCTATATTGATCGGTTGAAAGCGGGTGGTGCTCTGGTGCCGGACACGCCGGAAAATGTGCTGGAAGTGGTTGGAATTTTGAAGAGTTACGGTGTGGTGCTGGATGCGTATTATCGCAACCTGCTTTACATCTCGGAGCACCAGTTCCTGGTGTTTTTCCCCTTCTTTAAATACTTCAATGGGGAAATGTCGCCTGCAAAGCTCTTCCGCCACTGGTGGCACGATCGGATCAAT
The DNA here is from genome assembly GCA_021323955.1 of Oscillatoriales cyanobacterium Centralia_MAG_596. Taxonomy (GTDB): domain Bacteria; phylum Cyanobacteriota; class Cyanobacteriia; order Leptolyngbyales; family Leptolyngbyaceae; genus Stenomitos. Next base: position 7,411 of record JAJPKC010000582.1, on the reverse strand, counting down.
TTTGAGTACGCCGAATACTGCATGAAGGCCATGTTCTGGCATGGTGGCGGTGGTTTAGATGCGTACATCGATACGCCAGAGTTTCGGGATCGCGCGCAGCAGGCGATCGCCGCCAGAATTAAGTCCAATCTCTGGCTACAGGGGCTACATCGTCTATTTCCAGAATTTTTGCTTGAGCATGTCAGACAACTGGCCTACTACAGCACGTTGGGGCAGTTCTGGAAGGTAATGAGTGAAATGTTTCTGCTGCTCTCCGATCGCTACGATCGCGGTGAAATCCACTCAATTTCACAGGTCGTGACGCACATCCTGGATGGATTAGTCGCAGCGGCTGGTTTACCAATCACTTACGCCGTAACGATTCATGGCCAGACCTACGACATTATTCCCAAATCTAAAGGATTGATGTTTCTGCCAGACGCGGCGGTGCCGTACGTAGAAGCGGTGTTTTTTCGCGGGACACCCTTCTCGGGTACGGTTTCCTACAATGCCCAACTATACGCCATTCCACCTGATCAGAGTCGATTTACCTATGGTGCGCTGTACGCCGACCCACTGCCGATCGGGGGCGCTGGCATTCCACCAACGCTGTTAATGCAAGACATGCGGCACTTTCTACCGGATTATCTGCTGGATGTCTATCGGACTGGGCTGCGGGGTGAAAGCGATTTGCGCGTCAAAATCTGCGAAACGTTTCAAAAGTCAATGTTCTGCGTGACGACCGCAACCATCTTTGGATTAGCCCCCCACCCGTTGAACACGACCGATCCAGAACAGCAGCGCCAGAATCAGGTGTATCTGGAAACCTGGATGAATCGTTTCCTTGATTCCCGATTGCCGGATGTACAGGTGGTCGATCGCTAAATCGACCAATACACCCAACACGATCGGGGCATTACCTGGAATCGTCCGTCGAGAGTGCCTGTTTCACCCAAATGGCTAATCCACCCCCACGTCCACGCGCGGCAATGAAATCAGGGGTGACGATAAAAAAGGCAAAAAATGGCAGGCGGGCGATCGATTGACTGTCAAACGCTTCGGTCTTACGCGTTCCACCCCGTACCCCGCCATCGTAGACCGTCTTGCCCAGAACGCCAATTTGCAGCTGGGTAAAGTCAAACGCAAGCAGATTTTTCTGACCCCGGTAGCGGGCTGGTCCAGTAAACCGCAGGCGCACAGGGCCGACCTCAACCTGATTACCGATCGTGCCTTTGCCAGACTCGTCATGTGAACCAGTCACGCCGCCGAACGAAATCTGGGCGACAGCAAATTGTGGCACGTAAAAGCCCTTGCCCAAAACGATGCCGCCACGCCGCGCTTTGCGTGTGCCCGTCGCAAAACACAGTCGCCAGTGCCCCCAAAGGGACTCAAAAGGATAGCTGACACGCTCTTGCTTAGTGGCTTTTTCTGCCTGTAGTAACGCTCTGACAACGAGTTCAGCACTGGGACGACTCGTATTTGCTTGAAATGCGGCGGCAGCCTGAGTCAACACGGTCATAAATGGGGATGAATCGGCTGATGGTCGTTCGACAGTCATACAGATTTTGGGATGCCAACACCATTAAGCTAACGGTAAGAGTGACACGGCAACAACACGCATGGATCTAAAAATCACGAATGCTCAATTGATCGGGCGATCGCACCTGTGGGAGATCGGCATTACAGACGGCAAAATTGCTGCCATTGCCGATTTCCTTCCCGAACCGGCCACTACAACCGTCGATGCCCAGGGCAAACTGGTCATCCCCGGTCTGGTTGATGCCCACATTCATCTCGATAAAGCCTATTTACTTGATCGAGTACGATGGCAAACTGGAACCTTTCGCGAGGCATTGCAGGAGACGCTGGCGGCAAAACAGGGCTTCACCGTGGCGGACATCCAGGCTCGATCGCGACGAGTCATTGAACAAGCGATCGCGTTTGGGACAACCGCGATGCGATCGCACGTTGAAGTGGATCCAGTCGTTCAACTCACCGGCATCAACGCGCTACTCCCCTTGCGTCAGGAATATGCTTGGGGCATCACACTCCAACTGGCTATCTTCGCGCAGGAGGGGATCACCAACCATCCAGGCATTGAAACATTGCTGCGGCAGGCGATGTCGCTGGGTGGGGATGTAATTGGCTCTGCTCCCTACGTTGATCCCGATCCCGAACAAAACATTCGCATTGTCTTCGAGATTGCCCAGGAGTTTAACTGCGATGTGGACTTTCATCTAGACTTTCTCGACGACGATGCGCCCTTGCTGCTGCCCATGGTGATTGCTGAAACGCAAAAGCGCGGGTGGCAGCAGCGGGTTTGTCTGGGGCACATGACAAAACTGGGTGGGCTGCCGCCCGATGCTTTGAATGCGATCGCTACAGCTACAGCCGACGCTGGCATTGCGATTTTAGCCCTGCCGTCAACTGACCTCTACATGATGGCGCGTCGAGACACTCACAATGTCCGTCGCGGCATTGCACCCGTTCATACACTTGCCGATCATGGCGTCACAGTCGGTGTGGCGACCAATAACGTGCAGAATCTATTTACGCCCTTCGGCGATGGTGATGTGCTGAAGATGTGTACGCTGTTAGCGCAAACGCTCCAGCTCAGCACGATCGCACGTCACGAGCAGTGTTTGGCAATGGCCACGACACAGGCCGCTCGCGCGATTGGGCTACCCAACCACGATATTGCGCCAGGGAATGTGGCCGATTTAGTGATCCTCAGCGCAACGTCGGTCACAGAGGCGATCGGCGCGGCTCCCATAGCAAGAACCGTCATCAAGCAGGGAAAAATGATTGCGCAGAGCAAACTTGAGCAAATACTGTTTGCGTCCTAATCTGGGTAAGGATCAGTATTCATTGCGAAAGGACATCTCATGCCATCCTGTAACCACCGCGACCAAATTCAAGCGGTCACACCTGGCGCTGATGGGTGCGAGGAATGCCTTGCAACCGGCGATTCGTGGGTTCATCTTCGTCTTTGCCTGACCTGCGGCCATGTTGGTTGCTGCGATTCGTCTAAGAACAAGCATGCCACCAAACACTTTCAGGCAATGGGGCACCCAATCGTCAAATCCTTTGAGCCGGGTGAAAACTGGCGCTGGTGTTACCTCGACCAAACTTATGTGTAGGTGCTTATTGGGACTGGCTCGTCTCAGCCTTTGAGTCAGCATCCGTTAAGTCAGCATCCGGGGAATCAGCATCCGTGGCTGCCGGGGGTGGAGCCAGTTCTTCCTGCTCGACAATATCAATGACTGTTGCGCTCACACTCGCCGCACTTGGTGGTTCCAGCGGCGGCACGAGGGGTTGACTGTCGCTCGCTTTATCTGATTTATCTTCAGTGGTGGGCATCGGCTCAGCTTCTGGCGTGCGAAACTGCTTCCGGACGTAGACAGGTTTACTCTCACGCTTTTGGGTTAGCCCTTTGAAGACGTCCTGTACCTGCTTGGCGATCGTCTCGCGTGAGTGGTTTTCCGCAGGTGGTTTGCGCGCGATCGCTGTCACGGACTTCACCTGAGGCGCGCTGACATCGGTTGTTGGCTTGGCACGACGACCTGCATCCGCAAAATCGGCAGGTGTGAGCGGCACATACGGCGGGTCTGGTTCGACGGCAGGGGGCGTTGGTTGAGTCGGCTGAGTTGGCTTGGTTGATGTGCTGATCAGCGCTTCAAGCCAGGCTCTAAGTTTGGCATACTGCTTGGCCAGCGGTTTGGAAAACTGAGCGATCGTCTCAGGTTTAGACAGATGCGATAGACCCTGTAAGACTGTGGCCTGAAGTTCCCCTACAGACGGCGTTACGGTTTGCAGATCGCGCGGTGCAATCTGCCGTCGCAATGTCAAGGTTTCCCAACCCAACCAGCCCAGCAGCGCGACGCTGACCGTTTGCCCTAGCAGTACACCGCCTGTAATGCGTCCGGCACAAACCCAAAGCACCAAGGCGTAAAATAACCCGACGCCGCTCCAGATAAAGTCATTTTTTCGATGGACTTCTGGGAAAAAGAATGCCGCCATGTAGAGAGCAAAACTGCTCAAACCAACCACCAGTGCCAGAATATATGCCAGCATATCGCTGCTCCAAACTATGCCGAACAACTAATCTATAGTGTACAGATTGATTCTGTCAGGAAGTGCTGAAGTTGAGGCAGAGAGTTTTGCACCATTTAAACCGCTGAGCGTCATTTGCCCGCTCCACGCGCCGCTCTCCCCGCTAACCACACGACAGCTTAAGATTATCTTCCAGGCTAACCCGAGAGGTTCAAGCTACCCTGAAGGGGATTGGACAGCCCAAGCACTTGCAGAGTTAAGCAGAGAATCTTATGGCACAAAGCTTTGGTGTAATTGGTCTCGCGGTAATGGGCGAAAACCTGGCGCTCAATGTCGAGCGTAATGGCTTCCCCATCGCCGTTTACAACCGCAGCCGTGAAAAGACAGATGCCTTCATGGCAGAACGAGCAAAGGGTAAGAATGTGGTCGCCGCTTACTCGCTCGAAGAGTTTGTTGCAGCATTGGAACGTCCTCGCAAAATTTTGATTATGGTGAAAGCGGGTGCCCCCGTTGATGCCACGATCGAGCAGCTCAAGCCACTTCTGGACGAGGGTGATATCTTAATTGACGGTGGTAACTCCCTCTTCACCGACACAGAACGCCGCGCCAAAGATCTGGAATCCGCTAAATTTACCTTTATTGGTATGGGCGTTAGCGGTGGTGAAGAAGGTGCGTTGAATGGCCCTAGCCTGATGCCGGGTGGCACCAAGCAGGCATACCAGTATTTGGAGCCAATTCTGACTAAAATTGCGGCTCAAGTAGACGATGGCCCCTGTGTAACCTATATCGGTCCCGGTGGGGCTGGGCACTACGTCAAAATGGTGCACAACGGGATCGAATATGGCGATATGCAGCTCATTGCCGAAGCGTACGATCTGCTTCGGAGCGTGCTGGGGCTGAAGGCACCCCAGTTACACGAAATCTTTACCGAGTGGAATAATACCCCCGAACTGAACTCCTACCTGATCGAAATTACAGCAGACATTTTCAAGAAGATTGATCCCGATACGGGTTCGGCTCTCGTCGATGTGATTCTGGATGCGGCTGGGCAAAAGGGCACTGGACGCTGGACGGTGACGGATTCTCTGGAAATTGGGGTGGCGATTCCTACCATCATTGCTGCCGTGACGGCACGGATTTTGTCGTCGTACAAAACCGAGCGGGTCGAAGCCTCTAAAGAGCTAACTGGCACCACTGCAAAATTTGACGGTGATGTTGCTGCCTTCATCACCAAAGTGCGTGATGCGCTGTACTGCTCCAAGATGTGCTCCTACGCTCAAGGAATGGCACTGCTCAGCAAGGCGTCAGCAACCTATGGCTTTGAGCTAGATCTGGGTGAATGTGCGCGGATCTGGAAGGGCGGCTGTATCATCCGGGCTGGCTTCTTGAATAAGATCAAGCATGCTTTTGATGAAAACCCCGCACTGCCCAATCTGCTGCTGGCTCCTGAATTCAAGCAGACGATTTTGGACAAGCAGGAAGCGTGGCGGGATGTGGTAGCAACGGCAGCAAGACTGGGGATCGCGGTGCCTGCTTTCAGCGCCTCACTCGATTACTTCGACAGCTACCGTCGTGCTAACTTGCCCCAAAACCTGACCCAGGCACAGCGCGATTACTTTGGTGCTCACACCTATCAGCGTGTGGATAAGGATGGTGTGTTCCATACCGAATGGATGAAGCCTGATGAGTCGGTGCAGCAGCAAACACCGGATAAAGTTCTGGCGGATGCACCACAACCGTCTAAGGCTGAGGTGCAGAAGCAGGAAGTGGAAACGCGCAGCTAGACAGACTGCTCCAAAAAGCAGTAAGCAACAAAAAGCGGTAGGCGATAGAGGGTTTTTCATCCCTCTATCGCCTACCGCTTTTAATCTGAACATCACATGTTACGTCCGCGCGATCGCCACCACTACTTGACGACGACTTACTTGACGACGACTGGGCGCGTAGCAGAGGGTCGGCGATCGATCACCTGATCCACCAAACCATAGTCCTTCGCCTCTTCAGCCGACATAAAGAAGTCACGCTCGGTGTCTTCCTGAATGCGCTCGATCGGCTGCCCTGTATGCTCTGCCAGCATTTCGTTTAATCGCTGCTTGTGGTACAGGATCTCGCGCGCCTGGATTTCGATATCGGTGGCCTGCCCTTGAGCACCACCGAGCGGTTGGTGAATCATAATGCGCGAGTGGGGCAAGCTCATCCGCTTACCTTTAGTACCGGCGCTGAGCAGAAACGCGCCCATGCTCGCAGCCAATCCGACACAGATGGTGGATACATCCGGGCGGATATGTCGCAGCGTATCGTAAATGCCCATCCCTGCCGAGACCGAACCACCCGGCGAGTTGATGTATACATAAATGTCTTTCTCTGGATCTTCGGCATCCAGAAAGAGCAACTGAGCCACGATTAGATTGGCTAAATCGGCGTCAATCTGTTGTCCCAAAAATATAATCCGCTCCCGCAACAGACGAGAGTAGATGTCAAAGGCACGTTCGCCCCGACCAGATTGCTCAATTACAGTTGGAATCATGGCGCTTACTCGCGATCGTTTTCCCCATTCTACCGATTTGGCGTTGGTGATGGGTGATATGAGCCCTTACCCGCAAGATTCTCAATGCTATGCCTTGAGTTTTGCGACCACGGTTGCGACAGTGGCACCAAGATTTTCAACGGCAGCCTGCTGGTTCGCATCTTTTAAGCTGCCATCAGGGTTAAAGGCTTCGTAGGCCTTGGGCACCGCAATTTGATCGGGCAGCACAAGCACTCTGATGTTGCCTAAGATCGATCGCAGATGGACTAGACCTCGCAAACCACCGAGCGCACCGGGAGAGGCACTCATGATGGCAGCAACCTTGCCCACAAAACAGCCCAGTGAGGCCTCACCTTCAACCGGACGGGAGGCCCAGTCGATCGCATTCTTAAGAACGGCTGTGACGGAACTGTTGTACTCCGGCGAGGCGATCAATAAGCCGTCATGTGCCAGCAGCAAATCTTTGAACTGTCGGGCATTGGCGGGAAGTCCTTCTTTGGCCTCTAAATCCTCATCGAACAAGGGGAGGGATAGGTCACGCAAATCAATGAATGTTGCCTCCGCACCTGCCATTCTCACCCCTTGAGCGGCAATTTTGACCAGCTTCTTGTTATAAGAATCAGACCGCGTGCTGCCTGCAAATGCTAAAACTTTGGGCGTGGTTGCCATGCGCTGTCATCCTGCTGGAGTCATAAATAGAATAATTCTTCCTCAGTGTAGGACAGACAAGGCTGAAACTCACTCAAACTTGCACGGCTGCACCGCGCCGCCATTTTTCCAACCCGAAAGCGCTCACGTATTTAATGCCGTACATAAGCGTTCAATTACCTGGTCGGCTGTGATCAAACGCTT
>JAJPKC010000555.1 GCA_021323955.1 Oscillatoriales cyanobacterium Centralia_MAG_596 | reverse complement strand
TTGCTGCCAAACAAAATACCGGCGGGATTCATCAGATACAGGTTGGATTGACCACCCGCTACCTGAAGCAGCCCATTAATGAATGATGGGCTACCGCCCACAATTCGCGCCAGGATGTTTTGTATTTGTGGATTGGATACAAAGACCGCGCTCTGGTTTTGACTCAGGCTAAATTGCTGAAAGCTATGAAACAGGTTAGCGCCAGACTGAGTGCCGCCACTGATATTAAATTGGTTCGGGCGATTCGTAGGGACATTAACGATCGTGTTCGTGCCGTCATTTGCAGGCTGGATCGACTGCGCGGCCACCCGTGAGGCCATACTGATGAGGACAAGAACCCCAAGTGCCAGCAGTTTAGTGACAGGTTCCACCGTTCTTCGCAACTGATCGCTCTTGCTGGTCATAGCGCGTCATGTCGTAGTCGTCCACTTAAGCTTAGTTTCAATCACTGCTGTCCCTTGATGCAGACATCAAAACTTTGCGATATTGAGATCCGGCCATTCGATCATCATCCACGCTAATCTTAGCCTCACTGCCGACGTTAACGAGTCGGTTCCAGCAGCGTCGAAGTTTAGAGAGGAACCCAATCAATCATCCGTCCAGCTTTGTGGACAACATCGTGCGATCGCTCACGCGGTTCCCGTTGCTGCAATAGAAACAACGCTTTGAACGGTGGCGGCTGCCCGATGTCATAGTATGCCGTACTGATTTAATTTTCCTGTATAAATTTAAGAAACGCATAGGCTTCTTCCATTGACAGCCGAAAGCGTTCACCCTGGTAATCAACAATATAAGTGCCAAGGACTTCACCACAAGCCGTACAGGTGACAGCGTTGGACTTCAGCGTATCCACACTCAACTGTAAAATTTGCGCTTTTAGCCATTCTTGAAAGGCTTCTGTAATTGTGGGATCAGGAATCATAGGGGGGCAGACACAGTGAATAACGAGAAAAGTCCAAGATCACAAGGGCACACGTCGTCTCTTCCTGTCCAGGTCGCTGGCGCGCCAGGAACGCATGGAACAGAGGTGTGTTCCCTTTATCATAAGTGTATTCTCCCATCCACTTGCCCCTGATTCGAGGGAATGCGGCAATGGTTGAGCGAGGGAAATAGTTGAGTGAGGGAAATAGTTGAGTAAGGAGATGCGATCGGCTCGTAAGCTGCTGATTCAAACACTGAATAATTCAGAATGCAATACTTTCGCATTCAGTGTCATGACAACTGAAGTGGCTCTCTTCAATTTGATCAGAGTCATCCCGAGATCTGTAGACTGATGGAATCCCGTTGCCAGCTTATTTTGAAGCTTTTGTCGGTTTACGGCCTCTCGTAGCGGAAGCCGGGGTTGCTGTCGATTGGCGGGGGCGGCTTGGCTGACCATTACTCCCATCTTCAGCAGTTGCTTTTGCCGTGGCCTTTGGGCGTCCTCTCCGTCCTTTGCTGGAAGCCGGGGGCGGTGCTGATATGGCCTCTAATGGTGAAGTCTCAGCGTTATCGGCTGTTGCGATCGCCGATGCAGGCAACGCAGCCGATTCACGAACGCTGGTCGAATGGGCAAAATTGGCTGTTGTCGCAGACTCCTCGCGGAGTGTTTTTCTGGATTTTCTTGTCGGCTTGTTGGACTGTCGTTTTCCCAGAGGTAGATAGTTTTTGAGTGTCAGAGCACTGATGCTGATGCCTCTATCAGTCAAGATCTGCGCTAAATCTGCATAGCTGTATCCTTTTACCAACGCAGATTTGAGCGGAATTTGCATTTGCTGAACCGCTTCTCGTAAAGACAAGTCATCTTTTGGTTTTGCAGGCAGATCGATGAGCAGCGAAATAGTTTGGTTAACTGCTTCTTGCTTAACAGCGGCCATTCTTGAGCGTGCTGCCATTTGGATTCTAGTAAGTGAAAAATAGTAGATACTTTAATTCTACGCGCTAGATATAAAAGCGCACATAAGTTTTTGGCGGCTCAAGTTGGTTTTTGGCAACATCTAATTTGGCCAAACAGGAGAACGGCTCTAGAACAGGATGATTGCTGGAGTCTCAAAGAGTTCTTACGACAGAACCACCAATTGCTGGGCGATCGCATCAACGATCTGTGGCAGTGTCTTAAGACGAACATTTTTGTAGCGATGATTCCCGGGCATGATCGTCAGACCAGGCGCGGCAGAACAGCACTTCAGGCACCCGGTGCGTTCAATTGTGACGTGCTGTTCCAGACTGCGATCGCAAATTTCTTGCCCTAGTGCTTCATAGAGTCCTTTCCCTCCTCGCTTTAAGCATCCCGACTTCTGACACACCAACACTTTGACCTTGGGCTTGCTTTTGAGGTTGCTTTTCGTTGGGTGAGGCAATGGCAACGGCAACGGATCCACAGGTGGGGCGGGAGGATTACGTTCTGTGAGCCGGATGATTTGGGTCGCTTTAAGTTTGAGCGCATGAGCATGGCGATCGAGACTGCCAATGCCAGTAACCCAGATCGGTTCGCCCGGCTGGAGGACTTTCTCCAGTGTCAGGCGTAGCGCTTGAGGGAGCTTAACATACACGTCTTCTGATAGCACTTTGAGCCGCATATATTTCAATCTGCCATCATCACTCACAAAGCCCAAAAATTGACCCTCAAAGTCAAATTTCATGGGTGAACCGGTCGCAGAAGAAACCATCATCTTGTTCTCCGAAGGAATGTGGATTAATTAGCGCGCAGCGTTTGCCCTCATCCCTTCTCCCACGTTTGGGAAAAGGGGAACCGAACTCTCGCTCCCGGCTTTGGAAGCAGGTTGGAGTGAGGTCAGAGCGATGGCAAAATCAGGTCTGATCTAATTCGCAATCCTGAGTAAATGTCACCATAAAAGGGGTCTGGAATTAGCCGCCCATGCCTCTAGACTCCTGCGCGGCTGCTTTCCCATCAATGACCTTTCTGATACGTCCGTAAGGCTTTATGACCAATGACTAATGACCAATGACTAATGTCGTTTGATTTCCGATCCCGATTAATGATGAGTTGTACTAAGCACTTGTGGGTTCAGGCAATGCGTCGGGCTTCGACCGTCTTGGGCAGCTTTAGGGGATCCTCTAAATTAGCGATCGCCAGTTCCCAACCGTTTGCCAGCGTAAGGATTTTTTCGCGATCTGCTTCTACTTCTTTCACCACTTCTTCTTCCAGATCTTTCTTGGCAACATAGACAACCAGGTGTCCAGCAGGATTTCGGCGGAGCATCACTTTCATTTCATTTCCTCAGCGAGTTCAAGTTCTTTTTTGCGGCAGCCGACAATGTATCCTGTGGTCATGAAATGCACGGCGTAAATGTAGGAGCTTTGCAAGAAGGTGCCAATGCTGACGACATAGCCCACATCACCTTTCTTCGCAAGCGTTGCACCAATATCTTTGCCAGGGAAGGTGCCATCATTGCGGATGAGTTTACGCGATCGTACCTTTTGGCCGATGTCAAAGGTAGGTGGAGCATCAATTTCAATTTCATCGGTTTGCATGGGCGTATGACCTCGCTTGGGGCACTAAATTCAACAATTCTTCGACTGTTAGACTGCGCTTCACTTCTACTGCTTGAT
>JAJPKC010000057.1 GCA_021323955.1 Oscillatoriales cyanobacterium Centralia_MAG_596 | reverse complement strand
TCTCAGCAGCTCAATCCCTACTTCGACGGTGGTGCCGTTTCTCTCTTTGCGCTCCGCAATTCAATCTACAATTACTCTGGCGGTACGGGCTTTGGGCTACACCATTTCTTCAACGACACGCTGGAACTAAATCTTGGTTATCTGGCTCCAAATGCGTTTGATCCAACGTCTAAAAATGGACTGTTTGATGGTCAGTATGGTGCGCTAGCGCAGCTAATTGTTAACCTCAATCCTTTCAGCCGCATTGGTTTCACCTACATCAACGCTTACAGCCCTTATCCCAGCAAAATTCAGCCTGATGTGTCTTCTAGTCTGGGCGCTACGGGCAGCAACCTGGCCAACAGTAATTTTGGTACGGCTGTGAGCACAAATGCGTTCGGCTTCTCGGGCAACATCAGCTTTAACCCCCATGTCGCCCTGGCCGGGTGGGTCGGCTACGCGCAACAGCGCTACATCGGCAAAGGGGACGGCGAGGTGTGGAACTGGATGGTCGGACTGGCGTTTCCCGATATTGGTCGGAAAGGCAACCTGGGCGGCATTTTGGTTGGGATGGAGCCAAAGTTAACGAGCTTGACCAGTGGTGTGAATGGTGGACAGGCCGATCGCAATACGTCCTATCACATTGAAGGGTTCTATCGCTTTCGGTTGAACGATAATATTGCGATTACGCCTGGTCTTATTTGGCTGACATCGCCCAACGATGACAACCGCAACAGTGATGTGTTTATTGGCGTATTGCGAACTGTTTTCTATTTCTAAGGCGGCTGTTTGATCAGCATGAGATGGGCGATTGATCGCGTTGAAAATGGCCATTCGCCTCTGCCGCCTGGGACTGGTCAACGGTGGAAAACGCGATCGGCGCAGCGCCCACTCACCTGTAAGTGCAAATCGTGTGTAGCTCACAGGGACAGTGTTGCCGCAATTGGTTCACGAATCAACACGTTTAAACCAGACGCTATTTGACAAACAAATCTGGCGACAAACCTGGAGCAATTTTAGGATTGCAGTCGGCGTATGATTCTGCTCATGGTGCGCTGACTTTTCATAGGTCTGGGTGCCAAAACTGTTAACTTATTTAACAGTATCTTGAATAAAGTTAACGGACTTTTCGCTTCAATAATTCTTTGGATAGACCCTCTGGCCGTCGATTCTCTATAACTTAAACGAAGGCGCTTTAGCAAGTGCAATTGCAACATCGACGGGTTTACGTGTGCAAAACTGGGTTGAATTAGCGAATAGTTTAAACTTTGCGCTTAAAATTTGTTTGGAACTGTTTGCAGAAAGATTTGTACACACCGTGAAGCGCGTTAAATGATTAAAATGTTGCAGAAATAGAGATTAAAATGTTGCAGAAATAGATAGTTTTGCAACAATAGACAGGATTCCGATGGCTTGTAGTCTCGGGTTGGGCTTCTTCCTATGAATGTTTTGCGATCGCTCAGACAGGTCTGGATTCATCGTTGGCATCAATCGCGGCGGTTTCGGGTTGGTAGCTGGATTGTTTTAACGGTGCTCAGTGCGTTGCTCGTTGCGGTGCCTGTAGTACTGTCGCAGCAGCCCGTGACCCTGCGCCTCTTGATGCTGGCTCCCGATATTCCGCCGTATCGAGTGCTGGTCAAAGCGTTTGAAGCGCAGAATCCAGGGATTCATATCCAGCTTGATGAAGGGCCGAACTCGGCGGATACCAATGAAAATCTTTACACGACCTCATTTTTGTTGGGCAACTCTCCCTACGATCTGGTCAATATGGATGTGGTCTGGACGCCAAAATTTGCCGCGGCGGACTGGTTGCTCGATCTCACGGATGAATTTTCAACGCAAGACTTAGCCGGATTTTCACCGCAGGCAGTCGAAAGCGGTCGCTATAAGGGTCGGCTTTACCGGATGCCGGTGCGATCGGACGCCGGTGTGCTCTACTACCGGAAGGACTTGCTCGATGCAGCTGGACTGCAACCGCCAAAAACGTTGGCTGATATCATCAGCATCTCGAAAACCCTGCAAAGCAAAGGTGCTGCACAGTGGGGCTATCTCTGGCAGGGACGTCAGTACGAGGGGTTGACCGCCATGTTTGTGGAGGTGCTCAAGGGGTTCGGTGGTTTCTGGGTAGACCCCAAAACGCTGACGGTCGGCATCGATCGCCCGGAAGCGATTCGCGCCGTAGAATTTCTTCGGCAAACGATCGCGCAGGGCGTTTCTCCACCCGGCGTGACCACCTATGTGGAAGAAGACACGCGACGGATTTTTCAAGCGGGGGATGCTGTCTTTCTGCGGAGCTGGCCTTACGTCTGGCCCCTGGCCAACCAGGACAGCTCACCCATCAAAGGCAAAATTGCGATTATGCCGATGGTGCCATCGGCGGGGCAGCCCAGGGGCGGTTCTTGCCTGGGCGGCTGGGGGTTAGGGATTGCTAAAACAACTCGTCACCGCGAGGAAGCCTTAAAAGCGGTGCGGTTTCTTACTAATCCATCGCCACAGAAGGCATACATTATGGAGTCGGGCTACGTGCCCAGCCGCCGCAATCTGTTTAATGATCCCGATGTGGTTGCCAAGTATAGCTACTACCCCCGCATGCTCGAAGT
>JAJPKC010000045.1 GCA_021323955.1 Oscillatoriales cyanobacterium Centralia_MAG_596 | reverse complement strand
TGGTCGCTTGGTTGCAAGGTGTCCCTCATGCCAAAACACGGGTTTCTCGCTTCGCCGCACTTGCACCTGAGCCAGATTACGTGTAGCACATTCGCCAACAGCATCCGATCGTGGCTCAACATCGTTCGTCACAGTCCAGTCACAGTCCGTTGAGGTTGAGTCTCAGGGCGATCAGGCTCACCAGGACAATCAAGCCGAGCGATCGACGGAAGTAGTTAACCCCTTCAAAGAGTTCTTGCCATGCCCAGGTGAACAAAGCGCCGAATGCGATTAAGTCTAATGCTGTGTGGAGGTTGCCATCGGGGAGCAGGCGTTGAAAGACCGTCGCGGCTACCCAGACGAGCAGGGGTGGATTGGGCATCTGACCAATCACAATGTTGCCGTCGCGGTCTCGAAAGGTGCGATCGAACAGGGTCGGTTCCTTCGCGTCAGGTTTCTCTACATCCTGGTTCAGTTGAGATGACATCTGCCCTGCCTGAAATACGACTTGGAAGTTCAATCTTAATGCCGTCCGGCATGGCAGCGTCTATACCGGGCGTTAGATTAATCAGACTCGCACGGATCACTAATCTGGCCGGAATGGTAACTGCCGTGAATCCTGCGGGTGCAAAATTGTCTGGCCGCGTCTGCCGGTGCCGGAAGTAGAATTTGGGCTTACAAGAGTTTTGCGATCGCCTCGCCATTGACCAGCACGCAATCGGTCAGCAAGTCCCGCACGGTGGCAATCAGAACGCGCTGATCGTTGACCTCAAACTGGACAGCGATGCGATCAACACCCACCTGTCCTGGGGGATCGAGCCGCGCCACGCAAACTGGCTGATGGTGGCTGTCGAGCGATCGATAGGTTTCCGTTTGGCGCAGGGGCGCACTGGTCATTCGGCCCTGGGCATCGTAGGTCACTTCTGCTTGCGCGATCGCGGCGACCTCGCCAATGTCAAGCCGAATTTCCGTTTGTCCATCGCTGGCAACTTGCAGTGTCAACGGTTCCGGGCGCTGGCACGGGTAGCGACTGCCCTGCTCAAAGAGGGGAAAGTAGGAGTATGCGCTGGCGTAAGGTTCCCACAGGCGAATGGCGTAGGTGTGGCGCAGGTAGTCGTCGATGCTGGCGATTTGTGTGAGTGCCAGCGCCCCATGCGCGATCGCCTCAAAGGGCTGGTCGAGCCGTACGCGCTGTCGTCCAAAGTAAGACAGCACAAGCTGCTGCACTGCCGGAATCAGGCAGCTACCACCCACGAGGAGAACGTGCTCAATGTCGGCTTTGCTGATGCCTTTGCTGATCGCGATCGCCAGTACTTCGTCTAACGCCTGCCGCAATTGTTCGAGCAGCTGCCGCGCTTCCAGAATTGTCTCGAAGCGATCGCGATCCAGTCCGATCTCGTAGGCCGTGAAGGTTGTTTCGTCCAGCCAGCTTTCTTTGGCTTCGTCCACGCTGGATAACCGAATTTTGAGCCGTTCCGCAAGTTCCAGCAAATTTTGCCAGCCAATGGCACCCACGGCTGTTCGCGATGCGCCGATCTGGTGCAGGTAGTCTTCGACAATCCACAGGTCGATGTCTTCACCGCCGATGTAGGCATCGGATTTTGCTAATACCTCTGCTCGCTGCACCTGTGTACTACCGGGCGCGATCGTCGTTCGTACCAGGCTCAGGTCAAGCGTGCCACCCCCAAAATCGATGACCAGCACCAGTGCACCGGGACGCTGGATTGCGTAGCCCAAGGCGGCAGCAGTTGATTCGTCAATCAGTCGCACATCGGGAATGCTCAAGCGCTCGGCCAGGTCACGGAACCAGTCGAGGTAGCGCTCAAACGCGCCGATCGGCACTGTAAAAATCACCTGGCTTGGTTGAATTTCCTGCTGTAATTGCTGCCAGATGCGCTGCAAAAACTGCGTGGCAACGACCTCAGCGTTGTAGGTCAGTCCGTCAATCTGGCGATCGGGCGGCTGAAAATCGGCTGCCAGATCGCGCTTAAACGCTTTGAATAGTCGCTCCGGTTGCGTCAGTCCTAACCGCTGCGATCGCACCTGTTCACCCAACAGGATGGTTTCGGCATCCTTCACAAACACAACGGTCGGGACGACAGGAATTGTTTGGATGTCGCCCGATGGCTTGGTCAGCTTAAATACCCGCGAGATCTGTGGAAATCGCCATGTCCTGGGTGTCTGAGTGTCTGCTTCCAGAATGCTGACAACTGTATTGCTGGTGCCAAAATCGATGGCGATCGCGGTCATGAAGAAAGCTGTGGATGGTGGTTTGTGTGTTAGGACGGAGCCGGAGCAGAACGGGAGTGATCAACCGTCAGACGTCAGCAGTGATTCGAAGCGAACTCAGACCTCACCTCTGCACTCCCTGGTTGCCGCATCACCGACGGTCTCAGACTTCACTCGCAGCCCCCGGTAGCGTTCGGCTTACCTTTGCCGGACTCAAGATGCGATCGCCCTGCGCGTAGCCAACAAAGCGGACGTAGACAGGTTCGCCAACGGCAATATCATCAGCGTCAGGTTGGTGCTGT
>JAJPKC010000229.1 GCA_021323955.1 Oscillatoriales cyanobacterium Centralia_MAG_596 | reverse complement strand
TTGGCTGGGTATGGACTGACATAGGTTAGATGCCCCTGACGGACAGGAATAAAATCTAGAATATGTCATCTTTTGTAGTGCGTGTAGCACATTTGCCAACAGCATCGATACCCACTCAAAACACGAAGGTGAGGGTTTTGCCTGCGAAAACACCAGATGTAAAACGAAAATAAAGTCCTTTACTCAAAAGGGCTGCGGCTTTGTTTCTTCCGTATTGGCTTCAACAGCACGAAAAATCAAAGTTCTATACTGTCAAGCCTTTAGAAGTTTAAACTTCTGTATCTTCTGCGGTATACGACTTTATTTGCTAGTGACGCGCTTTATTTGCAGCAGCAGGTGGAGGAACAAATGTTGTTCATGGTGGTTGAACGGTTCAGGGACGGTCAGGCGCGAGAAATTGATCGTCGGTATCAAGAGAAGGGACATACGTTACTTTAAACGCCTATAAATGCCTAATGCATAAGTTATCCAGCCTGGATCAAGCATGAAAGACATCCATCAAATTCTCCGCAACGAGTGCTACGGTAAAGACCTGGAGCAACGCAAACGTTGGTATTCGTCTTCAGCCGAGGCATACCACCAAGTGAGACCACGCTATCCCCAAGCACTCATCGATCGCGTCATTGAAATTGCTCAACTGTCTGCTTGCTCGACTTTGCTAGAGGTCGGATGTGGACCCGCGATCGCCACCCCTGCCTTTGCCGCGTTGGGTTGCCCCATGGTTTGTGTTGAACCCAACATCGATTTTTATCATCTGGCGCAAGCAACCTGTAAGCCTTATCCCCAGGTAGAACTGCAAAACTGCTCTTTTGAAGAATGGGTGCTCGCCAGGGGGCAGTTTGATGCCGTGCTCGCAGCGAGTTCATTCCATTGGATTCCGCCGGAAATTGGCTATCCCAAAGCCGTCGCGGCCTTACGCCCTGAGGGATCTTTAATCCTGCTCTGGAATAAAGAACTCCAGCCCACCTATGAGGTGTACCAACAGCTAGAGCCTGTCTACCAAACCCATGCACCCATGCTCAAGCCTATCTATGAAAACAGTGCCACTCAAGCCGCCATGCTCAACCAATTGGGGCAAATGGCGATCGCTTCGGGGCAGTTCAAAGATATGGTCACCGAGCACATGGAGGTAGAAGTAACCTACTCAGTGGATCAGTATCTGCGCCTGTTGACCACCTATTCGCCGTATCTGAAGTTAGAGCTTGAGCCCAGACAACGGTTGTTTGAGGGCTTACGCCAGGTGCTAGCGCAAAATGGGGATAGGCTTCACCTGTCCTATGTTTCGATGTTTCATGTTGCCCGACCAGCTTAAATCCCAAGGAATTGTCCAATCAAAGCAAATTCGCTGCCGCAGCAGAATGTCATTGCCTCTGCGATCGCCTACCTCGACCAAGAAGGAGAAGCCGCGCTGGGAGTAGTCGCATGGCTTGGGACGTGAGCATTAAGCCTGTGAGCATTAAGCCTCTTCTAACTCTCAAATTCTGACTTCTGCCTCCTAGCCTCCGGTTTGGGTATTCCTCCCACGCCGCCATGTCCTATTGACAGACGAGGGTGCCTTGCTTGACGCCCGGTTGACCACCCATTGCGCCGACCGTCAGCGTGGGGGTTTGCCCTGGGTAGCAGCGAACCAGAACTTTGTCGCCGCTGCGCGTCAGGTAGAGCACGTAGACAGGTTTGCCACCTAGTTTGGCTGGGACGAGGGAGGGGGGAGCAGCAGCAGTGTCGATCGCGGGCTGATTGCCAAATAGGTGGAGGCACAGCGCCAGTACAAAGGTCACCGTAATCAACAATAGCCAACGCATTGAGATCCACATATGGGTTTGATCCTGATTCTGAAGTTGTTTATGCTGCTCGTGCAGCGTCTAGACAGCGATGCAAGCGAGCGATGCAACGAGTTTATGTCAGATTTTGGATTTGGCGTCACCCAGCGATCGATTATTCAGCTATTCAGTCGCTGCACGGGACTGGCCGCATGGACAATGGTGGCGCTGGCGCACGTGGCAACGGGTATGGTGACGAAAGCAAGAATTCTGAGTTGCCTAAATTCTTCTCCACGAAATATTAATACCAATCTTGGGAGAGATTCTGCCGCACGGCAAGGAAAGCGGTTGGAACCACGATCGCGATTGCGGAAAGCCATTAGGATTGAGAGGAATTGTGGTCAGACTCGGCAACGACTAACCGCTAGATTCGAACTGTTCCCGCGATCGAGTACCCGCGTCAATCCTCATTACACCAGTGCATCCTGTCACCCAATTTCATCATCCCCGTCTATCTATCCCGTCGCCGCTGATGATGACGGAACCGGGATCGTTTGCTCAGAAGACCTTGAATGAACGCCTACCAGCGATCGTTCACCGCATCATCGCCGAAAACGACTTTCCGCCTGCTATTGTGGTGAATCTCGAAACGCTGCTACAGGACGTGGTTGCTGGCACCGTGCGATCGCTGAACGACGATGCCGCTGATGGTGCTACCTGGGCCGATGACCTGACTCCGTATCTCGGAAAATCCTGGCTGGATGTCCCCTGGTTTTTTGCGGAGGTCTACTTCTTTCGCCGTCTGCTGGAAGCCACTCACTATTTTCAACCGGGAGATTGGCAGGCGGTTGATCCATTTCATACCCAAAAGCAAGCTGGACTGAAAGCGGCGATCGCGGATATTCGCACGTTAAGTACGCTGGTTAAAGGGGCGATCGCGCCTGCGCCCGACCAGTCAAGCGTCGGATTGTCTGTGCTCATCTACAGCGTCTTGTGGGGGAATCAGGCCGACCTGAGCTTGCGACCGGGTGAAACGGCTGCTACAGTGCAGAGCAGCATTAACGCTCACACTCAACAGACCCATATTCTGGTGGACGATACCCCTGCGGTGCTGGCATGGCTGGAGGGGCGATCGCACCCGCGCATCGACGTAGTGGCGGACAATGCGGGGTTTGAGCTGGTTTGCGACCTGTGCTTGATTGATGTGCTGCTGACCAATCAGATCGTAAACACGGTTCATCTCCACCTCAAGTCCCATCCCATTTTTGTGTCCGATGCGATCGTGGCTGATCTGTACGCGACGCTGGCGATGCTCTCAAACGATACGCACCCGGATGTACAGTCATTAGCGGCACGACTGAGGAGCCATGTGGATTACGATCGCCTCTGTCTTGGCCACGATCCATTCTGGACAGCACCGCGCGTCTTTTGGCAAATGCCGCGATCGCTGCAACAAGAACTGGCTCAGGCTGATTTAGTCGTGGTGAAAGGTGACGCCAACTACCGCCGTTTGCTCGGCGATTGCCACTGGCCGTTCACCACATCGTTCGCAGACATCGTATGCTACTTTCCGACACCGCTGCTGGCACTCCGCACTCTCAAGTCAGAAGTAGTAGCCGGACTACAGCAGACGCAGATCGATGCCCTCAGCCATGAGGACACCACATGGTTAACCGATGGACAATGGGGACTCATACAGTTTGTCCCGGCCATCACTCAATAAATTTCAGTAACCGCACTTTGGGGTCAGTGACCTGGCTGTATTTGCCTGCGAGCGACTCGATCTGCGCTAGCTGTCCTAACGCTAAGCTACACGGATAGCCAAACTTTGCCTGCACACGATCGCTGGCAATGTTCAACGCAGTGCGCGATCGTTCAATAAAGTCGGTCAGTGTATATTCATCTCCTGGCGTGAAGTACTGCTTTACAACGAGCGACGGTGAATAGCAGGTTGTTTTTGAACCATCCGGTAGCTCAATTTGGAAATGGATTTCTGGCATTGCTGGGTAGTGGGTGGTTAGTTGGCAAGGGGGGAAAAGGCTAAGGGCTAAAGATTAAGGGCTAAAGGCTAAGGGCTAAATAAGTGATCGCGCACTATGTCACTGGTGACTGTTCACGGGTAACTGCTCAACACTAGAACTCAAAAATTCCATCCCTCATCCTTTATCCCTTATCCTTTATCCCTCATGCCTCCTCCGTTGACTAACTCATGGTAGTGGACGAGATGCATATTGGCAGACGTGCGCCAGGAGTAGTCGGCCAGAATCGATCGACTGCGTTGAACCAGGTCATGCGCCAGGTTGGGGTCGAGAATTGACCGCATGGCGTGGGCGATCGCATCAGGTGATTGCGGGTCAACCAGTAACGCTTGCTGCTCGGAGAGAAACTCCGTAAATGGAGCCTGGTTGGCCGTGATGACGGGAATGCCAGCGGCGATCGCTTCCAGCACCACCAGACCCCACCCTTCTTTGATGGACGGAAATACAAATGCATCAGCCAGACGGTAAAGCGCGGGGAGGTCGGTGTCGGAAATAACTCCCGGTAGGATGAGGGATGTGCCAATTGAGATACCAAGTTGATCAACCAGCATTAAGAATTCCTGGCGGTAGTCCTGGTAATCAAACAGCGTCGCCCCACCCGCAATGACCAGTTGCGCCTGCGGATATTCAGCTAACACCTGACTGAAAGCTTGCAGCAGGGCGATCGAGTTTTTGCGCGGCTCTATGCCACCCACGGTGAGGTAAATGGGGCCTGCATGGAGTCCAAATTGCTGCCTTAGCAATGGTTCCAGTCCGTTGGGTTGCGCCGAAAATCGTTGCGTATCGACACCGTTGATCACTCTTGGCGCATAAATGTGATAGCGCTGTTGCAGTTCGGCTTGCCAGCGAGAACTGACGCAAAGGCAAAGGTCAGGGTCACGGATCGATCGATCCTGGCACTGGTGCAGGTAGGGGCTGTTGTAATCTTCAATGTGGTGCACGGTGCGGAGGAAATGGGGAATCTGCTGCCGTTCGCGCAAGATTGACAGCGCATTAGCCGCAATGCAGTCCTGGGCGTGGTAACAGTCGTGGGTCTGGGGCGATCGACTGAAATAATCCACAAACTCTTGAATCCGTTGCTGGATGAGGGCATCAATACCAGCCGGTGCTGCCTGCGCGGGCACAAGCTGGTAGTCGCAGGTGAGTGGGCGATCGAACCCGGTGCCATCTTTATCCAAAGCATAGACACAGACGTGGTGACCGATCGCGTACAGTGCCTCTGCCAGTTCCAGCGTATGCACCACACTGCCTCTCAGCTTGGTTGAATAGGTCAGCAGCGCAATGCTCAACGGTGGGTGATGGGTGGGTGGCGTATTCATTCAGAACGGCGATCAGAGAGTAATTGATCCGATGCGTGGCTGCTTGCGATCCACGCTGGCTTATGATCATAAAAAGACTAATCTCAATTATCCTGCCTAACCTCCGATGCAGATTACCGTTGAACTCCCCGACACATTGGCAAAGAAATTAGAGGATTACCTTCAGGACCATCCCGAAGAAACGATTCCTAATCTGGTGCAGGCTGCACTAGAAGCGAAGCTCATCCCCAAAGAGACGCTGGCGTTGCTCGCGCCTGTGAAGACAGCCCACGATGTGTCCCATGACGATCCGTCTCATCAAGATCATTCTCAGAAGGATATCGCTCATAATGTGACGCCGTTCTCTGTGGACTTTATCGATTGAGCCGCTGTGGCTCACGGCTGGGTGACTGCACAAGACGTTTCATGGCCGTTCAAACGGTATAGCGTGGTGAGCGATCGCTCACCACGCTATACCGCTGCTGCCTGCACAACCGTCGCCCTGAAGGGTCTAATCCAGGGCTTTAATTACAGTTGCCAGTTGCTCAATCATTTGGTCAATATGATGTTTTTCGATGATCAGCGGTGGTGAGAGCGCAATGATATCGCCTGTCGTGCGGATCAACAGACCCTGCTCGAAGGAATTGACCAGGCAATCGTAGGCGCGGGCACCGGGTTGACCAGACCGCGATGCCAGTTCAATGCCAGCGACCAGTCCCAGATTGCGAATGTCAATCACGTGCGGCAGTCCCTTCAGCGAATGCACGGCATCTTCCCAATAGCCGGACAAGCTGTGGGCACGATCGAACAATCCTTCGGCTGCGTAAATGTCGAGCGTGGCTTCGGCGGCAGCACAGGCGACGGGATGGCCAGAATAGGTGTAACCGTGGAAAAACTCGATCGCGGCTTCGGGGCCGTGCATGAATGCGTCGTAAATACCCTGTCGTGCAAACACCGCGCCCATTGGCACAGCGGCATTGGTCAGCCCTTTGGCTACCGTCACCAGATCTGGCAGTACGCCAAAGTAGTCCGTCGCAAAGCTTGTTCCCAAACGCCCAAAGCCTGTGATCACCTCATCGAAAATCAGCAGGATGCCGTACTTGTCGCAGATGGCACGCAGGCGTTCCAGATAGCCCTTTGGCGGCACGAGTACGCCGGTTGAGCCAGCTAATGGTTCGACAATCACCGCCGCGATCGTCGAGGCATCGTGCAGCGTTACAATTCGCTCCAGTTCATCGGCCAGATGGGCACCCCACTCCGGTTGCCCGCGCGTGAAGGCATTGTGCTCCAGGTTGTGCGTGTGGGGTAGATGATCGACCCCAGGAATCAAGCTGCCAAAGAACTTGCGATTGGGTGCAATGCCACCGACGGAGATACCGCCGAAGCCAACGCCGTGGTAGCCGCGTTCCCGCCCAATCAGGCGCGTGCGTGCCCCGTCTCCGCGTACGCGATGATACGCCAGCGCGATTTTGAGGGCCGTATCGACCGATTCAGATCCGGAGTTGGTAAAAAAGACATGATTGAGATCGCCGGGCATCATCCTGGCAAGGCGATCGGCCAGCGCAAACGGCCCCGGATGGCCCATCTGAAATGTTGGCGAAAAGTCAAGCTGCATGATCTGGGCCTGCACAGCGGCAGCAATGGATTCACGACCATGCCCTGCGTTGACGCACCACAACCCGGCTGTGCCGTCGAGCACTTCGCGACCATCCACCGTGGTGTAGTACATGCCCTTTGCCGATGCCATTAAGCGCGGTTTGGCTTTGAACTGCCGATTGGCGGTAAAAGGCATCCAGAAGGCATCGAGGTCGGTGGGGAGTGGGGAGTGGGGAGTGGGGAGTAAGGTCATCGCCTGAACACCTTGCGTTTGACGGTTGTTTACTGGTAGAAATCGCGATCGAGGCTTCCTGGTGAAGCGTAGAACTGAGGGAAAGAGGGGGTTAGTGATGGAACAGGGTGATTTTTTAGTACAGCTATTGCCAGGAATGGTGAAGCTTGCCAGCGGGCATCGGTTGGCAGGTCAACAGCACGATAATCTGTGTGGCCCCTACTGGATTGCCATGCTGTTGCGATCGCGCGGCTTTCATCAGCTTACTCCAGAACAGGTCGCCCAGTATGCAGGCTCCGTTTTGCCCACAGGTGACCCCAAAACCTGGCTCCCCAAAACCGCCAGCCCACGACAAGATTACAGCGTCGCGCTTCCCGTTGCCACTGGTCTAAGCGATGCAGGCACGTCCGCCCAGGGCTTGATGGCGGCTGTCTCCAAACTGTCAGGAGGGGTGTATACGCTGGTGCCTGTACAGGCGGAGTGGTCGGCCGCACGGGTAGACGCCCTGCTTGACCTCTGCCGCCATCCTGCCTGGAATGCGATTCCACTGTGCAATATCCGCACCAATCACCTTTGGGGCGCAAGCCTGCCCGTGAGTGACGCGATCGCCTACCTGAACGGTGAAACCATTACCCCACCGCCACCCGATTGGAACGTGGGACATTTTCTCGCGCTGGCAGGAACGGTAACGGGAACGACCCGATCGCTCATTCTCACCTGCGACACCTATCCAAGTTTTGGTTGGCAAGGCTACCACCTCCAGTCAGCGGATGCGATCGCGCAAGCACTCAACCGAGGCGATGGCAATGGCGGCGGCATTCTCCTCTTTATTGCCACTCAAGATGAAGAGCAAGTTGAGCAGTGCATTAAGGAAGTGGGGTTTGCGATCGACGTTTGGGATAACGGCAGCCCCAGCCAATGAAGGTCGGGGGCGAAAGAGAAGTGGAGGGGGCAGGCTAAACGCTGAACTCAAAACTCTCCCCCATTCTCTACTCCCTACTCCCTAATAAATCTCCATATACTCCTGCCGCTCCCACTCGGTAATGTGGTCATGGAAGCGGGCTAATTCAAAGCGTTTGACCGTGGAGAACAGGCGCACAAAGTCTTCGCCAAGGAGCGATCGCATCGCTTCATCTGCTGCCAAGGCGTCCAGAGCCGCTTCTAGCGTTTGGGGAAACTTGGGCAGATCGGGATTGTCTTCACTCGGTCCATCAACTGGCGGCTGCAAGGTGTACTGACGCTCGATGCCCAAAAGCCCTGCTGCCAGGGTTGCCGCAGCGGTAAGGTACGGATTACTCAGTCCCGATGCGGCTCGCATTTCGAGATGGGTGTCTTCATCGCGGGTGGCTTTCACGCGCACCATCGCCGATCGATCTTCAATGCCCCAGCTAATGTTAGACGGTGCAAAAGTATGGGGTTTAAGGCGACGGTAGCAGTTGGGCGTGGGGCCAATCAATGGAAACATTGCTGGAGCGTGGGTGAGAATACCCTGAATGAAGGATTTGAAGGTGGGAGATAGCCCGTCTGGATCGTCCAAATCAACGCAGATATTCTTGCCTGTGGCGCGATCGAGTAAGCTAATGTGAAAGTGGCAGCAG
>JAJPKC010000419.1 GCA_021323955.1 Oscillatoriales cyanobacterium Centralia_MAG_596 | reverse complement strand
TCAGCAGTCAGCGTCACAAGGTACTTTTCTGGCATAAGAGTTCTGGGTTTTTCCCAGTTTCTCTGTTCCCAGCCTACCTGTCAAAACCTTCGTGGCAGACTACTAGATAAGAACCACTTTGAATCAGAAACCGCTCACCCTGTTGCTGTATCTACCAAAAACCTGGTCTGAACCAATCCTCCCATGTCTCTATCCGTCTCAGTCATTCAAACATCATTGCCAGCCTGGGCATTCTTGACTTAGATCAACCTTCCTCTCGGTTTTATGCGCTTCCTCATCCTTGACCTCCCAGCCCGGTTACTCAAAGGACTGCTGCTTCTGTTGGTCTTCCTCACCCCTGTCCTAGGCGTGTGGTTAGCCTCTTCTCTGGTCGCGTACACCAATGGTCCGACCTGGCTGGCAGTCGGCTCTGGGGTGCTCTTGTTTCCCCTGCTCCCGATCGCCTGGGATCTGCGGGGTCGAAAGCGTCGTCAGCGCAAGCCGCAAATTCTGACCTGGGGTGATCGCGTCATCCTGCGAACTCTGCTTCTCAATCTAATTTTCCTTACTTGCCTCCTGGCACTGCGTCCTCAAACCTCCTTTCTGGCGCTTTCCACGCGGGGAGACTGGATGTTGGAGGGGCAGCAGGGACCCCAAGTTGCCTGGGTTCGGCAATCGCTCTTCAAACTGGCAAACGGGTTGGAATGGCTCTATCTGACAGCCCATCCGAATCCTTACAAGCAATACGCTGACACCAAAACGATTCGCCCAACGCCGCAACCGATTGTTCAACCCTCTACTCAACCCACCCCGCACCCTGAACCTTCTCCTCAGCCGCACAAAACACCTCAACCAACGCCAACAAACGCTTCCACTCCAGCAAATTTGTGGGCAACTGATGCTGCTATCCATCCGGCGGTTGCGAACATGCCAGCCAGTGTGGAAACCAGTATTGCGTCCGTCGCCCAGTACCTTGCCGAGCAGGAGAAAGATCCCTTCCTCCGAGTGAAAGCTCTACACGATTACGTCGCGGATCGCATTGCGTATGATGCCCCTGCTTTCTTCGGACAGGCTCCCCGTCCACCGCAGGATGCCGAAACCGTTTTCCGTACCCGCAAAGCCGTGTGTGCCGGATACGCCAAATTGTTAGAAGCCTTGGGACAGGCGATCGGGGAAGACATCGTGTATGTCGTGGGCGATTCCCGCAGTCAGAGCAGCGACCTGAATGGTGGCAGTCATGCCTGGAATGCCGCCAAGATTGCAGGCAACTGGTATCTAATCGATGCCACTTGGGATAGCGGCTATGTGAATGGCACCAGCTTTACGAAGCAGTATGGCACCAGCTACCTGTTTCCGCCGCCCGAAGTCATGGTGGTCAGCCATTTCCCAGATGATGCTGCCTGGCAGCTTTTACCGCAACCGCTGTCACGGGGCGACTTTTTCCGGCAACCGATGCTGCGTCCTGGTTTCTTCGCGCAAGGACTGAAGTTGCTGTCACCCACTCGATCTCAAACGGATGTGCAGGGCAACGCGGTGATTCAACTGGAGAATCCCCGACAGCACTGGTTGATGGCAAGCTACAGTGCCAAGGGTAGCCAGCAAGCCGAACACTGTGCGGAGCCAACAAATCAGGGTACGCAGCTAGCCTGTCCCCTACCGGGTAATGGCACCTACGAGGTGCGGCTGTTCAGTGGCAACCAGCAATATGGACAGTACCAGTATGTTGGACAACTGGAATTCAACAAAAGCTAGGTATGAAGTTTAGCTATG
The DNA here is from genome assembly GCA_021323955.1 of Oscillatoriales cyanobacterium Centralia_MAG_596. Classification (GTDB taxonomy): domain Bacteria; phylum Cyanobacteriota; class Cyanobacteriia; order Leptolyngbyales; family Leptolyngbyaceae; genus Stenomitos. Next base: position 3,060 of record JAJPKC010000419.1, on the reverse strand, counting down.
GACTAGATAACATTAGGAAGTGCCCAAGGAGCACCGTGACGTCTTAACCTGCGACAATGAACAGGCTTCATCGTTGCACCTCTGGTGGCAACGGCAGGCTTGATGCTTCTGAGTCAGCAGTTTGACCTCCAAAATTCGGTTAAATACGGAAGATGTTACTCGACCATAGGTCGATTAGTTTTCTGCCAGTGGCTTTGAACAGGTGGTGAACATCAAGAGATGAAACAGCACTATTGTGTTTGATGGAGGAATAAGCAGTTTGAAAGCGATGCCAAATTCCTTGATAGCCCAAGTTGTGAGCAGGGCAAGCGTCAGACTGTAGATGAAAATGGCAACGAATTTCAGGCGTTGCAATTGCGACCATAACTCCAACCACAGCTACTATCAATCCCGCTACCGCTATCCAATCAATGTGAGCCTGAGTCTTTTGATTCAAATCAACTGGCTTCATACCTGACATACTTTTGCTTGCCTATCATCAAAACGATAACTTCTCTATAAGACGATTGGCTTCTGAGAAAACCAAGATAGCGAATTACCGGGATTAACGAGCGATAGCATCTCGCTGAAATGCCCAATTTGCTATTAAGCTGGAGACAACTCCTGCCCAGAGCAACCAAAGTAGATGTAGCCAAAGTCGTCCATCAAATAACTCTGAATTTGTTGACCATTGAATCAGTTGTGAATAGTGATAGAAAGGCGACAACACCGAAAGATCTCTAAATAGCGAACTGTCAAATGGTATAAAACCACTGCTTGCTACTCCTACAACCAAAAATAGTCCTGCAACTGCATTAAACCCTTGAGGACTGATCAGATAGCTCAAAGCTAGACCGATCGTGGCAAATGGAATAGCACCGACAATGATGCTCAATATCACCTGAAGCCATAGCCTCAGATCAAAATCCATGTTCAGCTTCCAAATGCCTAATACCAGCATGATTAGCAGGCTAAGGAAACATACCGAAGCTGCAAGACAGACTTTGGTTGTGATGTAGAGTGATGATGGTAATGGAGAAATTCGTAGCAACTTCAACCATCCATCAGCCCTTTCAATTGAGACTCGTCCTCCTAATTGAACCATCGACACGGCGATCGTAATAATGCCTGCAAAAGAGCCAACCGCCTCTAAAGCAGATTTACCCTGAAGGGGTATCAGCACAACTAGAGCCGCTAAAAAGATGATGCTGATTAGGGATTCTGGAGTTCTAAACAGTTGTAGCCCTTCAGCCCATAATTGCCGCCAAAACACATTGAGCAAGGATGGCGATCGTAAATTGGGTTCTACCGTGAAAATCTGCCGCTCCAATGGACAGGCAATTTCAGTAAGCTGCCCTTCAGACGGAGCCTCTTTAACCTTGTACAGTTCAATGATGCGAACTGAATATTGATGAAGCTCACTTCGGTCTGCATCGTTATTGGTAACTAGCAAAATTGTAATCCCGCGCTCGCGACAGAAGCGAATCTGTTCCCAAAACTCTTGATAGCCCGATAGATCAAGATTACGAGTGGGTTCATCTAGAATCATCAAATCTGGATTACCTGCCAAAGCCAGTGCAAAATAGAGCCGTTGCTTCTGTCCACCGGACAACTGCTTTGCAGGATCGCTGACCTTATCCTCCAAATCAACTTTACTTAAAATTTCATCTGTAGATGGAGCATCAGGGTAATAGCTACGCATCAGTGTTACAACTTCCCTCACAGTTAGTGTTGATGGAAGATTGGTTTCTTGGAGCACAACCCCAACCCGTGTCTTGGCGATAGAGTCCTGTGGCAATCGCCCCATTAACAGAATTTCACCACGAGTCGGTTGAAGAAGTCCGGCGATTAAACTAAGCAGTGTTGACTTACCGGCTCCATTGCGTCCTTGCAAAACTACAAATTCGCCAGGCTGAATCACCAGGTCAATATCTCTCAAAACCAGCTTACGACTTATTCCTCTCCAAAAGACTTTAGATGCCTGCCGGATTTCGATTAGATTCATGATGCTTCTAATGTCCTAAGTGGAGAGTGCTATACATTAGAAACCAAACACCAGCGGCAACTCCAACGGCAGGCAAAAGAGGCAATCCCAAATAAACTGTTGCTAAAAGGGCTGCTGCGCCCCCTGCAAATGCCCAGAAATCCACGACCAAGCCACCTCCCGATGTCACCTGCTCGCTACAAACACTTAGCACGCAGAAATCAGTACCTCGTAGAATCAGTAGCATAGTTGCGACCAGCCCAATTAGTAGTACGCCGCCTAAAACAAGCCGACCTAAGGGGAAAGAGGCTAGTGACAGTTTTGTAGCCTTGCTATCAGTCGAGGATTCAGGCGGGTTTGAAGAAGAGGTCATAAACAAGCTCCGGCTTGGATGTAGGAGGATACCAAAAATAAAGACTAATGAGAGGTAATGTAGCTACTAAGGATACTGACAGCAGCCCCAACGCCTGTCACAACCAAGATAGGGGCACCAAATAGAACTGCGATCCCAGCCCCAGCTAATCCGATTGCAAGACCAACAGGCAAGGGATATTCCTTAATCTGCTCAAGAACTGTTTTACCATCGGATTTGTTTTCAGGGGGCTGGGAGCCTGAGTGTGGAGGAGGTGGAAGGGTCGGAACTGGTGGGTGAGGAGGTTCTTTTGGGGGTAAAACTACTTCTGGGCGAGATTTAATCAAAGGGCGATCAGAATGCTGAATGCTTAAGGTATGAACAGTGAGCAACGGTGTCCACACCAAAAGAATAAGCACAAGTCCCATTTGAAAAGCGTAGCGTTGAAGCCAATTCAATTTACGTGAGGGTAGTGCGTTTATCGATTGCATAGGCAAGAACTGCTATTTGGGCAAAGCGGCGGTTCAATCAGAGTCTCTAGCACGCTCAAGGCGGCGGGTGCTTATACCCGCTCTAACTAGAGTTCCCTTATATGTCCTGGAGACGACAAGCTCCTCTCGACTAAGGCAAGGACGAATGGGAGCATGCCACCTTTGTAATGAGTAGAAATGCTTAAGGAGCTGGGGACTGGAAGATATAGGCAATATCGGGCAGAATCAGAGCAAACTACTCCACCAAGCCATGC
>JAJPKC010000452.1 GCA_021323955.1 Oscillatoriales cyanobacterium Centralia_MAG_596 | reverse complement strand
TGTAGTCCTTTAAGGGAGTGTAAGCGGCATGGCGCGATCCTCTGAGCCAGTCATGAACTTAGTGGTGATCCGCTCTGTCGATCTGGAACGATCCCGCCGGTTTTACACCGCATTGGGTCTTCGGTTATCGCGTGAGCAGCATGGCTTTGGGCCGGAACATCTGGTCGCTACGGTCGGTGCGATCGTGCTAGAGATTTATCCACAGAACGGTGGAGCCAAAACAGCGGGTGTCCGTCTTGGGTTTGTAGTTGAATCCGTAGCTACGACGATCGCCACATTGCAGGCGGTGGGTGGAACTGTGATTGCGCCAATCCGGGAAAGCGAGTGGGGCGCACGGGCTGTAGTGGCTGATCTGGATGGACATCGGCTAGAGTTGGTCGAAAGGCGGATTGCGCCGCATGAGTGACGTAAACCAGGGGGCGTTCGCTTCTGGCCGCCGTCATCGTTCCGGCCTTCATTGCGACATTGGCGAGAATTAAACCTATGACCACCCAAACCATCACGCAGATTCCTGTCCCTCCGTTTTTTGATGCCCAGCGGGTGGGTACCGTGTGGCGAGTGCCCTATAGCGATCGCGCGGCTCAAGCGATCGAGTGGGCAACGCACCATGGACTACAACCTGCTGCAAATGACAAAACCCGCGTGTGTCTGCTGATCATTGATGCACAGAACACCTTTTGCATTCCCGACTTTGAACTGTTTGTGGGCGGTCGATCGGGCATGGGTGCGGTACAGGACAACGTGCGGCTGTGTGAGTTCATCTACCGCAATTTGGGCCTGATCACCGCGATCGTGCCAACGCTGGATACGCATACCGCCACGCAAATTTTCCATCCAGTGTTTTGGGTTGACGCGGCAGGTAAGAACCCCCCTCCCATGACGATGATTGCGTTTGATGAGGTGAAGGACGGCAAATGGCGGGTGAATCCCGCGATCGCGCCCAGTATTGCCAGGGGGGACTACGACAGGCTGCAAGCGTTCGCGCTCCATTACACGCAACGCCTCAGCGAGAATGGCAAATATCCCCTCACCGTTTGGCCCTACCACTCCATGCTGGGTGGCATCGGCCATGCGCTCGTCTCCGCCGTGGAGGAAGCCTGCTTTTTCCATACCATTGCCCGCAGCAGCCAGACCCACTTTGAGATCAAGGGCGGCAATCCCCTGACCGAAAACTACTCGGTGCTGCGTCCCGAAGTGCTGGAGGGTGCCGATGGTGGCGCGATCGCCCAAAAGAACTCGGCCCTGATCCAAATGCTGCTGGACTTTGATGTGGTGCTGATTGCTGGACAGGCCAAGAGCCATTGTGTGGCCTGGACAATCGACGATTTGCTGACGGAGATCCAGGCGACCGATGCCCTGTTGGCAAAGAAGGTGTACCTGCTGGCAGACTGCACTTCACCCGTAGTTGTACCTGGCGTCGTGGACTTCACTGACCAGGCAGACGCAGTGTTTCAGCGGTTTGCTGCGGCTGGGATGCAGATCGTGCAGTCAACCGACGCGATCGCCTGGGCCTGACTATCGGCAGACAGCGGTTCGCTATCAGCATTCAAACCGAAAACGGGCGGGTTCTCTCCTGTGGACGATACCGCGCCTTCAAGCGCTATGTGAAGCAAGGATACAAATCAAGAAAGTTAGAGATTCGGTGGATATACTGACGCAAGAGGTGATCCCGTCGGCAATGGGATGTTCGATTGCGGTCTACCGGGCAGTGCCTCAGCAACTCTACTGAGATCCCCTGCCACCGATAGCAACCTGGTTTGTTGGTTCCTCTTTGCGTCAGTACCATGAATGTCGCACGCGATTTCACATCCTTACTGCTTTCGTCCACCCTTGTGATCGGGCTGATGCCGTCTGCCTGGGCGCAGATTGCTCCGGCTGGCGATGCTGGGACAATTGTGACGCGCAGTGGTAATACCTTCGACATCACGGGCGGTACAGCCGCAGGCACCAACGTATTTCACAGCTTTCAAACCTTTGGTCTGACGGCAAACCAGACCGCAAATTTTCGGACTGTCCCAGCGGTGCAAAACATCCTTGGTCGCGTCGTGGGGGGCGATGCCTCTGTCATCAATGGCCTGGTTCGGGTCACGGGTGGTCGTGCCAATCTCTATCTGATGAACCCTGCTGGCATTGTGTTTGGTGCGAATGCCCGGTTGGATGTGGCAGGTTCGTTTACAGCGACGACCGCGACGGGTATTGGCTTTGGCAATCGCTGGTTCAACGCGATCGGCCCGAATGACTATGCGGCCCTCACCGGCAACCCCGATCGACTGACGTTTACCGTGGCGCAACCGGGGGCGATCGTCAATGCGGGCAATCTAGCCGTTGGTGCCAATCAAACCCTGACGCTGCTCGGTGGGGCGGTCGTCAGTACTGGGTCATTGACCGCACCGGGAGGGCAGGTCATTGTGGCTGCGGTGCCAGGGCAAAGCCTGGTGCGTCTGAGTCAGCCCGGTAGCCTGCTGAGTTTTGAGATCGAACCGCTGCCCAAAGCATCGCGCCCTGACCCTGGTACGACCCCACTGCCAAACGATTGGACGCTACCGATCGCTTCGCTGCCCGAATTGCTCACAGGCGGTGCCGAGGGAAATGCGACGGGTTTAACGGTCGATCGTCAGGGGTCTGTGACGCTGACGGGATCGGGACTGGCGATCGACCAGGGCGATGTCGTCGCGCGGACAGTTACGGCGGGTACCGCAACCCTTGCCGCTGCTCATAATTTGACTCTGGTAGACAGTCAGCTTCGCACAGCGGGGGATCTCACGCTGCGGGCAGCCGATACCGTGCAACTGCGTGATAGCGCAGCGGCACCCGCCATTCTGCAAGCGGGCAACAAACTATTGATCCAGGGCAACCAGGGGATTGACCTGTTTGCCTTGAGCCATCCTGACAGCGGCCTGTTCTCAGGCGGCGACACTGTCCTGCGATCGGCGAACCGCATCCGGAGCGATGTCCACTACCAGACGGGTGGCAGTCTCAGGTTTGAAGACCTTAGCGGCAGTGCGGGGAATGTGTGGAGCCTTGATGACCCGGTCATTCTGGCGCAGGGTGATGTGACGCTCAACACCTATACGGGG
>JAJPKC010000281.1 GCA_021323955.1 Oscillatoriales cyanobacterium Centralia_MAG_596 | reverse complement strand
CAGAGGGAAAACACAGCGTTTTGAGTCAGCGATCGACCGCCATTAATGGGTTGGTGGCGTACATGGAACGATTGTTATCCGAGTACATTGCAATCAGTTGAGCGGCTTCTGCGAGATCAGTCGCTAAATAGTGGGGTATCCGCTGAGAAGAAAGTAACCATTCAGTTTCGTTGCCATTATCAATCAAAATTGTGCGACACCCGGCACGGCGACCAGCTTCCACATCATTTAGAATGTCACCAATAACCCATGATTGGGTCAGATCAATCGCGTGGTTGACTGCCGCTGTCATGATTAATCCAGGCTCAGGCTTACGGCAATGGCATGCGATCGCATATTCTGACACAGCGCCATCAGGATGATGTGGACAGTAATAAAACCCGGCCACTGGTATGCCAAATGCTTGCAGTAATGAACACAATTGTTTTTCCACAGCTAACAAGGCTGACTCTGAAAAATAGCCCTGTGCGATCCCTGATTGGTTAGAAATGATGATGAGTTGGTAACCAAGCTGATGCAGTTTTTGCAAACCGATTGGAGCGCCGACCGTAAGCCGAATGTTGGCTGGATCAACGTTGTATGGAATGTCTTCAATTAAGGTGCCATCTTTATCCAAAAAAATCGCTTTATTGACTGTTGGTTCTGTGTTCATGGCCACGACGTCTCCTGCATTGGCAGCACCATCACTTCGGGGATCACTGTAGTAGCTGGTTGAGATAATACATAGCGAATGGTGTCTGCCACATTTTTAGGATCTTGCAGTTTTTCCAGTGGCGTGTCGGGAAAGCGATCGAGGATGAATGGCGTTTGCATTCCACCGGCAATCACTGCTGTCACTTTGATGCCGTGTGGGCGCGCTTCCACATGCAGTGCATGGCTGAGTCCCAACAGTCCCCACTTACTGGCATGATACGCAGAAGCATTGGCCCAGACCCGTTTGGATGCGGTGGAGGCCACATTAATGATGTGTCCGCTCCCCTGCTGCTGCAGAATTGGCAGAACGTGCTTGGATAGAATGAAGGGTGCTCGCAGGTTAACCGCCATCACCCGATCCCAGTCGGCGATCGACATCTCATCCACAGGCAGTGTCACATCGGTACCAGCGTTGTTCACAAGGATGTCTAAGCGTCCAAATTCAACCATAATTTGGGCAATCATCGCTTCTATCTGTTGGTCATCACAGATATCCAGCCGCCATGCTTTTGCTTTACCACCGTCTGCTTGAATTTCTAGTGCTACATTTTCAGCCAGTTCAGCACGAATGTCGGCGACGATGGGAATGGCTCCTGCTTCACCGAGCATCCGACAAATCGCTTCGCCCAACCCCCGTCCGCCTCCCGTTACGAGTGCGACTTTTCCAATTAGTTCATTCATTCGCTATTGCCCTCAAACAATGGAAACTGAATAATTTGATAGCGTGGGCGCTACCGCCTTGCCTATTTCAGCACTTGGCTCCTGGATACCTGTAACGCCTGCTGTTTGACCAGGCACAAATGGATGTTCGATCGCAAACCGTTCTTCAACCAACTCACACAAAAGATGGATCACCACAATCTGCACTTCTTGAATATGTGCAGGATCTAAAGACGGCACCAGGATCGTGTGATCAGCGAACGATCGCAGGGCACCGCCATCACCACCTAATAGCGCAACGCAGCGAATGCCCTGACGACGTGCTGCTTTAAATGCCTGAATCACATTTTCCGATCGACCACTGGTACTGATGCCCACCAAAACATCATCTGAGCGACCGAAGACTTCTACCTGGCGAGCAAAAACATCGCTATAGCCAACATCATTTGACCATGCTGTTAATACAGCTGTATCAGCTGTGAGTGCCATTGCTGGAAACCCCGGTCGCTCTGCACACTTAAACCGACCCACAAATTCTGCCGCGCAATGCTGTGCATCTGCGGCACTACCCCCATTGCCGCAAATCAACATCTTCCCCCCGCGGTCAAAGCAATTGCTTAACACGTTAGCAACGTCTAAAATTGACGCCTGGATCTGTTGCCGTGATGCTTGCAACGCTGCCAGCGATCGACGAAACCCCTGATCAATGATGGAAAACTCATCCATAACGCGTTGGGATGAGGCTTGATCCCTGGCGATCACCCGTTCATAAAGTGTCGCTACTGCTGCCGTAACGGTTTTCCATGTAAATTGGGCGTTGGCGCGATCGATTGCCTGCTGCTGGAATGATCTGAGCAGCGCTGGTTGGGTGTAAAGTTCAGCCACACGGTTCGCGATCGCGGTTGGCTCGTTAGGAGGCACAAGATAACCTGTTTCGCCATCCTGTACCGTAAATTTAATTCCCCCAACCTGAGAGCCAATTACTGGTGTCCCACACGCCATTGCCTCCACTGGCGTAATCCCAAATGGTTCGTACCAGGGCGTTGTGATAAATATATCGGCTGCGCTGTAGTAATACTTCAGCACTTCACGTCCCTGACGCCCCACAAACATAATCTGGTTGCTCACCTCGTTCTCTGATGCGATCGCCTGCAACCGTGCCATTTCAGCACCGACACGCGGATCAGGGTCTTGTAAATCACCACCCACAATAATCAAGCGCGGGGCGATCTGATGTTCGTTGATCAGGTATGCCAAACTTCGAATGACTGTATCAACGCCCTTTCGCGGCACCATACGCCCAAGTTGTAATATCACGCGCTCCTCGGCAGGTAATCCCAGCGCTACACGCGCAAGCGGTTTACTCAATGGCTCAAATTCAACTGGATTAAAGCCACAGGGAATAATCGTAATTTTGTTGGCATCAGCCTGATATAAGGTTCTTAAGTCCTCTTCGTCCTGCGGGCATTCAGCAATAATGGCGTTGGCTTCAGCCGCAATGCGGTCTTCGATGGCAAATCGCTCGTCAGGAAACTCATCCGCTCGTCCCTGGTGACGACGTCGTACCCGACCCAGGGCATGAAAGGTGATGACAAATGGAATACCCAACTGTTGTTTCACATTCGCGGCAACCAGACCCGACATCCAGAAGTTTGCATGAATCAGGCTATAAGCTGGGGTTTGCTGGTTGCAAAATTGAATGACATACGTTGTAAAGTCTGCCATATAAGGCAGCAAATCCTCTTTTCGGATCGCCGTTGGTGGACCCGCAGGTACATGAATGATCCGTACGCCGTTAACCCAATCAGCAATTTCTGGGAGTAGTGTATTGTCCCGACGCGTAAAAACATCAACGGCATAACCCATCGTCGCCAGATGTCGGGCTAGCTGGCCAACGTAGACGTTTTGTCCACCGCCATCAAAGCCACCCAGAACTCCGAACGGTGAAGCATGTTCGCTAATAAGTGCAATTCGCTTTTTCATGTCCTGGTTCCTGCTTGTAATGTGTGGAATGACGCTGTAATGGCTCGATCGCTTCGGCCTGTAACCCAGGCAAACACGGCATCCCAGTCGCGAATAAACCGTTGAATATGAAAGCGCTCTTGGGCATACTGCCGTGCCCCCACACTTAAATGATGAGCCTCCGCAGGATTATGGAGCAACATTTGCATCATCTCTATCAGTTGATTCAGATTGGTATCGACATAGCCAGAAACGCCGTTCTCGACCACGGTTGCTAATTCAGTTGTGGCTAAACCAATGATGGGTAGTCCGACCATCATTGCTTCACAGATGGCTAATCCCAGACTGGTATAACGAATTGGGTTGAAAAAGAAGCGGTAGCGTGCTTGAAACGCTGGTAGTTGAGCATGCGGAATTTCACCCAGTCCATTGCCGTCGCTTGCACCCATGCCAACCAGATCTAAAGGCACCGCCTCACATGCGCGCTCAAATATATCTGCTCCTAAGCGCCGCCCCCGCGATCGCAATCCATTAACTACAACAATTCCGCGATCGAGTTCACCCGTGTAGGGTACGTCAGGCACCAATACACCGTGTTCGATGACGCAGGTAGGAGTCTGCCCACTGTTCCACATCAGGTCATTAAAGGATGTGACGTGAACAAGCAATATATCTGGATCATCCACAAGGTGACAGGTATCGGTGGGATGCTCCTGGGGTGGGTCGTGCTCTAGATAGATGCGCGGCAGGTGGCGCTGTGATTCAGACAAAATTTCATACTGGTCGTTCAGATAGTTTTTCTTGGACTGAAATAGGATGCAATCAAATTCCAGTTCCCGAACCATCTCGGCTGGTACATCATACACATTGCTTGGCCACGGAAAGTGCCCTAATCGTCCCCCATATCCTTCGGGATGTCCTGGCTTTACAGGCAGGTAAAATGTGTGGTGAGACTGCGTGAGATAGTAAAGGTAGCTACCGTGAACATGCCAGGTCAAAATTCGGAGCGGAGGCATGGCGTAATGCTTTTTGTGCGTTCTTACTATCTATACTGCATGGTTGAATAAAGTAATTCATCAGTTGTTTGCCTAAGATACGGTTGATCCCAGCGTTCATCGATTGGGCATTTGCACAATTTGGTGCTGTCATTATGCAACGATCGCAAAAATAGAGCCAATCGAATCTGCATTGCATCATCAAATCGGCGTGGATCAAGCCCAGTTAAAGACGTAATTTTTTCCAATCGATAGCTCAGTGTATTTCGATGGATTGACAACCGATTGGCTGTAGTGGAGAGACAGCAATTCTCAAAGAAAAAGACATCCAGCGTTTCAAGGAGTTCCGATTCCTGATCAAGTGGACTGAGCAAGTATTTTGCCAGATCAATTTTGGTGCGTTCGTGTGAAATGCCAACGAACGCGGCAATTCCTAATGCATCCAGGCAGTGAACTTGATTCTGACCATAAAGATGTTTGCCCAGTGAGAGTGCTGCGCGTGCGTCTTGATAGGAAAGCGTTAATCCCTTTAAGGTTGGGTGGTAACGTCCAATGCCGATGTTGATAGTGGTGTGTGTATCGCAACGCAGTCGTTCTAATAGGGCTGCACCGGCTCGCTTTAGTGCCCTCAAGTTTGCCCAGGAGGAATCAATTTGACCTGGCTCTTCAGTATGGGCGGTCCATGCCGCTAAATCTTGGGTGCTACTTGCTTTCAGCACCGCAATTTCACCATCGCCAATGTAAGCACAAATAGTGTCATTCGGGAGGTGGAAAAAACTAACCACGCTGCCAATAACTAACTGTGCGCGACGCAAAATTTGTGCAGTTGGTTCGGATTCACGCAAGCTGGACGCAGAGAGAATATATTCTGCTGCATCAATCAAAATTACGGCACGCGGTCGCGTGAGATCCATACCTAGAATTTGCCCTTCTCGCGCCAGGTTAACTTCACTTAAATTCGAGTCGTGCAACAAATCGTGAATAAATTTGTTTTTAAGCTCATGCTCATTTGGTATGCGTTCCATCATGACCTGGTTCAGCAGCAGCTCGACTAGCAACTGGGCTGGACGCAACGAGATCGCCTCACTATTGGACGACTTGATGATTAGTACTTCCCCAATCTGACCATTCACCTCGATCGGCACGCGCATACCATCAGGATAGTCACTCTCCAGCCCATTGACTGAGTATGGCGATGGGACGTTGCCGTTGCTGGCCACCAAGCCACCGTGGTAATCAAAGACAATGACTTGTGTTGTCAGAAGTTGGGACAAGCGCTCTGCGATCGCAGTAGCAATTTGCTTAAACGACCGGTTCACCGTCACCTCCCCTGATGGCTACTGCCATCTGCAATGGCCTTTCTAAGGCTTTAATCCGTGCAGCTGTAGACTCTAGAAGTCCGGTTGCTTGCGCGATCACATCCGCTACTGCAGTTTTGGCAGTACCATGGACAACACGGTGCAGCGTCTGGTCCAGTGGTGCCCAGCGCGTTGGGTTGGAGTGCGTAAAAACGACGACGCTGGGTACCTGGAGTGCAGCGGCCAAATGTGAAACGCCCGTATCGTTACAAATCAATAGCCGAGCACCTTTTAACAATACCGCCAGCGTACCCAAGTTGGTATGACCAGCCAAAATTAATGGTTTGGTTCGCATTAATTGAGCGATGGTTTGTGTCAACGATGTTTCCGCCGCTGTTCCAGTCAATATAATTTGGAATCCATTATCTGCCAGGGCATCGGCAACGATCGCAAATTTTTCGGGTGACCAACAGCGCTGGGCTACGCTAGCACCAGGATGCACACAAACGTAACGACCATACTGCAGTCCGACTACTGCTGCCATCGCATTGAACGCCTGGTAATCCGCTTCAAGTAGTGGAAATTCCAACGCATCGCCCTGAGAACGCATTCCCAAAAAATCCATCAACCGTAAATAGCGCTGCACTTCAGACTCATACGCTTGATAAGGTAAAAACTGATTTGGATCGGGGCAGTAACCACTCGGTAAATAGAACCCTGCGTTCGATCGTGCGCCCAACAAAACGGTAATTGGATTTGTGATGACACCGTTGCCCTGCATCTGGATGGCGAGGTCAAATTGCTGACTTTGAGCAACCGTCAAAAATGGTGCAATCTGCTCCAGCTGTGGTGTTTGCTCCGGTAGCCCTGGATAGCCTGGAAATATTAGCAATCGATTAACGTAGTGGTTAAATCGCTTCAGTAGTTCCGCTACCTGGGGCAATCCAATCATCACAATTTCTGCCTGCGGCAATGCTACACGCAACGATCGCAGGGCTGGGATGATACATAGTAGATCTCCCAATCCGCTCAGCGATCGCATAACAGCAACCCGTCTTAATTGCGTAAATTCTTGATGGCCTGATGCTGCGACACGCTGGCTCATATCAATGTTATTCAATTGAATGCTAATCGGTATGCCCTGAACTTACCAGCCAACGGTGCTCTCAGCGTCTACCTGTGGGGACATGAGCATGCTGAGAAGGGTTGTGTCCATCATTACAAGCGCAACCACACGCATAAATCAATCGCCAGAAACGCACGCGTGCTTCCGGCGATGCTGTTAGCTCTCTCAAGCTGTTAGCTCTCTCAATCGGTCAGCCTTGCCATCACGACGATTGAGTGGTTCTGAGCACTCTATTTTTATGGTCTGTGCTTACTGCCGTAGCCGATTACCGCCACTTTGTGCCTGTAGACTAGCTCAGCACCATACCAACCGGTGATGCTGATGAGTGTTGCGACAAATAGCGAGATAATCAGACCCGTCGGTAGAATCGCACCTGCCTGGTTGCCCCAGCGCAGCAGAAAACTAACCAGCGACAGAACGAGCACAGCGACGTTGCCTGTCATATGAACCCAGCCAGCCTGGTGCTCTCGCACGCGATCGATTTTGAGAAAATCCATCATTCCCGTTGCTGCTGCTAACAGTCCAGTAATGATACCGGCTCCAATAAGCCAGAAGGACGCCCGCGCCCAGAAAAGATCGTTGGTTAACCAGTAGCCAACATCTGTGCCTAAAGCACCCGTCAGAAATGCAATTGGGAAGGTCACAATTAGAGGATGAAAGGGATGTCCAGCGATCGCAACGGTGCTGGGCACGCCGCTATCTCGATATTCACGTTCATCACTCTCGATAACAGGAGGAATGTTTGGAGTTTGCGTCATTGATTGAAACCTCAGATTATGTGGAAGTAATACTGTCTTGTTTATGCTTTAGCGCTGCTGCTGATGGAATGTTTTTGCGGGTATAGCCAGATTTCGCTGCATCATGGCGTTGGACGCGCCCTACCAAACAAAGACTGGTTGAATGGTTTCCAAGAATAGGCTTTGAGCGTCCAACAGCCTGATCACATTAATTACGAACAGTCACCCTAATTAATTGCCCAGTGCTTCATTTGCCAGCGGATCACCCCGCTTGATCGCTTCGTCCGTATCTCCTGTTAAGTGCTTGGAGGCTTCCGTAAAGGACTTGCCAACCTTGCTGAGAATCTTTGCGTTTGGCACATCAGGATTACCACGATCAACATCTGTCTGAAGCCGTTCAGGAATTCGACGCGCATCAAACAACTGATCTTTCGCCGCTTCTCTGAGCGTCTTGCGTTCAACGCCACGAGATTCAGTCGCGTTAGAACCTTGTGGATCAATAGCGGCCATCAACGGGCCTGGAATAAGCGCTGCATCATTCCGCTTTGCTTTCACGGTCGGGTCTGTAGAGGCTTTATATTCTGTGTAACCATCACCGCCGCCTTTGTGGGGATCATTTTGACCGCCCGCCTGTACTGGCAGGTTATTGGGGCGAGCACCGACCACATTGCCGCTACTGCATGCCACATTCAAAAACAGAGCGACACCGGCTACGAGCAGGACTATCACTCTACCCAAATTTAGCTGTTTCAAAAAATTGATTGGCGTACCCATAATAATCCTCTTGTTGATTGTGCACTGATTTCACAAACTTCGTCACAGTCGTAACTTGAAAGTACAAACTTAGAGCGATCGATTCAGAGCAGTCCAGATCGCTAGAGTTGGCAGCCTGAATGCTTGGTCAACGACACTGAATCTTCTCCCTTGCAGTCAATTCTTCTCCAACGGGCAAGCGAAATTAAAATGTAATGATTCAGCCATGCAAAATCAAAGCTTTACATGGCTGAAGGTGTATTCAGTTCAAAGAATCTCCGCTGCCCAGAAAATAATATCCAGGCAAACTAACTATTACTGCTTCTGGGTGTGCTGATGGTGAGCAATACGTGACACGACATTGTAAGCATCAGCACCAGGATGGCTAATTTCTTCTGTGCCTTCTGTCGGTCCTGCAACAGCTTTCCATCCTTCTAACCCACCTTTTAGCTGTGCGACATTCTGAAAACCCACGCCTCTAAGCCTTGATGCGGCTTGAGCCGTTTCTTCATCCGTAGCACCATACACATAGATATCGCGGACAGTGTCGATGGTTGACTTGGCTCGTTCCGCAAGCTCATCCATTGGCATGGGCATTGCTCCTAAAATGTGCCCACGATTGAATTGCTCACGATCGCGAGTATCTAGAATTGTCAGGGCCGGCTCACCCCATTCCAGGCGAGATTTAAGGTCATGAGCTGAGGATTCAGCCTTCAATCCTGGGGGCGTAGGAGTCACATTCGGTAGTGCATCCTTGGCATCTTGTATTCTGTCTTGAAGGTTTTCCATAAATGTTTCTCAACTTTCTCAACAAATTGCGTCAGCCTCTAACCTAACGAGAAACGAATATACTTCGATCCTCCTGAAGAAGGAGTTACCAGTTTAAAAATGGAATGGAAAAAGTAGCACTGGAAAATTTATGACATGAAAGATGCATATTGTTTTAATAAAGTGATCTGCGTCAAATTATTCACCGCGTATGTGCTGATAAACACGTTCAATCCGCTGGTGATATCCTTCGATCGAGTGATGAGTAACCATACGGTTTAAAATACCTTAAGTCAGGGTCAAATGTGTTATACGTTACGTGGTATTAAGCTCATAACTCCGATCAAATTTGGACTGGGGAAGGCCCACCAGTCCATTTTTATGGGTGTTTGTACGCCTTAGCCACTGAGCTTAATGGATGGCGGGATGATTAAAGGCCTTTCGACAGACGTTTGGTATTATCGTTCAACCAGACTTGCAGCTATTTTCAATCGAGCCAGCCACGATTTAGTTAAGTTAGTCCAGTATTGGTAAGTAGGGATGTGGAATCAAATGTAGGATGGGTAAAGCCGTTCCGGCATACCAGAAAAGCGATAGCGTAACCCATACGGGCGTTTGGTTTCGTGCCTCAATCCAACCTACGCGGTTTTACATTTAATTAGACCCACCTACTTATGAGGGATGGATTTCAACGT
>JAJPKC010000296.1 GCA_021323955.1 Oscillatoriales cyanobacterium Centralia_MAG_596 | reverse complement strand
TTCTCCATCCCAAAATTTGAGGTCGTAGTTCCCGGCGTCCAGTGCCAGGGTACGCGTACTGGAGTTGGCGGGGGGCTTTCTAAGTTTTGTTTGGCGGGTAGCAGAAGTCATGGGTTCCTCTCTATACTGAATCCGTAGCGATGTGTCACGGTTTGTTCTCGTTTGTCCCCATTAGTATTTTTGTACTATAAGCCAATCGTGAGCGAATAGCAACCCCTTTACTCGATCGCCCCGGCATCCTGCGCCCCGAGCGCAATTGCCAGTAAGAACGTTGGAACGTTAGACAGAATCTTGCGTAGCGATCGGTACAGCCCGTCAGGGTCAATTTTGATAGCGTCGTTGAATCAGCTTTGAATCATTGCCACCGATAGCATGCTGCGGCTTTGACTATGAAACTTGCAATTTACCAGGGAGCCGGCACCATTTTTGATGTTGCCGCAAATTTAGAGCTGCTGGCGCAAATGGCGGCGGCAGCAGCAGCGCAAGGCGCAGCGTTGCTGGTTCTACCCGAACTGTTTTTGACGGGCTACAACATTGGGGATGCCGTGCAGCAGTTGGCCGAACCACAGCAGGGGCGATCGCTTCAGGTGGCGGCGACCATTGCACGCGACCATCAAATCGCGCTCTTGTTTGGGTATGCGGAACGCGAGGGCACAGCAATTTATAATGCAGCGGCCATGATCGACGCGACGGGGCATTTGATCGCTAACTACCGCAAAGCGCATCTGTTTGGCGCAGAGGAGCAACGGCTCTTTTGTCCTGGTAGCGATTGGATTATACGGACGATCGCGGGCGTTCGGGTCGGCGTGCTCATCTGCTACGACGTGGAATTTCCCGAAGCCGTTCGCCATCTGGTGCTACAGGGAGCAGAGCTGATTGCGGTTCCGACCGCGCTCATGTTTCCCTATACCCAGATCCCAAAGGTGATAATTCCCACTCGTGCCCTGGAAAATCAGGTCTTTGTCGCCTACGCCAATCGGACTGGTGTGGAAGGCGACCTGAAATACTGCGGGATGAGCACGATCGCCGCACCCGATGGGAGCGTGTTGGCCCAGGCAGCCGCAGACGAGACGCTGTTAGTCGCCGAATTGGATCTTGGGTTGATCCAGCAGACGCGAGCGGTCTACTCCTACCTGGACGATCGTCGCCCTGACCTGTACACGCAAGGTTATTAGACATCGGCGTTGAGTTGGTTAGGTATCGCCATCTCATCATGTAGCCGAGGCGATTCAGAACGCTGACCCAGACCGCAGATGGCAGTGGCTTGCTATGTTCTCAGCGTCAAACTCAGCGTTTTGATCAAAGCTCGATTCAGTGAGTGAGTGTGCAATTGAAGATTGCTAGAAATTGAGTGCTTGGTTGCTCATTGCAAAATCGTTGAGTCTTGCTGGCAATGGGTTCAAACTGCGTGTGGCATTCAAAAAAACGGTATTCCCGCAATCTCGATCGGGCAATCAGGTCATAAGATGATGGCAAGGCTTTAGGAGTTGCACGATGAACCGTCCCACAACCTCTCCCATCAACGAGCAAGAGCGCCAAACGCAGCATCGGCGGCTCGACTACAGTCAGGCACACTCACTGCCAGAAATGTGGGCGATCGCGGCGCAGCGCTTCAGCCAAACCGTAGCGGTGTACGATCCGCATGCCAAACCCGCGATCAAACTGACTTACGCCGAACTCTACCAGCAGATGACACAGTTTGCGGCCGGGTTACAAGCCTTAGGCGTGAAGCAGGGCGACCACCTCGCGCTATTTTCAGACAACAGCCCCCGGTGGATCATTGCGGATCAGGGCATCATGTCGGCGGGAGCCGTAAATGCGGTACGCGGTTCCCAGGCGGATCGAGAAGAACTGCTTTTTATTCTCGCCAATAGTGATAGCACCGCTCTGGTCGTGCAGGATCTGGCAACGCTAAAAAAACTCGCTTCTGGTCTGGAATCGCTACCGCTGCGGTTTATTGTGCTGCTGACGGATGAAACGCCGCCGACGGTGGGTGAGTTCAAAATCCTCACCTTTTCCCAGTTAATGCAGATTGGTGCCAATCAGCCGCTGCAACCCGTGTCGCTACAGCGAGACACGCTGGCGACATTGATGTATACCTCTGGCACATCTGGCATGCCCAAAGGCGTGATGCTGAGCCACCACAATTTGTTATCGCAAGTGGATGGTGCGGCAGCCGTTGTTAATCCCCAGAATGGTCGCGTATTGAGTATTCTGCCGATCTGGCACTGCTATGAGCGCACGTTTGAATACTTTATCTTTGCCTATGGCTGCACGCAGGCTTACACCAACATTCGTCACGTTAAAAAAGACCTGAAAGACTTCCAGCCGAACTATATGGTGGCTGTACCACGGCTGTGGGAGTCCATTTATGAAGGGGTGCAGAAGCAGTTTCGGGATCAGCCCGCCAGTAAGCAGCGATTGGTCAATACTTTTCTGGCGATCAGCCATCGTTATATTGCGGCACGTCGGATCGTGCACGGGATAAGCCTGGAGACGCTGCAGCCATCGATCGCCCAACGCCTGCTCGCCACCCTTCAGACAGTCATTTTGTGGCTGCCGCACCAACTGGGCGATCGCCTGGTATACCAGCAGGTACGGGCAGGCATCGGGGGTGCGGTCAAGTTTCTTGTCAGCGGCGGCGGGTCGATCGCGGAGCACCTGGAAGATTTCTTTGAAATTATTGGCGTCGATATCTTGGGTGGGTATGGGCTGACCGAAACATCGCCAATCACCCATGTTCGGCGTCCCTGGCGCAACATTCGGGGGGGAGACGGGCAACCGTTGCCGGATACCGAAACGCGTATCGTTGACCCTGAAACACGTCAGCCAGTGCCACGCTATAAGCAGGGTTTAGTGCTGATTCGTGGCCCTCAGGTGATGCAGGGCTACTACAAGAATCCGACCGCAACGGCGAAAGCGATCGATCCTGAAGGTTGGTTTGATACAGGCGATCTTGGCTGGATGACCGAGCAGGATGACCTGATCATTACTGGCCGCGCTAAAGACACGATCGTCCTGACCAGTGGCGAAAATATTGAACCGCAGCCGATCGAAGATGCCTGCCTCCGCAGCCCCTACATCGATCAGATCATGCTGGTCGGGCAGGATCAAAAAGTTCTGGGGGCACTGATTGTGCCGAACGTCGAAGCATTGCAGAAATGGGCCACCACGCAGAATATTGCGCTAGACGTGCCTGAGGTGGAGCATCGGGAATCAGAAGCCAGCCGTCAGTCGTCAGCCACCGCGCAACATCCAACGCCCCTCACGCTCGATAGCAAGCCCGTGCAGGATTTGATCCGGCAGGAACTCAATCGGGAAGTGCAGAACCGTCCAGGCTATCGCCCCGACGATCGCATTGGCCCATTTCGGCTGATTTTGACCCCATTTACAATCGAAAACGGGCTGTTGACCCAGACGCTAAAAATCCGGCGCAATGTCGTGATGGAACGCTACCAGGGTATGATTAACGAGATGTTCGTTGGCTAGTCCGGCTAGCGTAAAGCGCTATCCATCAGCCGTATCAGGGGGTATCCCGTCGTTGCAAGACGAGACGATCGCGGCGACGCCGAGATGTAGGCACGCGAGGATTGGACGGAATTGCTCCACGTCCTTGTCTGTTTCTGCCAGCGAACGGTTGATTTTGTAATCCTCACACTTCTTTCTGACCAACGTTTATGGATGTTTCCCAATCTCATCTGCTGCTCAAGCGATCGGTAAATGTGAAAGCGATCGTGACTCCTCGATGGAAGGAGGAAGCCCAACAGCAGTTACAGGCCCAAATCAATCAGCTCGATAATCAGCTCCAGCAGCTCGAAATGCAGGGGCAGCGGATGATTGCTGAAATTCAAAAGCAAAGCCTCAAGCCACCCGGCCCCGAAACGGTGCAGCAAATTGAAGGCATCCAAATTCAGGTAAACCAGAAAAAAAGCGAATTCCTGGAGCAAAAAAATCAGATCTTGCAGCAACTCCAGCAAATTCAACTGCTGGAGCTTGACCAGGAAGTGCAGCAAGGGCAGATTGACAGCGTTTTTCGCGTTGAAACGGGTGATAACCTGATTGAAAAAATGCAGGTTGAAATTCTGCTGCGCGATGGCGTCATCGAGGCCATCCGGGGCGCGGTTTAACCGCTGCGAGTCTGCCGCAAAATGAATTGGTGGACACATCGCACTGACTGACATCCGTGCCACATTAATAGCCTGTGCTCCTTGGAGGGACAGAGGACAGTTTTGAGGCGTGTGATGGGCCACAACCGGTGTGCATTGTTCATCCCACAGTGTTGTGCACCGGGCAGCGATCGCCCACAACCGTCTAGCCGTCGTCTGACCGTCTGACCGTTATTTGACTTAACTCTGCTTACTTTTGAGACCTGGGATTCACTCATGATTTACGAAGTTTTCATGCCTGCGCTTAGCTCCACCATGACCGAGGGCAAAATTGTCTCCTGGGTCAAAGAACCCGGCGACAAGGTGGAAAAGGGCGAAACGGTCGTGGTGGTTGAGTCCGACAAGGCCGACATGGATGTGGAGTCCTTCTACGAAGGCTACCTGGGCGCGATTATCGTCACGGCTGGTGATACAGCGCCCGTGGGTGACGCGATCGCCCTCATTGCTGAAACGGAAGCCGAGATTGAAATCGCAAAGCAGCAGGCCACGAGTGCTGGTCAAGCGCCTCCGGTTGAAACACCTGGCGCGATCGCAGACACCCAGCCAACCGCGGTCGCTGCCGTCGCCGCTCCAGTCGCTGCGGGACAAAACGGTAGTACGGTCGTGCCGAACGGTCGGGTTGTCGTCTCGCCACGGGCGCGTAAGTTAGCCAAAGAGCTGAAGGTTGACCTCAATACCCTGCGCGGCAGTGGACCGCATGGGCGCATCGTCGCAGAAGATGTCGAAGCGGCCGCTGGTAAGACGCCTGCGGTAAAAGCGCCTACCGTCGCACCGCCAGTGATTGCGGCTCCAGTCGTGACGCCCGCCGCTACCGCGCCTGTCACGCCCCCCACGCCTGCGACTGCAGGGCAGCAGGTGCCGCTCACCACGCTCCAAAATGCGATTGTTCGCAATATGATGACCAGCCTGGAAGTGCCAACCTTCCACGTGGGTTACACCATCACCACCGATAACCTGGACAAGCTCTACAAGCAAATCAAAACCAAAGGCGTTACCATGACGGCGCTGTTGGCCAAGGCTGTGGCCGTCACGCTGCAAAAGCATCCCCTGTTAAACGCCAGCTACGTGAACCAGAGCATTGCCTATCCGTCAGCGATTAATATTGCGGTGGCGGTGGCAATGGACGATGGGGGGTTGATCACGCCGGTACTGCAAAATGCCGATAAGCTCGACATTTATACCCTTTCGCGGGCCTGGAAAGACCTGGTCGATCGCGCGCGCGCCAAGCAGCTCAAGCCCGAAGAATACAGCTCTGGCACCTTTGCCATCTCTAACCTGGGCATGTTTGGGGTCGATCGCTTCGATGCAATTCTGCCGCCGGGAATGGGATCCATTTTAGCGATCGGGGCGTCTCTGCCCACAGTTGTCGCCACAGATGACGGACTGATGGGCATCAAACGGCGGATGCAGGTCAACATCACGTCTGATCACCGCGTCATTTACGGTGCCCACGCAGCCGCCTTCCTCAAAGACCTGGCGAAGCTCATTGAAACCAACGTCCAGTCTCTTACGCTCTAGCCAACCCTAGTGAATGTTCCAGCGGCGTCGCCAGCTAGAGGTTGACTCCAGGGTTGACCCGGCCTGCTCCTGCTGGTGGCGTTCCAGAATTGTTGCCGCCGAGTCGCCTAACGTGGGGTCACGATAGGGAACTGCCGCCCGGGTTTGCAGATGCTCCTGCTCCATCGGAGACAGGGGCAGGAGCGATCGCGCGTCAAAAGCTCCGACCGTTCCCTGTGCCCATTCGTGCGATAAGTGGTCAGTCAATGGTGGAATGGTGCCAATGGACAGTCCAGCCAACTGCATGGCCGATCGCACCGACGCGGCTCGCGAGTAGGTCGCCAGTTTGCCGTCGGGTGCCAAACAACGCACGACCAGCGTCAAAAATTCAACCGTCCATAGCTGCGGGCAGCGACGGGGTGAGAACGGATCGAAGAAAATGGCATCCGCCTGAAAGCCAGACTGAACCAGCGATTGAATGTGTTGACGGGCATCGCCAATACACAGGGTCGCACTTAGCGGTGGGGTTGTACACTGGTGGGTCAGCGCCATCGCTTGCAGCACGGCCTGTATGCGCTGATCCCAGACACAAATGAGGGGCGGCGCGATCGCAGCCTGGGGCACAGTTGCATCCAACTCCAACCCATACAGTTCAACCTGACATTGGGGATTGATGGCCCAGATGGTTTCGAGCGCTGCTGCGGTGTTATACCCCAGTCCATAGCAAACATCCAGCAACCTCAGACGATCCCGGTGCGCTTTTTGGCTGAGATCAGTGGTCTGAACAAACTTTAAAAATGCTTCCGCTCTGGCTCCCTGACGGCTATGAAAGGATTCGCTAAACGCTTCCGAAAAGAAGGTAAAAGACCCGTCGTCCGTTGGTTGGGGTGTCCATACGGCATCAGTGGGCAGAGGAGAGTGATCAATCACAATTGGCAAGCCGATGACGACAGAGTTGGCGATCGATGGGTCATCCAATCCAGGATAGGTGACGAAGGGGATGCAGTGTGACGGGTCGTCACGGTGTGGCGCAGTGAAAGTTAGCGAACGATCGCATTCAAACACCGTTGTGCGAGTCGCGTTGGCACGAACGACGATTGTGCTGATACGATATTTTAAGATCAGGGTCGTGATCCTGCCGCCGTTACAGACTTTAGCAATCCCAAGCCGTGTAGGACAAATGGGTTGTCCAGATCATTAATCTCCAGGCTATATTTTTGCAGCTAAATTTGTATTGTTTTATATTTGCCTGTTTAACAAGTATGGGTTCTGCCAAATACTAATAAGTGTGTTGTGTCGGAAATACTACTAAGTGTTTCAGGATTCCGTGGTATCGATAGACTCGGCATCTTCTTCTATCTCCGCAGAGATTATTTTAGAAAAAATCTCAGAAGTCACTCTCCGTCTCCAGCAAGAGCAGGAACTAGAGAGCATTTTGCAGTGGACGATCGCGGACATTCAATCACTCTTGTGCGTCGATCGGGTGTGCATTGGCCGCTTTCAAGCCAATGAGGATGCTGTTATCGCGCTTGAATCGGTCGCTCCGGATGTAGTGCCAATGCTTGGGCACCGGATGGTCGCGCCCGGCGTGGATGCTGGCTGGGTCACCGCGTATCGGCAGGGCCAGCGGATCCCGATTGCAGAGGTTCAGAGTGGGGCGATCGAGCGTGGCTATCGTGAAGTGCTAGACAAGTTTCAGGTTCAAGCCAACATTGTCGTGCCGCTGTTTCAACAAGACCGCCTCTGGGGGTTACTGATTGCTCACGAGTGTCGGAGCGTGCGGGAGTGGCACCCCCTGGAACTACGGCTGGTTCAGCACGTAGCGCTGCTTTTGGAACTTGCAATCCAACAAAAGGCACCCCACCAGTGGGCCCGGACAGAGCAGGTGTTACGTGAAAACGAAGCGGCGCTGGCAACGGCTCAGCGCGTCGCCCGTGTGGGTAACTGGCGATTTGATGCCCTTACTGGTCAAATCACCTGGTCAGAAGAACTGTTTCGGATCTATGGACTCGACCCGGCCCAACCGGAACCTGACCTGGCAGCACATATCCAGTTGATTCACCCGGACGATCGCGAGCGGTTTCAAACGACGGTGCAGCAGGCATTGCTCACGGGTGAATCCTACGTGATTGAGTTCAAATCGCTGTGTGCCGATGGCTCAGTTCAGTTTGTCGAAGGGCGCGGCGAAGCCATTTTCGATGATCAGGGTCGCGTCGTGGGTCTGTTTGGGACAGCGCAGGATATTACCGATCGCAAGCAAAAAGAAGAGCTGATCCAGAATGTCGCGATGGGGGTGTCTGCTGCCGTTGGTGAGGCATTTTTTCATTCATTGGTGCACTATCTCATTCGCTTGCTGGGGATGGATCAGGCGTTTGTGGGTGAATTAATCGCACCGGAGCACAATCGCATTAAGGTCATTGCGGGGGCCGGGTATGCGCAATGCGTAGACGGTCTGGAATATCCCCTGGCGGGTACGCCCTGTGAAACAGTGGTCAGGCAAGGCTTTTGCATTTATCCTGATGGCGTTCAGCAGCGGTTTCCAGCTGACCAGACGCTGCAAGTGTTGGGGGGAGAGGGCTATATCGGCATTCCTCTGCTCAATGCTACGGGGGCTGTGATTGGCTTGATTGGCGTAATTGCCAACCACCCGATCGCAAATGTGCGGTTTATTGAAGAAGTCCTGACGATTTTTGCCGTGCGGGCGGCCTCGGAACTGGAACGCCAGCAGTCAGAAGGTATGCTGCGGCGCTATGAGCGGATCGTGTCAGCGACGCCGGACTGTGTGTCTTTACTGGATCGCCACTACATCTATCAGGTGGTCAACCAGACTTACCTCAACTGGAACCAGAAATCCTATGACGAGATCGTTGGGCATTCGGTCAGCGATTTGCTGGGGCAGGACTTTTTCGAGTCGTTTTCCAAACCGTGCCTCGATCGCTGCCTGACCAAAGGACTACAGCAAAGCTTCGAGACCTGGCAGTCCTATCCGGATGGGCAAAGACGCTATATCAGAGCGACTTACTCCCCCTATGTTGAGCTGAATGGCACGATCGCCGGTGTCGTGGTCAATGTGCATGATCTGACCGATTTGAAACTGATTGAAGAGGCACTGCGGCAGAGCGAAGAGCGATTTCGGCAAATGGCTGACAGCATCCATGAAGTGTTCTGGATGGTAGACATCGATTTCAACCGATTGATCTATGTTAGCCCCTGCTACGAGACTATCTGGGGCCGTAGCTGTGAGAGCCTTTACCAGCAGCCGCGATCGTTTCTAGATGCCATTCACCCTGAGGATCGCACCCAGGTCTTAACCGTCATTGCACAGCAGCAGCAGGGATTTGACCACGAATATCGTTTGCTGCATCCCGATGGCACGGTTCGCTGGATCTGGGAACGGGCCTATCCAGTGATCGATGCAACTGGCAAACCCTATCGGCTGGTAGGGGTGTCTCAGGACATTACTGACCGCAAAATGACGGAGATTGCCCTGCGGGAACAGCAGCAATTTACCGAACAGATTGCCAGTTCTACGCTTGCCGTTTTGTATGTCCAGGACTTGATTGGCCAGCGTATTATCTACGCCAATCAACAGGTTCAGGTTGTTTTAGGGTATGCGCCGCACGATATCCAGACAATGGGTTCTGATCGCATTTTCCAGCTCATCCATCCCGATGATCAACCAACCGTGATCGTGAACCACCAGCGCCTGCTGCAAGTTCACGATGACGAATTTGTGGAAACGGAATACCGGGTGCGCCACAAGGCTGGTGGCTATCGCTGGTTGCTCAGTCGCGATCGCATCTTTAGCCGCACGCCTGAAGGCTTACCACGACTTTCGTTGGGCGTTGCCACGGATATCACCATGCAGAAAGATATCCAGACTTCGCTGCATCAGCAGGTGGAGCGCCAACGCTTACTCACGGCGATCGCCCAGCGGATCCGCCAGACGCTCGATCTGGATCACATCCTGCATACGACTGTCACTGAAGTGCGGCAATTTTTACAGACCGATCGCGTGATTATTTATCGATTTGAGCCGGATTGGAGCGGCATCATCATTGCCGAATCGGTTGCGACGGGTTGGCGATCGCTGCTGGGAATGCAGATCATCGACACCTACTTTGTCGATACGCAGGGGGTGGGCTTTGAACACGACAACATTAAAGCCACCGATGATATTTATGCCATTCAGCTTGACCCCTGCCACCAGGCCATGCTGGAACAGATGCAGGTTCGAGCCAAGATGATGGTGCCCATTCTGCAGGACGATCGCCTGTGGGGGCTGTTGGTGGCGCAGCACTGTCAATCGCCTCGACACTGGGGGCCAGTGGAGATCGAGTTGCAACAGCAGCTTGCCACCCAGATCGCAATTGCCATCCAGCAGGCCAATCTCTATCAACAGTCTCAGGCCGAGTTAGCCGAGCGCCAGCGGGCAGAAACGGCGTTGCAACAGCTCAACCAGCAGTTGGAACAACGGGTACAGGAACGTACCGAGTCGCTGCACTATCAGGCCATGCGGGAGCGCTTGCTGCGCCTGATCATCCAGGACATCCACCGATCGCTCGACCTGAAAGAAACACTGGCCACTGTCCTGAGCGAAACGCGCCATACGCTGGAGGCCGATCGGGTCGCGATTTACCAGTTTAACCCTGACTGGAGCGGCAGTTTTGTGGCCGAGTCGATGGGTGAAGGGTGGGTGCCTCTTGTCTCCCCGAATGTCCGGAGAGTGTGGGAAGATACCCACCTGAAAGATACTCAGGGCGGTCGCTATCGCCACAATGAACCATTTGCGGTCGCTGATATCTACACCGTCGGTCATCATCAGTGTCACATTGACCTGCTGGAGCAGTTTCAGGCGCGAGCGTATGCGATCGCCCCGATTTTTCTGGACGATCGCCTCTGGGGACTGCTGGCCGTCTATCAGAATCGGGGGCCGCGCAACTGGCAAGACTGG
>JAJPKC010000634.1 GCA_021323955.1 Oscillatoriales cyanobacterium Centralia_MAG_596 | reverse complement strand
TACTCGCACGGTTGGGCAGTCCTTTGGCGACTCTGGCCTGGAGCGGTTTTTTGGTGGTCAGGAACCGCCGGCGCAGCAGATACAGCGCGGTACTGGCTCTGGATTCATTACCACGTCAGACGGACGTATCTTGACCAATGCACACGTGGTTCAGGGGGCCGATAGCGTGACGGTCGTGCTAAAAGACGGGCGACGGTTTAAGGGCACTGTCATCGGTGCGGACTCTACAACCGATGTCGCCGTAGTCAAAATTAACGCGCAAGACCTGCCAACGGTGCAATTGGGCAATTCGGATAATTTGCTGCCCGGGCAAGTTGCGATCGCGATCGGGAACCCGCTAGGGCTGAGCTTCACCGTGACGCAGGGCATTATCAGCGCCACTGGCCGTTCGGCAGCCGACGTGGGCGTGCCTGCCGAACGTGTTGACTTCATCCAGACGGACGCCGCGATCAACCCAGGCAACTCTGGTGGGCCGCTGATCAATGCCGAAGGTCAGGTAATTGGGATTAACTCTGCCATCATTCAGGGGGCCGCCGGACTGGGGTTTGCCATTCCGATCGCCACGGCGGAGCGGATCGCGGAGCAGATTGTGACCAAAGGCAAGGTCGAACACCCCTATCTCGGCGTCAAGATGGCGGAGTTGAATGCAGAACTGCGTGACGAAATTAATCAAAGTGATGCGGGTTTTAAGATTAATCGCGATCAGGGTGTGCTGATTGTGGATGTAGCGGCTGGGTCGCCAGCCGCCCGGAGTGGGATGCGTCGGGGTGACATTGTAGTCAGTATCAACGGCGCTACCATTCAATCAGCGCAGCAGGTACAGCAACAGGTCGAAGCAACGGCGATCGGCAGTACACTTCAGGTCGTGGTCGATCGCAATGGACAAAGGCAGACATTGGCCGTGAAACCAGAACCACTGCCAGCGAGAGAATCTGGTTGATTGATGTGTCGATGTTGGAAGCGAGTGGTCATGAGGCAGAAGGCAGGAGCCAGAAGACAGAAATCAGCGTAGAATCTAAAGCTGACAGGCGGATAGCGGATGGCTAGCCATGTCAGGTCTTCACTGGGGTTTCAACAATTGTGGGTGCAATACAGTTTGACGTTTTGCCGGGCCGGAGCTTTCCATTAGGTGCAACGGTTTACCCGGATGGCGTTAATTTTTCGATCTTCTCAAAGAATTGTGAGGCGATAGAGCTGTTGCTGTTCGATCGCGCTGATGATCCGCAACCGGCCGCTGTCATCCACCTCGATCGCAAGCAGAACAAGACCTTCTACTACTGGCACGTCTTCGTTTCGGGGATTGGAGCCGGGCAAATCTACGCCTACCGCGTCCACGGGCCGTTTGCGCCCGAGCGGGGACATCGTTTCGACGGCAACAAGGTTTTGCTGGATCCCTATGCAAAGGCCGTTGTAGGCTGGGAACATTACAGCCGTGAAGCCGCCATCCGCCCCGGTGACAATTGCGCTCAAGCGCTGCGTGGCGTCGTGGTTGACCCCAACGCCTACGACTGGGAAGACGATCGTCCGCCGTGTATCCCCCACACCGATAGCGTGATCTACGAGATGCATGTCGGTGGCTTCACCCTCAATCCCAACTCGGGCGTAACGGCAGCAAAACGGGGCACCTATGCGGGACTGATTGAGAAAATTCCTTACCTGAAGCAGTTAGGCGTGACCGCTGTGGAATTGCTCCCCGTGCACCAGTTTGATGAACAGGATGTGCAGCCAGGTCTGAAAAATTACTGGGGCTACAGCACGATCGCCTTCTTCGCACCCCACACGGGCTACAGCTCCCGGCGTGATCCATTGGGAGCCGTAGATGAATTCCGCGACATGGTGAAAGCGCTGCACCAGGCCGGCATCGAGGTCATTCTTGACGTAGTGTTTAACCACACCGCTGAGGGCAACCAGGACGGCCCGACTCTATCGTTTAAAGGGCTGGAAAACTCCGCCTACTACATTCTGGAGCCAGACGAGATCCATTACAGCAACTACAGCGGTTGCGGCAATACGCTAAAAGCCAACCATGAGATTGTCGGGCGCATGATCCTGGAAAGCCTCCTGTACTGGGTTGCGGATATGCATGTGGATGGATTTCGGTTTGATCTGGCGTCTGTGCTGTCGCGCAGTCGATCCGGGCAGCCGCTAGAAGACCCCCCAATTCTGTGGACGATCGAATCTCATCCCATTCTGGCTGGCACCAAGATCATTGCCGAAGCGTGGGACGCTGCCGGACTATACCAGGTAGGGTCGTTTATTGGCGATCGCTTTGCTGAGTGGAACGGGCCATTCCGGGACGATAGCCGCCGCTTTGTCAAAGGTGAAAACCATACGGTGGCAACGCTCGCCAATCGCATCCTCGGCAGCCCGGATATTTATCCGCAGCCCGATCGTGAACCCAGCCGCAGCATTAACTTTGTCACCTGCCACGATGGCTTCACGCTTAACGATCTGGTGTCTTACAACGAGAAGCACAACGAAGCCAATCTTGAAGACAGCCGGGATGGGTCCAATGACAATCACAGCTGGAATTGTGGCGTTGAGGGGCCAACGACCGATAGCGCGATCGAAGCGCTGCGCTTGAAGCAAATTAAAAACTTTTTGACCATTCTGTTCTTCTCGCAGGGCATCCCAATGTTGCTCATGGGAGACGAAATCCGACGATCGCAAAAGGGCAACAATAATGCGTATTGCCAGGACAATGAGCTGAGCTGGTTTGACTGGAGTGGTCTCAAATCTCAGGCCGGACTGCTGCGGTTTGTACAAAAGCTGATTCACTTTACGCGATCGCTCGAAATTTTGCGCCAGGAGCGGTTGCTTGAGGTTACCTATGCCAGTCAACGCCCCCACATTGTTTGGCACGGCGTTGAACTGGGGCAGCCTGATTGGGGCGAAAATTCTCACTGCCTCGCGTTTACGTTGCGCCACCCTGAGCATGAAGAATATCTCTACATCATGCTCAACGCCTACTGGGACGCGCTGACGTTTGAGCTACCGCCACTGGGCAAAGGCGAACGCTGGTACAGAATTATCGATACAGCACTACCAGCACCCAAAGATTTCTCTGAGCCGTCTGTTGCCCCCCAGGTCAGACGCAAGCGGTATCCAATGGAAGCGCGATCGGCGGCCGTCCTGATGGTGCAGTCTAACCGGTAACCCGAGTGTCTCAATTCACATTAAGCCTGCTCCAATCATGGATTGGCAGGAAATTACGCATGCCCAAATCGACACCACGTTTTAATAAGTTTTTATAAGTTTTAGCAACGTTTCTTCTGGACTTCGGGTTGCGTTTTCGCAGCATCAACCCCTACTGCAGGGTTTAGTTAAGCTTTGCCAGTTTTCATTGCTTTTTGTGAAGCAAACCAATTTTATTTATTAAGTAGCTTGGCACACAAAACCCACCCAAAAAATACTATAAATTCCCATGAATACTTGGATTCTTCTATCGCGAAGTTTGTAAATTTAACGGCTGCTTTTTAGTAATTAAATTTACAAATTTCTTGGAAATCGTTAATTTTTCTCAGATTTCTGAAAGGGAAACACAATGCAATCATACGGTAACCCCGATGTTGAATACGGCTGGTGGGCAGGCAACGCTCGTCTAGCGAATTTGTCTGGAAAGTGGCTGGCAGCTCACGTAGCGCAGGCTGGTTTGATTGTTTTTTGGGCGGGAGCGATCACGCTGTTCGAAGTCGCCCGGTTTAATCCAGCATTACCAACGGGTGAACAGGGTTTAATTTTGATCCCGCACCTGGCAACACTGGGGCTTGGTGTTGGGTCAGGCGGCAAAATTGTTGATACGTATCCTTACTTTGCAGTGGGCGTTGTCCACCTGATTTCATCCGCCGTTCTGGGTGCGGGTGGTTTATTTCATGCGCTCAAAGGGCCGGCTGTGCTGGAGGATGGCCCCGCTCGCGCACCCAAGTTTCACTTTGAGTGGGATGACCCCAAAAAGCTGGGCTTTATCCTGGGGCACCACCTGATTTTGCTGGGATTGGGTGCACTGCTGCTGGTCATCTGGGCGGCGACCCACGGCATTTATGATTCCACGATCGGTGAAGTCCGCAAGGTCACAAGTCCGACACTCAACCCACTGACAATTTATGGCTATCAGACCCATTTTGCGGAAACAGACAATCTCGAAGATTTGATCGGGGGGCATGTGTATGTAGCTATTTTGCTCATTGGTGGCGGCATCTGGCACATTCTCAAGGCTCCATTTGAGTGGGCACAGCGCCTCCTCATTTTTTCGGGCGAAGCGTTGCTCTCCTATGCATTGGGGGGGCTGGCGATCGCAGGGTTCACCGCCTCCTACTACTGCGCCGTTAACACGCTGGCTTACCCGGTTGAGTTCTACGGGCCACCGCTGGAGTTCAAGCTGGGTGTTGCGCCCTACTTTGTCGATACGGTTGATTTACCCAACGGTGCTCACACGGCTCGCGCCTGGTTAACCAACACGCACTTCTTCCTCGCATTCTTCATTTTGCAGGGTCATCTGTGGCACGCGCTCCGGGCGCTTGGTTTTGACTTCAAGCGAATTCCACAAGCACTGGGTGCCGTTGCATCTGAGGCATCGGAAGCTTAGTTGGCTTTGCGTCAGAATCCCTGCCGAACAGGAATTCTAGGTGCTGATTTTCAAGCTGCATTGCCCGACGAATCGTTTAGGCTATTGCCGGTTCGACGACATCGTATTTGAACCTGACCAGACGGCAGGATTGAATCTTTAACGGTCGATCGCCAGTAGCCTAACGTCCGTTTAACTCAAGACCTGATGGCTGAGCACGATAGCTGAGGGTATGTTGTGGACATTAGGGAGATTTAGCTGTGACGACAACGGTTAACACCGGAACAGAAGCATTTGATTACGATTCACAGTGGTGGGTCGGCAATATTCGTCTCGTTGAATTATCTGGTCGATTGCTGGGGGCACACGTTGCTCACGCTGGGCTCATTGTGTTTTGGGCGGGAGCCATCACGCTGCTGGAAGTTGCTCGCTTTCAGCCCGGTATACCGCTATATGAGCAGGGATTAGGGCTATTACCACACCTGGCAAGCCTGGGCTGGGGCCTGGGAGCAGATGGCACGGTGGTGGATACTTACCCGTATTTTGTGATTGGGATCTTACATATTGTATCGTCGGCTGTTTTAGGCGCGGGCGGGCTTTATCACACCTTCAAAGGGCCAGAAGTTCTGAAAGACGGTTCTGCCCGTGCACCCAAGTTTCACTACGAGTGGAACGACGGCAAAAAAATGACCTTTATTTTTGGGCACCACCTGATCTTACTGGGATTGGGTGCCTTTTTGCTCGTGCTCAAAGCGATGGTATTTGGTGGCATTTTTGATGCCAACCTCGGTAAAGCGCGGCTTGTAACGTCGCCGACGATCGACCCGATCACCATTTTTGGCTACATCGCAGGCTATGTTCACGGCGGCTTTTCATGGAAGGGGATGACGGCCGTAGATAACCTTGAAGATCTCATTGGTGGCCATATCTGGATCGGCATCGTGTTGATTGCTGGCGGTGTCTGGCATATTTTGACTGAGCCTGCCAACTGGGTAAAGAAGCGGGTTCCCTTTACAGGGGAGGCCATTCTGTCTTACAGTTTGGCGGCATTAGGCTGGATGGGCATCCTGTCAGGCTATTTTGTGCTGAATTCAGACGTGGCCTATCCGCCGCAATTTTACGGCCCTGATAAGGGTGGGATCGCGGCAACACAGTTCATTTTGGGGTTCTTGTTGCTTTTGGGCCATACCTGGCATGCCGTGCGGGCACGTAGTGCGATCAAAGCAGCCGTTCCCGTGGCGGATTTGCCGAATAAGCAGTCGGCGATCGCAGCCTGGTTAGACAAGCAGGCGGCCACAACCGGCAACCCCTGGTATGCCGCTCTAGAGTCCCAGGTTGACCGACTGCCGAAGGTCAAACCCACGGAGCCAGTGAAATCGGTGCCGCCAGCCAAGGCAAAACCCGCCGCAAAAGCCGCAAGAAAGGTGACGCAGACGGCGACAAAGCCCGCCAGCCCACCTCCGGCAAAGGCAACGAAACCCGTTAAACAGGCGGCTGCAAAACCGGCGAAACCAACGGGCAAGCAACCTGCTGCTAAAGCCGTGGAACCACCGCCCCCACCGCCAGCGCGGAAGAAGCGATGGGGTTTGTTCTAGCGTCCCGTTAACATCCCGATAGCCTCAGGGAGGGGTCTCAAGAAGTTGCCAACAGCGCTGACGCCATAAGGCCCCTCTTGTTTGTCGATACCAGGCGATGTGAGCTTTAAGGTAGGGCGTTGATGCCCTGGAGCGACCATTGATCGCGATCGCCCATACCGAACGTTAAAAATTACCAAACGGTGACAGTGAGGGACAGCCTTTCTGTCATGCTGAATTCATGTGCCGTTGCGATCGCAACCGTTTAACCATGCCTGATGACTGTGTCTGACGGTCAGGGGTGACTCGATATCGTCTGGTGAGCAACAAACCAGCCCTCAGAGTCGCTGAACTGACGTCCTGGCAGTTTGTTTCAATCCAGGCGTGGAGTTCGATCGCGCAACAGCACAGATTCAGCTGTTTATGGCGTTTTGTTTATGGCGTTTAGCAAACTGAAGGGCAACACCATGCTCAAATCAGTGATTCAAGGGGTCATTTTGGTCGCGATGATGTGGTGGTTGGCGATGCCAACAACGCCTGTGATGGCGCAGTTAACCATGCAACCGTTGACCAGAGAAGCGATCAGCAACCTGTCAGTCCTGACGAAAACCAATAGCTGTCCGGGGTGTGAACTGAAACGCGTCAACTTGAAACGCGCCAACTTACAGGGTGCAACGCTCAACGGTGCCGATCTTGAAGGGGCACTCCTCACAGAAGGCGATTTGAGCAACGCGGATCTGGCAGGAGCAAATTTGAAAAAAGCCAATCTTCGGTTTGTTGATCTCAAAGCCGCTGACTTGAGTACAGCCGTGCTCAACAACGCCAATCTCAGCGAAGCCGTCCTTAACAACGCTAATCTCAAAGGCGCAAACTTAAGAGCCGCCAACCTCAACAAGGCGGATCTCAGAGGTGCCGATCTGGCGCAAGCAGAACTCAGTGCAGCCTACCTGCGAGAGACCGATCTGGAGCACGCCAACTTAACCGGAGCCCGCTTCTGCAATACCGTGATGCCAAGTGGCAATATTAACGACCAGGACTGCTGACCAAAACCAAAACCTGGAAATCTGACTGATGACGGTGCCAGAAGCCATGTTTGCCTGCCGTAGCTTCCGGCCATAGTTTCCTTTGCGGGCAGGTCGGAGCAAGTTGCCGCATAGCGATCGAGTTCGTGAACCAGCCAACAAAAGCGCCATTTGATACACGACAAAGGCAAAACCACTCGACTACACTCGGATAGAGTCTCTTATGCCACCAGCATAGAAAAATGCCCCAGATTTTAGACCCATTGCCAGAGGGTCAGCCGGACAGCATCATTTGCTGCTATGTCAATGGTTCTCCTCGCGTTCAAGTGGTGCGCATCACCAATATCCCCAATTGGTATTTCGAGCGCGTCGTTTTTCCAGGACAGCGTCTCTTGTTTGAAGCGGTTCCTGCCGCTCAGCTTGAAATTCATAGTGGCGCGATCGCTAGCGCTATTCTGTCTGATCACATCTCCTGTCAAGATCTCAAAGTTGAGACGAAAGAATAGGGTTTTGAATGGTTCGTTTCCGTCTAAAATCGGCAACCTGCATTCCATCCCATCGCACTTTTTCTGTAAAAAACTTTAATCCATTTCGATAACTCCGTAGATCGATACAGAATTATGTGTCGCAATCGAATCAGAATTGATCTATGACGCTGAATGTCCCGTTGCTAGAACAAAGTTTCGCCCTTATCAGACCGCAGGCCCAGGCATTTGTGGATAGTTTTTATCGCACCTTATTTACAGATTATCCAGAAGCATCGCCATTGTTTAACCACACCAACATGGCCATGCAGGAAGACCTGCTGCTGCGATCGCTGATCTTTGTGGTCGATAACCTCCACCAGCCGACTGTGTTAGCAGAAACGCTACGGGGTCTGGGGGCAAGGCATGTCCATTATGGTGCGCTGCCTGAACATTACCCCCTCGTCGGCAACAGCTTGCTGAAAACATTTGCCGCACATCTGGACACGGAATGGACAGCAGCGGTAGAGCAAGCGTGGATTGAAGCCTACACAGTCATTACCGCCCTGATGCTGGAAGGGGCCAATTACGCCCAGGAGACGGTGAAGTTAACGAACCAGTGAGCTTCCCCATTGGAGACTCGAAAGCTTTGACCCCATCCCGTTTGTCATGCGGAACGAAATACTGGGTGGACAGGGACAATCGCCGGGTACTCGATTCTGAGTCGGCTGGCTGAGTCGCCACTGCCACCACTGAATATGGCTACGGCTACACTTTTGGGAAAGCCGTGGTGCGATTGCAATGGGCTGATGGCGTGGCTTTGGCGCGATCACAGACCGGCACTCTGACACATCAAGCCGCCTTCCATGCAAAGAGCGCATCGTACCCATGCAAAAACTTCATAGTTAGAAATATTTTGTAACTAGAGATACGAATCTTTCCGATGGCTCCGTTTAACGTAACTTCAACGGTGTGTAATCCCCGTTGTCATCTGGTCAGCGTTACGGCAATCACTACGTCACGGCAGCAAATCGGCTACCGATGCACCATTTGATTGTCCCTCATTTTGATTGAGCTATCGTCCTCGGAAGGACAACATTTATGACAAGCACAGTCCCCACGGCAGCCAGTCTCAACAAGTTTGAAAAATTTAAAGCCGAGAAAGATGGTCTAGCCGTCAAGGCAGAACTGGAACACTTTGCCCAGATCGGTTGGGAAGCGATGAATGAAACCGATCGCGACCATCGGCTGAAATGGATGGGTATCTTTTTTCGCCCGGTCACGCCCGGTAAATTCATGATGCGGTTGCGGCTACCCAACGGCATTATTACCAGTGACCAGATGCGCGTATTGGCAGAAGTTGTGCAGCGCTATGGCGATGATGGCAACGCCGATATCACGACCCGGCAAAATCTTCAGCTACGCGGCATTCGGATCGAAGACGTACCCGATATCTTTCGTCGCTTTGAATCCGTTGGGTTAACCAGCATCCAGTCGGGTATGGACAACGTGCGGAACATCACAGGCTCTCCAGTGGCCGGACTGGACGCCGACGAACTCTTTGACACACGGGATCTGATCCGCCAGGTGCAGGATCTCATCACCAACAAGGGTGAAGGTAATCCAGCGTTTTCAAATCTGCCGCGCAAATTTAATATTGCGATCGCGGGCTGTCGGGACAATTCCGTCCATGCCGAGATCAACGATATTGCCTTCGTGCCCGCCTACAAGAATGACACCTTCGGCTTCAACGTGTTGGTTGGCGGTTTCTTTTCGGGCAAGCGCTGTGAAGCCGCTATTCCCTTTGATGTCTGGGTTGCGCCGGAGGATGTTGTCGCCCTCTGCGAAGCACTCCTCATCGTGTATCGCGATCACGGACTGCGGGCCAATCGCCAAAAAGCACGTCTGATGTGGCTAATCGACGAGTGGGGCGTGGCAAAACTCCGCGCTGAAGTGGAAGCGAAAATGGGGCGGTCACTCGAAACCGCTGCCCCTAAAGACGAAATTCTTTGGGACAAGCGCGACCATATCGGCGTGTACGCTCAAAAACAGCCCGGATTGAACTATGTGGGGCTGCACATCCCGGTCGGTCGTCTCTTTGCTACCGATATGTTCGACCTAGCGCGTCTCGCCGATGTCTACGGCAGCGGTGAGCTCCGGCTCACGGTGGAACAGAACCTAATTCTGCCCAATGTGCCCGATTCTCGCCTGGAACCGTTGCTGCAAGAACCCTTGTTGGAGAAGTTTTCGGTTGCGCCCAAGTCACTGTCGCGATCGCTCGTCTCCTGCACTGGCAGCCAGTTTTGCAACTTTGCCCTGATTGAAACCAAAAATCGTGCGCTGGCGCTGATCCAAGAACTGGAAGCCGAACTCGATTCACCACGAGCCGTACGGATTCATTGGACAGGCTGCCCCAACTCTTGCGGCCAGCCACAGGTCGCAGACATCGGCTTGATGGGCACTAAAGTTCGGAAGGATGGGAAAACGGTCGAAGGCGTGGATATTTACATGGGTGGCAAAGTCGGGAAGGATGCCGAACTAGGCACCTGTGTCATGAAAGGGATTCCCTGTAGCGACCTCAAGCCCGTTTTGAAAGATTTGTTGATCCAACACTTTGATGCGCAACCGCGTTCAGAAGTGACGGCGAGCAACTAACCCAGCAGTCGCTGGCAACTAAATTTCGGTATCGTCTGTATCGAGCCCGAAACCGGGCACTGCTTCGTGTGTCCGTCCGGCTAAACCCGCTCAGGATCAGGAAGCAGCCCTGCATTCATCACAACCCAATATTTTTTGAGGTATCAGGAATAGCGAGTCATGACCAATTTTTCGAGACGGAAGTTCATCATCACCTCGGGTGTTGCAGCAGCAAGCACCCTCCTGGCGCACGGCTGTAGTTCAGGTTCAAACTCGGCTTCAACTAGCAGCAGTTCACCGAGTGCAGCTCCAGCAGTTAACGTCAGCGCTGCGGATACGCCCGAAACCACAGCCGCAACCC
Organism: Oscillatoriales cyanobacterium Centralia_MAG_596; assembly: GCA_021323955.1. Lineage (GTDB taxonomy): Bacteria > Cyanobacteriota > Cyanobacteriia > Leptolyngbyales > Leptolyngbyaceae > Stenomitos. The sequence continues at coordinate 3,518 of JAJPKC010000634.1, read as the reverse complement.
TGGGTTTCATCGCGCTCACTGACTCGGCTCCGCTGATCGTTGCCAAAGAGAAGGGTTACTTTGAAAAATATGGCATGAAGGATGTCAAGCTGGTCAAGCAGACCTCCTGGGCAACCACCCGCGACAACATTGCCACAGGATCTCAAGGTGGCGGCATTGACGGTGCCCATATTCTGTCTCCCATGCCGTACCTGCTCACCACCGGCAAAATCACCGACGGCAAGCCTGTGCCAATGTACATCCTGGCGCGACTTAATGTGGACGGTCAGTGCATTTCTGTGGCCAATGACTACAAGGATGCCAAAGTTGGGTTAGAAAGTTCCCCGCTCAAAGATGCTTTTGCTAAAGCCAAGTCCACGGGCAAACAAACGAAGTGTGCGGTCACGTTTCCCGGTGGCACCCATGATCTTTGGATGCGGTATTGGTTGGCCGCGGGTGGTCTGAACCCCAACAAAGATGCTTCGTTGATTGTGATTCCCCCCCCACAAATGGTGGCCAACATGAAGGAAGGGCAGATGGCAGCCTTTTGTGTTGGTGAACCGTGGAATGCCCAGTTGGTGAATCAGGGAATTGGGTTTACAGCGCTGACAACGGGTGAACTGTGGAACAATCATCCCGAAAAAGCATTTGCGCTCCGGGCTGATTGGGTTGATAAGAATCCAAAGGCAGCCAAAGCATTACTGATGGCGGTGCAGGAAGCCCAGATGTGGTGCGACAAAGCAGAGAACAAGAAGGAAATGGCCGAGATTGTGTCCAAACGCGAGTATTTCAAGGCACCCGCAAAGGACATTGTCGATCGCGCATCCGGCAAGTTTGACTACGGCAACGGCAAAGTGGTTGATAACAGTCCCCACGTCATGAAATTCTGGGCGGCGGGCGACGCCAACGCGTCCTATCCCTACAAGAGCCATGACCTCTGGTTTTTGACCGAGCACAAGCGGTGGGGCTATCTGGCAGCCGATGCTGACGCGAAGAAGCTGGTGGACAAGGTGAACCGCGAAGACCTCTGGAAGGAAGCAGCGAAAGGTATTGGACAAACCGCTGCGATTCCCAAGAGCACCTCGCGCGGGGTTGAAACCTTCTTTGATGGCGTCAAGTTTGACCCTGAAAACCCAGAGGCATATCTCAAGAGCCTCAAGATTAAAGCGGTCTAGCGATCGTCCGGTCGGATCCCAGACGGTGCATCGGGACTGTGCACTGGAGACAGTTTTTGTCTGAGATCCGACCTTTAATCAACGTCAGTCCACTCGCCTGTCAATGTCGCAAAGGAACCCTGAAATGGCAGTTAGAGCAACGAACAGTAATTTCTTTGCTTCCCTTCCAGCAAACATCGCCACCTATATTCGGAAAAACATCCGCAAGATCATCGCGCCAATTATTGCGCTGGTCGTCGTTCTGATCCTCTGGCAGATCGGGTCATCAGTCTTTAAGGACACCTTGCCGGGGCCGATCCAGGTCGTGCAGGATACATGGGACTTAATCATCAACCCCTTTTGGTCAGATGGCAATGATAAAGGGCTGGGCTGGCAGACCTGGGCAAGCTTGCAGCGGGTAGCGATTGGCTATTCGCTCGCGGCGGTTGTTGGCATTCTGGCAGGCGTGTTAATCGGCGCAATTCCGGTACTGTACGAAGCGTTTGATCCCATGTTCCAGGTGTTGCGCACTGTGCCGCCACTGGCATGGTTGCCGATCGCGCTGGCAATCTTCAAGAACTCTGGCCCCGCTGGTCTGTTCATCATTTTCATTACTGCCATCTGGCCGATTGTCTACAACACAGCCGTCGGCGTACAGCAAATGCCCCAGGACTACAAAAACGTAGCCAAAGTGCTGCGGCTGTCCAGTCAGGAGTATTTCTTCAAAATTTTGCTGCCGTCGATCGTGCCCTATATGTTTACCGGGCTGAAGTTGGGCATTGGTCTGGCGTGGTTGGCGATCGTGGCTGCAGAAATGCTGCGCGGCGACACTGGCATCGGCTTCTTTATCTGGAATTCGTATAACAGCGGCAACATCAGTGAAGTGATCCTGGCGCTCGTCTACATCGGCATCGTTGGCTTCTTGCTCGATAAGCTGGTTGGGGCGATCGCCAATCTGGTGAGTTCGGATAAATAGATTTGAGTTGAGCGATCGGCAGTCAGCAGTCAGCTTTCAAGCCATTATTTTGAACTCAAACGCATCCTTCAAAATTCTCCCAGCCTTCATCCTTATACCCTTTCCCTTATGTCTTTCTTCGTTGAAGTTGATCACATCGACCGCACATTTGACCTCCCCAACGGCGGTACCTACACCGCGCTGAAAAATATTAGTTTGAAGGTGAAGCAGGGTGAATTTGTATCGCTGCTAGGGCATTCCGGCTGCGGCAAGTCCACGCTGCTCAACATCATTGCCGGACTGGATCGCCCTACGCAGGGAGGCATCGTTCTGGAAGGGCGGCAGGTGACAAAACCCGGCCCCGATCGCATGGTCGTGTTTCAAAACTATTCGCTACTGCCGTGGCTCACAGTGCGCGAAAACATTTCACTGGCCGTGAATCGGGTCTTGAAAGACTTACCAGACAGCGAACGACGGGCGATTGTGGAACGCCACATTGACCTGGTAAAACTGCGCGCTGCCGCGGATAAAAAGCCAGGACAGTTATCAGGCGGGATGAAACAGCGCGTTGCGATCGCGCGGGCACTGGCAATCCGTCCCAAGCTGCTGCTGCTGGATGAACCGTTTGGGGCACTCGATGCGCTGACCCGCAGCAGTTTGCAGGATCAGCTCATGCAGATCGCTGAAGAGCACCAGCTCACCTGCATTATGGTGACCCATGATGTGGATGAAGCCCTGCTGCTGTCCGATCGCATCGTCATGTTGACCAACGGCCCTGAATCCTATATTGGTCAGATCATTGACGTACCATTTTCCCGTCCGCGCGATCGCCTGGGGGTCGTTAACCATCCCAACTACTACGCGCTGCGAGCAGAGATCGTTTACTTCCTCAACCAGCAGAAGAAAACAAAACAGCGCAAGGTTGCAGCGTTCACCGCGATCGCCCGCAACGGGTTAGAAAAAGTCAATCTGAACATTGGCTTTGTCCCCTTAACCGACTGTGCACCGCTGGTCATTGCCAAAGAGAAAGGGTTCTTCCAGAAATATGGCCTGGAAGATGTCACCCTGTCGCGCGAACCAAGCTGGAAGAGTATTGCTGAGGGTGTTGCATCAAAACGGCTGGATGCCGCACAGATGACCGCAGGAATGCCACTGGCCATGACGATGGGCATGGGCGGGAAAGCACCTCTACCCACCGTAACGGGACTGGTACTCAGTCGCAACGGCAATGCGGTGACGTTTAGCCAGCAGTTGTACAACGCTGGTGTCAGAACGCTGGCAGACTTTAAGACCACGATCGCTCAGACTCCCGATCAAGTGCGAACGCTGGCCGTTGTGCATCCATCCTCCATGCATAACCTGCTGCTGCGGCACTGGCTGGCATCGGGCGGCATCGACCCTGATCAAGATGTCAGTCTGACCGTGATCCC
>JAJPKC010000305.1 GCA_021323955.1 Oscillatoriales cyanobacterium Centralia_MAG_596 | reverse complement strand
AATCGATAGCATTTCACAGCATGATTTCACAGCATGATAGGCAACGCTTCGTGATCCTGTTGGCGATCGCGTATTCGGCATTGACGAGGCAAGGGCTGCTGCCCATTCTAGCTTTCACTCGTCGCCAGTTGCGGTAGCCCCATGCTGTAATTCAGGACGCGGCTGCTGAGGTTGTAAGAGATTTCGCCTTTCTGGAGCAGCGATCGCACAAAATGCTCCAGGTCGGAGCCGATGCGGCGGAGGTTATACTCAGTCAACTCAGCACCGCCGTAAGATTCAACCAGCTCGTCGAACTTGCGATAGACCTTCTGAACCGACTCTTCGCTCCAGTTGAATTCGTTGTCTGGGTCAATATCGAGCGTTAAAACGTTCTCACTGGGAACTAGCTCATTGTTTTCAACCACCGCTGTAAAAATGTGAATATGACGGGTTGTAGACTTAAGCAGCATGGCATAATCTCCGCTGGATTGAATGCTCGGAACCGTTCTCCAACCTATTGTAAGGGCGATCGCGGCTTTCACCAGACTCAATAATCAGCAATTTTTTTATCATTATGCTCGTGCTGAGGTTATCGTTGCGATCGGCCACGCTGCGTTTGCGCAGGCAAAGGTTAACCCCGTATGAAGCCTAAATCTTGGTGTACGCTCCAGAAAGCTGGCAAAATCTGTACAGTAGTGGCAGTGATGATTCGCTCACGGCTGACTTTGCCTGCCTGGGCCTACAGCCTTGACTGCAAGCGCTTTTTTGCGTCCTCTTCCACCCAAGGAATATTGGCTAGCGGCCAACTCCACCACCTTCCCGGTGTTTATTATGACCACTGATAGCAGTCAAGCCCATCCATCTCAGCGCCTCATTGGCCTGACCGGAGGCATTGGCATGGGCAAAACGACCATCTCCGACTACCTGGCAACTGTTCATCACATTCCCATCCTGGATGCGGATGTATATGCACGCGAGGCGGTTGAACCTGGCGCGCCAGTACTGGCGGAGATCGTCGAACGCTACGGTTCGGGCCTGCTGTTGCCCGACGGGACACTGGATCGTCATCGTCTGGGCGATATTATCTTTAGCAGTCCACCGGAGCGATTGTGGCTGGAACAGCAGATCCACCCCTACGTCCGCGATCGCCTGCTGGAAGCATTGCGAACGCTCCCCGTCAAGGATGCACAGCAGCATCCGATCGTGGTGCTGGTGATTCCGTTGCTGTTTGAAGCCCGCATGACTGATTTGGTGACGGAGACGTGGGTGGTGCGTTGTCCGAAAGAGCAACAAATTGAGCGGCTGATGCAGCGCGATCGACTCAGCCGGCAGCAGGCCCAGGCCCGAATTAACAGCCAGATGTCAATTCAGAAAAAAATGGCCCATGCGACTCTTGTGCTGGACAATACATCCACACTGGAGCATCTGTTCCACCAGGTAGACGTTGGGCTGGCCCAACAACCGCCCCAGCTAGCGACCCCTTACAGCGGATAACCCCTGATGTCCGGATTGACCGTTTGGGTTGAACTTTAGACGATAATTGATTGGACACAAGCGATCGGGCAGTCGTCCGGTTGCTCACTTTTACCATCAGTAGCCTGAAGTAATTACGCTTGCAGGTTTTTATCGAGACTGTTTTTATGGGCGCGACACTGCAACAGATTGCCGGCTATCTAGACAATAAAGGCTGGAAATATAAGCTAGACGAAGATGAAAACCGTATCCTTACGGGCGTCTTCGCTAAACACATTCAAGAATTTCTCATCGTGATCCAGCTTGAAGAGGATGGCGAGTTCTTTGAGCTATTTGCGCCACGCGTGCTTTCAGGCGTTAATAATCACCCTCACAAAGCGGCTATTCTGCAAACCATGCTCTGCATTTCCTGGGAAACCAAGATGCTGCAATGGGAGTACGACCCATCGGATGGCGAGATTCGAGCCATTATCGAGTTTCCCCTAGAGGACGCCATCCTGACCGAACGGCAGTTCAATCGCTGCCTCTACAGCCTGATTGAGTTGGTGGATGAAATTGCCTTACCGCGTCTGCAAACCGTTATGGAAACGGGCGAAGACCCCGGTGATGTGACAGAAGGCGAACGGCTCCTGCTCAAACTCCAGGAAGAGGCACCGGGACTGTTAGATGTACTGGAACGGGCGATGGAAGCTCGCAAGCGTCGGGGTCGGCTGCCACCAGCGGCTGAAGAGTAACCGGCCCGGGGCAAAGGCGATGTTGACTGTCCCCTTCACCCTTCGGTTCGACCGTGCCGAGTGCGGCAGACTGAGTGCAGCGGCAGAACGATCGGTCTATTGCCGCTGCCTTGTACTACTCGTCGTCCAAGGCTTCACCACCCACAACGACATCACGGATCCTTAGACTAGGGCCACCACAGCCGACCGGCAAGCCGCTCTGTCCACCTTTGCCACACCCGCCCGATTCATCCCAGAAAAAGTCGTCGCCGATCGCTTCAATATCGCCCAGAGTCTTAAACGCATTACCTGACAGCGTCACATCACGCACAGGCTCGGCAATTTCGCCATTGCGAATCATCCAGGCCTCACCGGCCGTAAAGGTAAACATTTCACCATTGGTCATACCGCCCAGCCAATTGCGGGCATAGACGCCCTCTCGAATGCCATCAAACAGATTGGCAACAGGGGTTTTACCCCGCTCAATCCAGGTGTTGGTCATGCGGACGATCGGCGGGTAGTGGTAGTTGAGACAGCGCGCGTTTCCGGTAGCCGTTTCACCCAGCTTACCGGCGGTTTCGCGCGAATGTAAGCGTCCCACCAGCACGCCATCCTGGATGAGCTGTGTGGTCGAGGCCGGCGTCCCTTCATCGTCATAAAAATAACTGCCACGATGCCCGACGGGGGCCGCGCCGTCAAAGATTTGTAAATCTGACGGGCCAAACTGCCGACCGAGACTCATCACTTCCATGAGATCTGGGTTTTCATAGCTCATGTCGGCTTCCGAAAGGTGACCAAATGATTCGTGCACAAACAGTCCCGTGAGGATCGGGTCAATCACCACAGTATAGGTGTTGCCGCGAACGGAGGGCAGTTTGAGCGAATCAACGGCTCGCTGTGCCGCGCTTTGTACCTGAGCGTCCAGGCCCAGCAAATCTTCGTATGCTTTGCGAGAACCCGTCGTCTCGCGCCCCGTCTGCACGGTTTCACCATCACGGGCCGTGGCCGCAAACCGCATTTCCATGTCAACCCAGGACTGTTCCAACACAGTGCCCTCAGACGTCAACAGAATGATGTGCTGGGCACTATCACCGTAGCGAACAGAGGTCGTCGCAATTTGAGGACTCACGCTGCGCAGAATTTCGCCGTAGTGCTGACACAGTTGCTTTTTCTGAGCCAGGGAAATCTGACGGGGATCAGTCCCCGTTAGTGGTAGAACGCAGCGATCGTGTACCGGTAGGATGGGAGCCAGCAGTGTTTCTTCGTCTCCCACCAGTTGGGCTGCCACGATCGCTTCTTCAATGCGATCGCGCAGGGTGGACAGTTGGTTAAAACTAGCAAAGCCCCAACCGCCCTTATGGCAGGCTCTCACCTGCCCACCGATCGAGATTCCTTCCGTCAGCGTTTCAATTTTATTGCCACGTAAAAGAATATCAGCGCCTTCTGCAGCTTCAAGGCGCACTGCCAGATAATCAACGCGCGATCGATAGTGAGCCATCAGATCGGCAAGCAAGTCCTTAATATTTGCGGGCAGTGTAGCCATAGTGAACCGTGGTAGTGACAGTGCCTTCATTCTGCAATTAATTCCAACGAGTTGCCAGATCGACTGATCAGCGTTTAAACAGCGACCAATCGCCTTGATCATGAAGATTTCGGCGATTTAACCACGATTTTTTGCCGAAAACTGAGCATTATAGAGTATTAATGAACTAATAGCGGCGGCGGGCTGGGTTGAGTTGTGAAAAGAAGCCGCAACGCTGGGGTGTGACGCGGCACTGAGTGAGGTCAGAATACATGGTTTACACAGAGAGCCTTTCCTACCCATCCCTGGTGGAGCTGGCGCGGGCGGGTAATTTTCAAGCGATCGCCTACTGGATCAATCAAGTCTTGATGCCCTACGGTATGCGGGCAGCGGTGGGAGGCGTTCGTCCAGGCTGTCTTAAGATTTTAGTCGAGTTTTCCCTCTCTCCAACGCAAAATGAACTGTCGGACGCGTGGCGCAGTGAGCTTGTCCGCTGTATCTGTCATCGGATCTGGAAGCTAAACTCGGCCCAGATCGAGGGCATCCGAATTGCCGGGAAACTGGCCCATGAACCGTCGATTCGCTGGGAGAAAGCCGTACGCGTAATTTCGCCAGCACGGCGTGCCCGGATGCAGCGATCGCAGCATCTCCGCACTCAGCTTCGCCAAGCCTCACACCGGCGATCGCAGCTCAAGCTGATGCGCTCAATGCTCATCAGTGGGCCGCCAATTTTTGCCTTTATTGTTGGCTGTGTGCTGGGCTTTTCGAAAGCGCCCACAACTGAGACAAACGCGATCGCGTCTTCGTCACCACCCAAGCCAAAGTCGAGTCCCAATCCCGCCTTTCGGCCTGATACTGTGCAGGCAGCGCTGGAAACCGTGCCCGTGATCAAACGCGACCAGGTTCCGGATCCCAACGATCCCACCGTAACGCTGATGTTTGCTGGCGATGTCACGCTGGCCGACCATTTTGCAGACGCGATCGGGCAGGACTACGAGCGAACCTTCGCCAACATGGACGCGTACCGCAAGGCTGACATCGGGATGGTAAACCTGGAAAACCCTCTGACCCGGGCCACCATCCCGCTGCCAGACAAAAAGTTTAACTTCAAAGCCGATCCAGATTCGGTCAAGGTGCTGACCAGTGGCGGTATCAGTCTGGTGAATTTGGCCAACAACCACGCTATGGACTACGAATCGCCAGGGCTACTCGAAACGCTGGACACCCTGGACAAAGCCGGGATCGAGCATGTCGGTGCAGGCCGAGACGTGAAAGCAGCCCGTCGTCCCGAAATTATTGACGTTAAAGGACAGCGCATTGCCTATTTTGGCTACTATGGGGCTGATTTTGAGTCGGCGGGCGACAACACCCCTGGTACAAACTATGCCGATGAACAGCGCATTGCTGACGATATTAAAGCGGTGCGCAATCAGGTTGATTGGGTGATTGTGAACTATCACTGGGGTGAAGAGCTGGCTACCCATCCCGCCGATTGGCAGGTTGATCTGGCTCATTTCACGATCGACCAGGGGGCTGATCTGGTGGTGGGCCACCACCCGCACGTGCTGCAAGGGGCGGAAATCTATAAAGGACGGCCGATCGCCTATTCGATGGGTAACTTCATCTTTGGCGGCAACCCGCGTCGGGATTACGATACAGCCGTGCTCAAGGTTGCGCTCAAAGACAAGCAGATGAAGGTTGAGTT
>JAJPKC010000607.1 GCA_021323955.1 Oscillatoriales cyanobacterium Centralia_MAG_596 | reverse complement strand
TAGCGAGAGTCAGCTTGAACACAGTCGTCTTCAGTCGCAGCAAGCCTTGCAGGCAGCCAATATGGGGGTTTGGGATTACGACTTGCAAACGGGTAAGATCACCTGGTCACCTGAACACGAACAACTGTTTGGACTAGCTCCAGGTACATTTGATGGGCAGTATGAAACCTTTGAAACCTATATTCATCCAAGCGATCGTCAGCATGTACAACAGTCCATTCAACAAGCCATCACCCAAAGAGGGGTTTTAAGCTGTAAGTTCCGAATTGTCCGGGCAGATGGTCATACACATTGGGTAGAAGGTCGGGGGCAGGTCGTTTGTGATGCTGAAGGGCAACCGATTTGCCTCAGCGGCACCATCATGAATATTGACGATCGCGTTCAAGCAGAGCAAGCGTTACAGCAACTCAATCAGGAACTCGAACAACGGGTTAAACAGCGAACAGAAACATTAGAGGCTGTATTCGACCGGGCGGCGGTGGGAATGAATCTCACCAGTCCAGACGGTACCTTTACTAAGGTCAATCAAGCCTACTGTGACATTTTAGGCTACACCCCAGAAGAACTTTTGAGCATTGATTTCGACCAGATTACTCATCCAGAAGACATAGAAATAGGATGGCAAGAAAGGAAAAGATTGTTTTCTGGAGAAATTGATTCGTTTTCCCTGGAGAAACGCTACATCCGTAAAGATGGCAGATTGGTGTGGGTCAACATTGTTGTATCCGCTGTACATAAGGCTTCGGGTGAAGTGGATTATGCCATTTGTGTGGTCGAGGATGTGAGTCAGCGGAAAGACACCGAGGATCAGCTCCGTTCCAGTGAAGCCCGCTACCGTGCTGTTGTGGAAGACCAAACAGACCTGATCGTCCGATTTCTGCCTGATAGCACCATTCTATTTATCAATGATGCCTACTGCCGTTACTTTGGAGTACAACGAGAAGATCTGATTGGTAAAAGTTATGCTCCAATTATTTTTGAAGCCGATCGGGAAGCTGTGAATCAGCGGGTGCAGTCAATCAGTGACGAAAATCCGATCATGACGATTGAAAATCGAGTCGTGATTAATGGCGAAATCCGTTGGACTCAATGGATTAGTCGCATGGTATTCAACCAAGATGGGCAGTTTGTGGAGCTGCAAGCCGTGGGTCGAGACATCACGGCTTTGAAACAAATCGAGGAAAGTTTACGCATCAGTGAGAATCGATTAAAGCTGGCTTTAGAGGGATCTGGGGATGGGCTTTGGGAGTGGAATATCGTCACTGGAGAGATCTATCTGGACTCCAACTGGTTAACAATGCTGGGATATGCAGAGGGAGAACTGCCCTTACATACAAGTACTTGGTCGCAGTTAGTTCACCCAGATGATTACCCCTGGGTAACCGAGAGGCTCAATGCTCATTTTCAAGACAGCAATCATCCTTTTGCCTTTGATTACCGAATGCTAACAAAGACGGGTGACTGGAAATGGATTGCTAATTATGGCAGAGTTGTGGCGCGATCGGACGATGGCACTCCGTTGCGAATGGTCGGTACTCATCAAGACATCAGCGATCGCAAACGGGCTGAAGAACAGTTACGCATCAGTGCCGAACGAATCAGCCTTGCCAATGCTGAATTGTCAAGAGCCGCCCGTCTTAAAGATGAATTTCTGGCAGGTATGAGCCACGAACTTCGCACACCGCTGAACGCAATTTTAGGCATGTCAGAAGTGTTGTTAGAGGAAATTCATGGCAGCCTCACCAACGGGCAGAGTGACTCTGTTACTTTGATTGAGCGCAGCGGACAGCATTTGTTAACTCTGATCAACGATATTCTTGACCTGGCAAAAGTTGAATCGGGCAAGATGGATCTAGAAATCAGTCCCGTTCAGGTTCAACAGCTCTGTGACACGAGCCTGAGTTTCATTAGACAGCAGGCGTACCAAAAACATATCCAGTTGCACTGCAGTGTTGCAGCAGACATTAACGAAGTTGAACTCGATGGGCTTCGAATTGAGCAAGTGTTAATCAATTTGCTTAGTAATGCGGTCAAATTTACCCCAGAGGGGGGAAGGGTACAATTATTGGTTCGCACGAATCCAGAGCAGGATAGGGTTGAATTTGCCATTTCCGACACTGGCATCGGCATTTCTCCCGATCAAATGAACCGATTATTTCAACCTTTTGTTCAGCTTGATAGTAGTCTCTCACGTCGCTACAGCGGCACAGGATTGGGGCTAGCTCTGGTACGCCGCATTGTTGAGCTGCATGGCGGCGGTGTGACAGTTACCAGTGAAGTGGGACAGGGCAGTTGTTTTACCGTGATTCTACCCTGGCGACGGATACAACAACCCCCAGAGCTGCTAAAGGTGTCACCACCAACTGATGATCCGACCTTAACTATCCAAAGGGTACTGATCGTAGACGATTCAGAATCTGCTGCTAGCCAGGTTTCGCGCTATTTAGCTGAACTGGGAACGGCGACGGTAATTCATCCTCTGGGAGAAGGAGTGATTGATTTAGCTCTCCGAATCAGACCCGATGTAATTATCCTCGACATTCTGCTGCCAGACCTATCCGGTTGGGAGGTGCTGATAGAGCTAAAAGCACATCCGTTAACCCGCACCATTCCGGTATTAATCGTGTCAGTGGTGGATGAGCGGGCAAAGGGATTAGCTTTGGGAGCTGCCGCTTACCTATTGAAGCCCATTACTCGCTTGCAGCTTCAACAAGTATTGAATCGACTTATGGGTGTCGTTGATCATGAACAAAAAACGACACTGCTCGGTGCCAATCAGCTTGCGGCACCACTCGTTGTTGTAGCTGAAGACAACGAAGCTAACATTGAAGTGGTGCTGAATTATTTGCAGGCTAAAGGACTCCGCACTGCGATCGCCCGTAATGGTTTAGAAGCTGTTCAATTGGTCAAGCAATGCAACCCTGCCCTCGTGCTTATGGATATTCAAATGCCGGAAATGGATGGCTTGAAAGCCATTTCTCAGATTCGAGCTGATGCTGACCTGAAAACTCTGCCAATTATTGCTCTGACCGCACTCGCCATGCCCGGCGATCGCGAACGTTGCCTGGCTGCCGGAGCCAATGAATATCTGACCAAACCTGTCAGTCTGAAACAATTACTGCAAGTCGTACAACAATATTTGCCAGACTATCAATTTCTCAAAGAATAAAACGCCCCTTACCAACTGGACATTCTCATGACACAAGCCCCTAGAATTTTGGTTGTTGATGATGAACCCAGTTGCTTTGTAGTAATTCAAAATCTGCTGATTCCACAGGGGTACGAACTCTTTTATGTTTCAAGTGGGCAGGAAGCCCTAGCTCAACTGGAAATGAGCCTGCCCGATGTCATTTTGCTAGACGTTATGATGCCAGGCATAGATGGCATTGAAGTCTGCCATCGCCTGAAAGCTCATCCGCGCTGGCAACATGTTCCCATCATTATGGTGACTGCTCTCAGTTCTAAAAGCGACTTGGCTCGCTGTATCGAAGCTGGAGCCGATGATTTTATTGCCAAACCCATTAATGCACTGGAGCTACGGTCCAGGGTTCGTTCAATGTTACGCATTAAGCACCAGTATGATGCACTACAGGCAACCCTTACGCTGAGAGAAGACCTTTCCCACATGATTGTGCATGATTTACGGAATCCGCTTGCCAGCATTCTGTTATCAACTGAGATGTTGAAACGCATTAATTACTCTCCAGAGCAGCAACAGGAGAAATTTGAAAACATTGTGATCGCCGGACAGCAGATGGAATCACTCATTGATAGTTTGCTACTAATGGCAAAGCTGGATTCTGGAAAAATGATCCTGCAACGAGAAGACATCGACCTTTATGCTCTCTGTTCGTCTACTATCTCGCTAATTGAGCCACTGGCTGCCCAGAAAGAACTAGAACTGATTGAAGACTTACCCGAACCTGGCAGGAGTGTGAGGCTCGATATCAATGTTTTTCGCCGTATACTCGATAATTTATTATCCAATAGTATTAAATTTGCACCTTCTGGTAGTTCAATTATTTTGAAAGCAAGCTACCCAACCTCTACAAAAGCACAAATTCAAGTCGCTGATTTTGGACCGGGTATTCCAGAAGAGTTGCGACACAGAATTTTTGAAAAATATGAAATCGGAACCTTAATGAAAGAAGTGAATCAAATTGGTTTAGGACTTGCTTTTTGCAAAATGGGAGTAGAAGCACACGGTGGGCAAATTACCGTTGCAGATAATCATCCCAAAGGGACAATTTTTACAATCTCACTGCCGTAGGTGGAAGAAGATGCGGGGACACGGAGACTGAAAAAACATCTCCACGTCTCCCCCTCTCCGCGTCCTCTTACTCAGCGTCTTCTACTGGGGCAGCTTAGCGGCAAGCACATCAATCTTTTCAATCGTGGGTGACTGTGCAAAAAGCTCGTCGGCTTTTGACCTCAATGCCGCAGCGACTTTTCCCGACAGGTGTGCCTGCCGTCCTGCCTCATCCGGGAAAGCGTCGAAGATTCCGAACGTGGAGGGTCCCATGCGGATGGCGAACCAGGCGATCGTGGCTGGCTCCTGTTGGACGATCGCCAATCCGTCATGGAGAAAACGCTCGACCTCTGCTTCTTTGCCAGGTTTTGCTTCCAGTCGAACGAGCAATGCAACGTTAACCATGATTGACCTCCTTTCGTGTTTTATGTATGTTTTGAGAGCGCCTTCTTCGCGCTAAACACAGGTGCGACTAGAGTTGATATATCCGCTTAGCATTCGCTACCCAGAGTTTGCACTTTGCTGAATCGCTCAAGCCATCGATAATTTCGTCCAGCGTCTCTAACCAACGTTCAATGCTGCGAGATGAGTGCGTACAGGTTCACCATCTTCGAGTGGGGCGGCAGCCACGATGCCACGCAGACGCGATTCACATTCAGCTTGGGCGTTTTGCCCACTGCGCTTTAAGCAGCCTGTAAGTCGGCTCGACAACGACTTCCACATACACCATCGCTTCAATCTCTATATCGGGTGTGTGGTTATTGTAATCGTGCAACTCGTAGGGTTGATTGAGCAAGGCATTACCCTCTATCCAATGCATCCGAAAGCGCTGCGGATTCCACAAATGGGTATGCGTGTCAGCGATGGGAAAGGCTGTCACGTCTTATTCCTCCATGCCTTCTTTTGTCTTGTTTCTTGGGTTTGCGTGGGTTGGGTTGTCATTATCGCCATTCTTCATCCACACAGGGTTTCGGCTCCTCGCCCCGTTCTTGAGCCAGGGTGAGATAGTCGGTATAACCTTTGGCACCGCCGCCGTAGTAGGTAGAGTGATCGTCAGCATTAAGGGGAACACGCTGGCGAAACCGTTCCGGTAGATCGGGATTGGCGATGAACTTGCGACCGAAGGCGATCAGATCTGCCTTGCTCTGCTGAAGCCACGTCTCGGCAGTATGCAGGTCGAAGCCCCCTGCCAGCATGAGCGTGCCACGGTATTTTTCACGCATTAGATCGACCATCTGCAATGCCCGTAGGTCGGGTTTGGTGCCGTTCTCGATCGTCTTGAGAGCAGGGTTGACAACGTGCAAGTAGGCAAGCGGGTAGTCGTTGAGCTTGCTGGCAATGAAACCGAAGGTTGTTTCTGGGTCGTCGTCGCTAATGTCGCTGGCAGTGCCAAGAGGTGACAGGCGTACACCAACGCGATCCGCCTCCCAGACATTGCTGACGGCTTCAACCACTTCTATCAGCAACCGCGATCGGTTTTCAATGGACCCGCCATACTCGTCGGTGCGCCGATTGGTGCCGGATTCGATGAACTGGTCGAGCAGATAGCCGTTGGCAGCATGAATCTCAACACCGTCGAAGCCTGCGGTTAGGGCATTTTTCGCCCCGCGCACATATTGTTGGACGAGGTAGGGCATCTCCTCGACCTGCAAGGCACGCGGCGTCACAAACGGCATTGTTTCACCTTCCCCCCTCTCGTTCTCAATAAATGCTGTGCCGCTGGGCTTAACGGCGGAGGGTGCAACCGGGAGCATGTTGTCGGGCTGGAGAGCCGGATGAGAGATGCGTCCGACATGCCAGAGTTGCAGGAAAATTAAGCCGCCCGCCTGATGCACTGTATCCGTGATCAGTCGCCAGCCCTCGACTTGTTCGCGGCTGTGGATGCCCGGTGTCCAGGCATAACCTTGTCCTTGCATGGAAACCTGGGTTGCCTCGGAAATGATCAGAGCAGCCGAAGCCCGTTGCGCGTAATAACAAGCCATCAGTGGGGTGGGAACATTACCCGGTTGACGGGCGCGCGATCGCGTCAAGGGTGCCATGACAATGCGGTGGGGCAGGTTGTAACGCCCTAATTTGATGGGTTGAAATAGCTTTTCGACAGGCGTTTGCTGTTCAGCGACAGACTGTGCGACAGATGCAGTGGACACAGACATATTGGTTTCCTCTTCTACTGAGATACCGTGACGACGATCTTGCCGAACTGCTGGTTCGATTCCAGATAGCGGTGCGCCTCAATAATCTGGTCGAGGGTGAAGGTCTTTGCAATGATCGGCTTTAGCGTTCCGGCTTCAATGCCTCGCCTGATGAAGGCTTGTGCCAGTGCCAGTCGTTGCGAGTCGCTGGTCAGCTCAAACAGCACGTAGCCGCGCAGGCTCAGACTCTTTAGCATCGCCGCACCCGATGGAAACGGAGTTGCCTGACCGCTGAGGTTACCGTAGATAAAGAGGATGCCTTGACGGCTCATTGCCTGTGCCAGCGTTTCGATTCCAGGTCCCGCGACGGGGTCGAAGACAATGTTTGCTCCCTTTCCATCAGTGATCCGCATGACCTCCGCGACAAGATCCTGCTCCTGGGTGACGATGACATGGGCGGCTCCGGCTTTCTGTAGTGCTTCTGCTTTCGTGCTTGTGCGGGTGGTCGCGATCGCAAGGGCACCCACACTGTTAGCAATCTCGATCGCCGCCAGACCGACACTGCTCGATGCTGCCGTAATCACCACGGCATCCCCGCTAGCCAACCGACCAATATCAATCAGCGCACCATAGGCAGTAAGATATTGCATCCAGACTGCCGCTGCCTCGACCGCGCTGAGTCCTGCGGGACGCTTCAGCACTGCCGCAGCGGGCACGATCGCTTGCTCGGCACAAACCCCATACTGGTTCATGGAAAAAGCCGGAATCACGCTGACAGCTTCGCCGACCTCAAAGCCCTGTACATTGCTGCCCAATGCCTCAACAATACCGGAGGCTTCGTAGCCGAGACGAGCAGGCAGATGCGGTTCTTCCAGGTAGGTTCCTGATCGAAACATCGCTTCTGCTCGGTTGAGACCGATCGCCTCGACGCGGATGCGGATCTCGCCAGGGCCGGGCGCACCGACTTCGAGATCTTCGATTTGGAGGACTTCAGGACCTCCAATCTGATAGAAACGAACAACCCGTGTCATGATATGGCTCTTGGAGCGAATGTGGCTGTACTCAGTTGTTGCAACAGTAGTTTTGCTGCGGGTTCGGACGACGCGGGATTCTGTCCAGTAATCAAATTGCCATCACTCACTGCATAGGGCTGCCAGTCATTGGTCTTGGAATACTTGCCGCCATTCTTTTTCAATTCGTCTTCCACCAGGAACGGCACGACATTGGTCAGCTCAACCGCTGCTTCTTCTGTATTGGCAAAGCCCGTCACGGACTTGTCTTGCACGAGAGGAGAGCCATCGGCAGCTTTGATATGGCGCAATGCACCGGGAGCATGACACACGGCAGCTACAGGCTTGCCAGCGGCATAGAAAGCATTAATTAACGCGATCGAATTAGCATCCTCAGCCAGATCCCACAATGGACCGTGACCACCGGGATAGAACACCGCATCATAATCGTCGGCAGAGACACTCGATAGCGTTAGGGTATTGGCTAAAGCGGTTTGAGCATTGGTATCCTGTTTGAAGCGGAGGGTCGCTTCAGTTTGGGCATCTGGAGCATCGCTTTTGGGGTCGAGTGGTGGTTGTCCACCTTTGGGAGATGCCAGAGTAATATCTGCGCCTGCGTCTTTGAAGACGTAGTAAGGGGCGGCAAACTCCTCCAACCAAAACCCGGTTTTTCTACCCGTGTTGCCGAGTGTATTATGGGAAGTCAAAACCATCAATATTTTCATGTCATTCCTCGTATTTATGGCGTTGCTGATTTTGGATATGAAATAGGTGTTGTATGAAATGAAACTTCGTTTCATTTCATACTTGCTATTCAGCACCACCGTATTTATCTCATTGCGAGTGCCATCTTACGGCGAGGTGGCGGAAAGGCGCGATCGAGTTCCGCCAAATCTGCACTTGTAAGTTTTAGATCCAACGCCGCGCGATTCTCCCGAACGTGCGCTGGATTGCTGGCTTTGGGAATAGCGATCACCTCCTGATGCAGTAGCCATGCGAGAGCGACTTGGGTCGGCGTAACACTGTGACGTGCGGCGATCGCTTTGAGCTGAGGATTGTGCAACATTCCCCCTGATTCACGCGGGGAGTGTTCGATCGGCGAGTACGCCATGATGGCAATGTCGCGCTTCTGGCACCAGGGCAGCAGATCCCACTCAATGCCACGCTGCATCAAGTTGTACAGCACCTGATTGACGATAATCCCGTCGCCACCAGGCAAGGAAATAGCTTCCTCCATGTCATCGAGATCGAAATTGCTAACACCATAATCCCAAATCTTCCCTGTTTGTTTAAGCCACTGAAATCCTGCCAGCGTTTCTGCCAGCGGTACTGACCCACGCCAGTGGAGGAGGTAGAGGTCGAGGTAATCGGTCTTGAGCCGCCTCAGGCTGCGATCGCACGCCTCGATCACGCCCCGCCGGGTGGCGTTGTGCGGATAGACCTTACTGGTGAGGAAGACTTCATTGCGGCGTTGGGCGATCGCCTCACCGACCACCTCTTCCGCGCCACCATCCCCATACATCTCTGCCGTGTCAATCAGCGTCATCCCTAGATCGAGTCCAAGACGAAGTGCTGCAATTTCTGCTTGTCGCTGACTACGATCCTCTCCCATGCCCCAGGTTCCCTGTCCCAACGCAGGCACCAATCTTCCCGATGGCAATCGCACTAGTTTCATCTTTGGAACTCTCCTATACTGGCTGCGCCTGTCCCGCGTGGCTGAACAGCCCAATCATTTCCCGGTTGAACGCTGGAATGTCGTCGGGCATACGACTCGTTACAAGGTTGCCGTCCACCACGACCTCCTGATCCACCCACTCCGCGCCTGCATTCCGCAGATCCGTCTTGAGCGAGGGCCACGCAGCGATCCGCCGCCCGCGTGCAGCACCGGTCTCAATGATCGTCCAGGGTCCGTGGCAGATGGATGCCACTGGTTTGCCAGCGTCGAAGAAGGACTTGATAAATGCGATCGCCTTCGCCTGGATTCGGAGTGAATCGGGATTGATCACACCACCCGGTAGTAGCAATGCGTCGAAGTCCTGAGATTGTGCCTGGTCAAGAGCTACATCGACCAGGAACTCGTCACCCCAATCCGTAAAGTTCCAGGCGCGGACCCGATCACCTTTGGGCGACACGATGTGAGTTTCAGCATCAGCCTGATCGAGAGCCTTCCGTGGCTCGGTCATCTCGACCTGCTCGAAACCGTCCGCGATTAGGATCGCGACCTTCAGTCCTTTAAGATTCTCACTCGCCATGTTTCTATCTCCTTTTGATATGGGTTTGTATGGAGTGGGCGATCGCCTCCAGTGCGCCCAGCGGCTCGAAGGCTAGTAACTCCTATGCCTGAGCGAAGTGCAAGCCAGAGGGGCGCGCCAGAGTTTTGCGGACGCTGACAAGCAACTAACGCTATTTGCCCTGATCAGGGGGTTTAGGGCGAGATCGTAATCCGGTTTTCAACCGAAGTGACCCCTGGCGCTAACCACGCCGATCGCTCTGCCTCTTGTCGCTCTGCCCAGGAGCGTACCGTCCCCTTCAGAATGACCTTGCTCTCCTCCACCTCGACCGTAATCCGCTGTGCATCAGTTTCGGCACTCCGCACCAACGCCTGCTCAATCTTCTGCTTGAGTTCTGATGGAGTCACACGGGGTTTGACGGTGATTAAGTTGGTGACTCCCTTGACACCCAACAGGCGACGAACCACTCGCTCAGCGTCCATTTTCTGGTAATGCCACTCGACCTCGCCCTTAAGCGTGACCCAGCCCTTGGAAACTGTGACGTCGAGCTTATCGATGGACAACTCAGCATCCCACTCCAGGGCACGAAGGGCGGCGGCGGCGATGTCGGTGTCGGTGCGTTCGGCGGAGCTAAGTAGCCGCACCTCGATGTCGTTAGCCACAGCCAGTACACCACGGACGCGGTGGGCGATCTCCTCAGCCGCCCATTTCTTGGTGTAGGAGTTGACCCAGCCTGTGAGTGTGACGATGCCGTCTTTGACAGCTACACCGATCTCGGTGGACTGCACACGGGGATCCCACTTCAGCTCATTCAGCACATCCTTCTGGATTTGATCATCGGTTCGGGTTGCCGTTTTAGTTGCCATGATTATTTCTCCTTTCAGCTACTTTTATGAATTAAGCTGCTAAACTTCATTGGAATGGCTGCGGTGACTGCTTCTTTGGTTACGCCTCATCCTGCTCTAGGCGGCTTGCTTCACGCTACCGTGCGGGTCGATGACGAACTTCTTCGGCGAGCCATCGCTAAAGATCCGGTAAGCCTCCGGTGCTTGGTCGAGCGAGATGATCTCGGTGTTCGCGACTTCGCTCAAGTAAGGCATCCGGTCCCACAGGATCGCCATCATCAGTTGGCGGTTGTATTTCATGATCGGAGCTTGTCCTGCCGTCAGCGACGGCGACTTGATCCACGCCTTGCTGAAGGCAAGGGGGAGCAGACCTTGCTTGGTCATGTCGGTCTTGGCTTCAGGATCGGCATCGGTGTATATGCCGGGGATGCCCATCGCGCCCCCCGCCCGGACCACTTCAAACAGGGTGTTAAGTATCGCTTCTGAATGCTCTTCTCCGTCTTCCCGTCCGTAGCCATGCGCCTCAAGACCCACGCAGTCCACTCCGGAATCGACTTCCCTCTCTCCCAAGATTGCTTCGATCTGGTCGGCAACTGGCGTATCTTTCCTCGTGTCTACGGTTTCGTAGCCCGCTTTCTTCACCAGGTCTAACCGCTCCTGGTTTCTGTCGCCCACAATGATGCAGGACGCGCCCAAGAAGCGAGCACTGGCAGCGGCACAGCGACCCACTGGACCTGCGCCAGCGATGTAGACCGTCGATCCCGACCCGACCCTTGCCTCTATGCAGCCGTGAAAGCCGGTCGGCAAGATGTCTGAGAGCAGCGTCAGATCCCTGATCTTTGACATTGCTTGGTCTTTGTCAGGGAACTTTAAGAGGTTCCAGTCGGCGTAGGGAACCATGAGGTATTCGGATTGCCCGCCCTGCCAATCGCCGAGGTTGAAGCCGTAAGCTCCGCAGTCTACTTCGGGGTTGACGTTCATGCATACGTCGGTA
>JAJPKC010000382.1 GCA_021323955.1 Oscillatoriales cyanobacterium Centralia_MAG_596 | reverse complement strand
TGGCTTGGTGGAGTAGTTTGCTCTGATTCTGCCCGATATTGCCTATATCTTCCAGTCCCCAGCTCCTTAAGCATTTCTACTCATTACAAAGGTGGCATGCTCCCGATCAAATCCCATGACTTGAAGTTTTCCTGCGGAGACCTTTGACAATCTGTTCTTGATAAGGTCGTTCATAATAGTCAACTCCAGGGTCGTTATAGGAATCGCGATAGTATCTTGGCTCAACCTCTATCACGGCACATTCTGGTACCTCGCTTTCACGACAGACGGTGTTTCGAGGTTGTAGCCAGCGTTGATCGACTGCGAGAGGCGCAGGTACTGTCCCTCAGCCCAATTGAGTGGGGCAGCACTGCCCGTTGGCCGTCCGAGCGTGAAGCAGGTGATGTTCGAGCGGTCCCAGATTTGCTCCGGTATCAAATATCCGTCATTGGCCGCATCAGCCATCGACTGGAGATAGACACTCGCTGAGCGGCCATTCGCCAGCTCATATTCGCCACGCTCGCCAGAAAGGACGGGCCACAGCCGCCCAAAGCGATTTGCTCCATTGGCGGGCCAGCCACTGCAATTGCTGTTGCTCTCGCCGTAATTGTCGTGGTTGTAGCGATGGAAGTAGATGTCGCCGTTAGGCAGGGTCACCTGCACGGTAGAGTTGCTGTCCGATGCAGAGGCGCTGGGCAAGAGCGACCGCAACACGTTAGCGTCGTTGGGCAGGCGCTCGCCGAGCCGAACGAGCTCAAGGAACCCGAAGTCGACCACGTCGTGAGCGTAGAAGTAGCCCTCATCGAAGTGGAGGCGATCACTCGCATCATCGTTCGGGTTCGACGTTTTGTCGAGGCGCTCGTAGTACTGGTGGTTGCCCCAAAAGCCTTTGGTCGTGTAAGTCCAGCTAGCGAGGTTTGATCGCCACGAATCGGCCGTCGCCTCCCAACGGGTGGCACTGGTGGCGTCGCCGTTCTGGCGAGCGATATTCGCCGCTGTGATGAGACCAGCGATTTCTGCCGCAATGGACGAGGGTGACTTGCCAGTCTGCTCCTCCCAGCGCTCCGTCGTGTCGGGGCCCGATGCCTGGATGTGGTTCGCCGTCACTTTGATCTTCTGGTAGGTAGCGTTATCCGTTAGACCTGTCATCCAGGCAAGCACGATCGCAGAGGCATCCTGATCGAGTTGCTCGCAACAACCGAGTTGATCGACTGTCGCACCACTAACTCCGCTGACCGGGCTGTAACGCGGGAATGATCCAGGCTCATATCTCGGCTTGGAATTGTTGGGATCGGGATCGGGAATAATGGTACTGATATATTGCTTGTTCCACAGGAACTGCGCCATGCGCCGTGCTTGCGCCGAGTCACCGGCGGCGAGCAAGCCCGTCGCTTGTTGGTACAAATCGCGCCCCCAAACCCGATGGTAACCGTCGTTGAGGGTGTCCCCATTCGTGAAGTCGCCCCAGGGTGTCGCGAACCCGGCAATGCTGGCACCGCGAAACGTCTTGTCTTCAGCCGCATGCAACGCCATGGCCGCGACGTAGTAGGCACGACGACGGTGCGTGTCGCTCGCCACACTGGCAGGTGCGGCACGGAGACCGTTCACGTAGCCCTCCCAACCTCCGCTATAGGGTGAAAGACCGCGATAAGCAGCCTCGCGATCAGTGAATCCCGCCTGCAGCGATCCGCTAACGGCGGCAATGGCAGCTGCCGCGTCGGTGCCGTAGCCAAGTGCGACGGTGAACGTTGTGTCGTTGCCAACACCGCCAATTTGGCCGCATTGCACCACGTTGCCATTGCTCGCAACGTTGTCGAACTGGTTGTTGAGCACTTTGTCGGGCACCAAGTCAACGTAGCAATCGCTCGCCTGACCAGCGTAGCCATTGTCATGCACAACAAACCCGTTGGGGCTAGCTACTTTCAGTGCTGAGACGACTGTCGTTGTGGCACCAAACAGGGTCTCTGTTCCACTCGCCATGAGCGCTGCATTCGTCCCATCCCACCAGGCGTTGTCGTTGGCACTACCACCAGCCATCGAGGGATTCTCGAGCAGGTACAGCTGGTAAGTGCCGCCATCGAGGGACTGGAAACGCGTGCGGATGAGCAGGGTATTCCGGTTGGGATCAGTGATATAGGTGTTCGTGATTCTGTACTTGGGCGTGGCACGTTTGTCCGTATTGGTGATTGTGTACTCCAATGCCTTCTCGTCCGGCATCGACACCACGTGGTTGGTGGCGTCGCGTTCGAGGTCCACAAAGGTAGCCCCATCGGTGACGATGTACTGCATATCTTGCATGTTGGGAATGTCGAGGCGTGGGTAGAAGACCTCGCTCGTGATCCCCTTTGCTACTGTGAACCAGACTTTGCTCGTGGAGGCGACGGCGGTGCCCACAGCGAGTTTGTTCCCCGTCGTCCAAGCGGCATGATCGCCCGGGCCGTCGCTGGCGGTGAGAACCGCCAGTTGCTTAGTTTGGGATTCGACTGGTGCCGACCGCACGAGCGCGATCACGCCTGCGCAGGCGATCATCAGGCTCAACAGGTTGCGCCGCAGCAGCATGCGTACGAAACGATTCACAGGCTCCTCCTTTTCACTATGAAAAAGAAAAATCAATTGTTCATGACTGTGTAGTCTGCTGGTCTTTGCTGCCGGTACTTAATTTTTAAGCAGACATTATAAAGAACTTGTGAGGATAATTTTTCTGCAACAAATATTTGAAGAGAATGTAGCCGCTGAGTTTAACTCAACCCCGCTCTGGCCCTACTTTTGGTTCAGTGATGGGATAAATGTAACGATAGAAAGTCGGACGGCTAATCTGCAGATGTTGACAAATAGAGGACACTGAACGCTTTGAATCCGTTGCCAGCGATCGCCCAATTTCAATTTGCTGGGGTGTAAGTTTCTGCTGCCGCCCTCCCTTACGCCCCCTGGCTCTCGCTGCTTGCAATCCCGCTTGGGTTCGTTCTCGAATCAGGTTCCGTTCAAACTCAGCCAACGCACCAAACATGTGGAAGATTAACTTGCCGCCGCTGCTGGTGGTGTCAATCCTTTCTTGCAGCGATCGCAACCCAATTTTGCGGCTCTCCAACTCTTCCACTAAGGCGATCAAGTCTTTGAGCGATCGCCCCAAGCGGTCTAATCGCCAGACCACTAGCGTATCCCCTTCCCGGCAAAACTCAAACGCCTGCTTTAACCCAGGACGATCCGCTTTGGCCCCACTCATCTTGTCAGCGAAGATGCGATCGCAGGCTGCTTCGGTGAGTGCATCATGTTGCAAGTTCAGATTCTGGTCATCGGTTGAGACCCGTTCGTAGCCAACCAGCATAATAGGGAGTTCTAATGTACTCAAACTGTATCAGAACTCGTTAGAACGACCCGAATCTGAAACATAGATTTATTGACCTGATTTATTTACAGTCTCAAGACTCCAGCGGACCAACGCGCAACAGTGCAAAAGCTTTGCTGCGAAGGGATTCTACAAAGTGTGGCTAAACGCAACTGTTTCTATTAGTACAAACTGTCAATTAAAGGACCGGATACCGTTGGCGAACTCAGATCGAAATCACTCCAGGTACTCTAGAGCAAAATAGCAATGAGTTTTCAGGAGCTTCTACTATGTCCCTGGAGTATCAACCGATGCCGCCCGTTCCTATCGAGACTGCCCGTATTGCCAAAGCTGCTTTTCCCAAAGGGAATCCCTATTTGACCTTGCGGGATGAACTCGGTCTGCTGTTTAGTGACCTCGATTTTGCCGGGTTGTTTTCCCATACAGGACAGCCAGCCGTTCCACCGTGGCAATTGGCGTTGATCACAGTCATGCAGTTTCGGGAGAATCTGTCCGACCGCCAAACCGCTGATGCTGTGCGCTCACGGATTGACTGGAAATACTTGTTAGGGCTGGAACTAACCGATTGCGGGTTTGATTTCAGCGTGCTGAGTGAGTTTCGGCAGCGTCTGATTGACAGGCAGGCAGGGCATCTGTTGTTGGATCGACTGTTGGAACATTGCCGCCTTTTAGGATTGGTCAAAGCACGGGGAAAACAACGCACGGATTCGACTCGGGTGTTAGCCGCCATTCGGGTCTTGAACCGCTTAGAGCTAGTCGCAGAAACATTGCGAGCGGCACTCAATGAACTCGCAACTGTGGCCTCTGAATGGCTCCAGCAGGTTGCTTTAGAGTCTTGGTATCAGCGCTATGCCAGCCGGATTGAGGATACTCGCTTACCTGAGAGTGCCACGGCACGAGAGGTTTATGCGCAAACGGTCGGAGACGATATTTACTACCTCCTGGAATGTCTCAAGGAGTCTCAACTGTCAATTGATTGGCAACAACTACCGAGCATCATGGCGCTGAAACTAGTTTGGCAACGACACTATGAAGTCATCACCGATGACAAGACAGGCTTTCAGCAGGTACGCTTCAAACCCAAACACGCATTAGCGAAGTCTGCCGAAGGCATTGAATCGCCCTATGACGTTGAGGCTCGCTATCGCAGCCGTTATGAGCTGAGCTGGACAGGCTATATGGTGCATGTGAGTGAGACTTGTGATGACGATGCTTGTCATTTGATTACTCAGGTCATGACAACACCTGCCACCGTGCACGAAGCCCAATGTACTGCAGCCATTCATCAGGCCTTGCTAGACAAGCACTTACCACCCAGTGAGCATTTTGTCGATTCAGCTTACGTTGATGCTCATCTGTTAGTGGCGGCTCAAGCACAGGGCCTCACGATGGTCGGACCGGCTCGTCCTAATGTCACTTGGCAAACCCGCACTGAGCATGCCTTTGACTTCACGCAATTTACGGTGGACTGGGAACAGCAGCGGGTGACCTGTCCGCAAGGCAAGCAATCCATTTCCTGGTCTCCGCTCATCGGACAGGACGGCCATCCTGCTTTCAAAGCTCGGTTCTCTACTTTGGACTGTGGTCCTTGTTTAGTCCGCGCTCAATGTACTCGAGCGAAACCGCCTGTGGCGCGCAGCCTACTGCTGATGCCACAACCACAGTATGAAGCGCTCAAAACAGCAAGAGCGCTTCATGCTAGTGCTGAGGGACGGCAACGGTATCAGCGGCGAGCTGGCATTGAAGGAACGCTTTCTCAGGGGGTACGCGCGTTTGGCTTGAGACAAACCCGCTATCGAGGCTTAGCGAAGACGCATTTGCAAAATATCGCGATCGCCGCTGCCATGAACTTTGATCGCCTCGTCAATTGGCTGACGGGTGTGCCGAGAGCCAAAACTCGGGTTTCTCGCTTCGCGACTCTAGCCGCAGGCTGAAGCTGTAAACTTCTGGCTTCTTTGGCGCTGAAGCTTCTGCATTATTTTGCACCCGGTGCTGCTGCTGTCAGGTAGCGAAAGACGGTGCGCTCGCTGGTGCCTAATGACTGGGCGATTTCTGGCACCGTCAACCCGAGATCGCGCAGTGCTCTTGCTCTTTGCGGTTTCGCTTTGGTTGACCCGCGCTGTCGTCCCTGGTAAACCCCACGTGCTCGGGCCACCTTGATACCTGCTGCTTGCCGTTCGCGGCGGTATTCGAGTTCAATCTCCGCCAGTCCGAACATCACACTGGCAAGCATGCTACCGAGCGCTCCATTGAGGTCAATTTGTTGCGTCACCGAGACGACGCGAACACCCCGCTCACACCAGTTTGCCAAGGTATTAATGCCATCCTTCAAGCGACGCGAGAGCCGGTCTAGCTTCCACACGACAACCGTTTTGATGGCACCGGCAAAAATCGCCGTTTGCAACTGGTCAAACGCCGGTCGCTTCAACGTTTTGCCAGATTCTTTGTCTTCAAACCATTGCACAGAGGCTAGATCGTGTCCATGACGCAGCAGCCATTGTTCAATTTCGGCTTTCTGACTATCAGTTTTCTGGGTGCGAGAAGAGACGCGCAGATAACAGGCGATCGAGCGGGACATGGTGAGGAGAGACGAGACTGACAAATAGAGTACACCCTTTTTGGCGCTGGTTTTCCTCTCAGCGAACCCTTGGAATTCCTGGTCTTTCAACAGGCAAATTGGAAGTAACCCTATTTGTCAGGGTTAAGCAGCGGGAAATTGGCTCAAAGTGAAAAGTAGCGTTGAAGATTCAGTGCAAAGGCATGTGATCTCAATCGGAGTTCGCCAACGGTATCGGACCGTTTGTTTGACACTCTCAACTGGCACACAACAGATACTTCGCCGTGAACGTTGTTGAAAACTGACCGCATCCTACTTGTCGGTTGTGTCCAACTTCTGCTCTACTTGCTCTGCCAACTCAGCGATCGCAGCATTCATCTCTATCTCTAACTGCTCTACCGTTGGAAGATTCTCTTTAAGTGACTTTGGTAATCGGTGGGTTGTCACAGCTATTGGAGTGTTCAGGTTTCGTAGGGCGTACTCTGCTTTTGTTTTGCTTTTGGACTTGCAAAGGATCAACCCAATTGTTGGATTGTCAGTCGAGTGACGCAGCAAATCGTCTACTGCTGAGACGTAGAAATTCATTTTGCCAGAGTACTCAGGTTGAAACTCGCCCATTTTTAAGTCAATGACGATGAAACAGCGCAGTTTGAGATGGTAAAAGAGTAAGTCCAAATAGTAAGCTTCCCCATCGACCTCAAGGTAATACTGGCTACCAACAAAAGAAAACCCAACCCCTAATTCCATTAGAAAGTCACGGATATGCGTAACTAGCGACTGCTCTAGTTCTCGTTCTTGGGCATTTTCTTGTAACGGGAGAAACTCAAAGCTGTAAGGATCTTTAACTAGCTGGTTGGCTAAGTCAGATTGTGCTTGGGGTAAAGTGCGGTCAAAGTTGGTAATGGCACCCCCTTGCCGTTGGAACAGATTGCTTTCGATTTGGTAAACAAGAATATCTCTACTCCAGCCATTCTCCACTGTTTTTTCGGCGTACCAAAGTCGCTGTTCCTGAGTTTTAAGCTTATCGATCAGAGCGAGATTGTGCCGCCAAGGTAATTTACCAACGCTGCGCTGGATAATTGCTTCGTCTGGGTAAGCTTCAGCAAAAGCCTTCATATACCCCAAATTTGAGCGGGAGAACCCTTTTATGTTTGGAAACTCTTTTCTCAAATCTTTAGCCAACCGTTCAATGACCTTTGTTCCCCAACCCTCCTGTTGTTGTTGTTCCAGGATGGAGCGCCCGATTTGCCAATAGAGGAGAAGCAGTTCTTGGTTAACAGCAAGTGCAGCCCTAACTTGAGCCGCTCTGATGCGCTCTTTCAGATGGCGCAGCCAATCGTCATAGTCTTGAGGCGCGGAAAGCAGGCGATCGCTCACAAGTGATGTGCTCTGAAAGGTAGTTGTTCCGCTTCTGATCGTGACATAATCTCGATACATCTAGCTCAAAATAGCTGGGAATTACGAAACAGCAAAGATGTTAATTGGAGTCTTAAATCGGAAAGGTGGGTGCGGAAAATCAACGACTGCCGTCCATCTAGCCTACTGGTTGTCCCAAAAGAAACAGCGAGTGATCCTGATTGATTCAGACGGGCAGATGAGTTCTAGCCAATGGCTCACGAAGCTGGGAATGCCTTCCGTTGTGATTGACGATCCCGACGATTTGTTCGATCAAATCGGCAAGCTTGCAGAAGAGTATGATTCAGTGGTGATCGATTCCCCTTCGGTACTGGGAGAACCAGCAAAGTCAGTATTATTGAGTGTTAATTTGGCACTAGTGCCCATCCAGCCTTCTAATCTGGATTTGCTCGCGGCTAAAGACATTGTTCGCTTGGTGCATCAAGCGCAGAAGATTCGCCAAGGAGCGCCGAAAGCCGCCATGTTTCTGAGCCGTGCATCGCGCGGCACGGTGTTAATGAGGGAAGCCCAGGAAGCGTTAAGCAAAACGCAAGGGTTTGTGTTGTTGAACTCTGTGATTTACCAACGGCAAGCCATTGCTGATGCTCCTGGGCAGGCAGCAACTGTGTTTACCATGCCTGGGGAGCCTGCCAGTTCAGTTGCAAAGGATTATGACCGTCTGTTTGAAGAGGCAATACAGTATGGCAAGGCGCAATAGTTTGAAGGATGAGTGGAAATTTGAGCCTGAATTGGTCTCTGACAACCAGAGTATTGCAATTGAGGCAATTACCCTACCCCCTAGCCAACCGCGTCGCTACTTCGACCCGCAAAAGCTACAGCAGTTAACGGAGTCCGTGCGTCAGCATGGCATTTTAGAACCGCTGCTGGTACGTCCTACGGGTAAAGCCGGATTGTTTGAACTGGTTGCTGGGGAACGGAGGTTTAGAGCCGCTAAAGAAGTTGGGCTAGCAGCTGTCCCGGTGACGATTCGGGAGCTGAGCGATGAGGACTCTCTTCAACTTGCTTTAGTTGAGAACTTACAGCGGGAAGATTTGAACCCTGTAGAAGAGACCGAAGGTGTCTTGCAACTACTGGGATTGAGGCTTAACATCCCCCCAATTGATGTGCCCCCACTTCTCTATCGGATGCGAAATGAGGCGATCGGCAATACTAATCAAAACGTTTTGATTAACTCGGAAGCTCAAGCTGTGGAGAAGGTGTTTGCTGAGCTAGGGACAATCTCTTGGGAGTCTTTTGCTACAACACGGCTCCCCTTACTCCGCCTACCACCTGAGATTTTAGAGGCTCTCCGGAGTGGGAAAATTGCTTATACAAAAGCGCAGGCAATTGCTCGAATCAAAGATGATCAGCAACGACGTCAGCTTCTAGCAGAGGCAATTTCACAGGACCTTTCTCTAGCTCAAATCAAAACAGAGATTGCGAATCTCAAAGTGGCTCAAGGAACTACTGAAGTGGGAGACTTATCGCTAAAGGGACAAATTGACGATGTCTTACGGTTAGCTAAGCGATCGCAAGTATGGACTGATCCTAAGAAGCAACGCCGCTTGGAGAAGTTGTTGGCGGAACTGAAAACCTTAGTAGCTGATCAGGAATGAGCCTCATTAATTCTGATATGAAGGACGTGTTACTTCTTGCCCCAAATTGAATTAAATACGCACCCCGCTGAAGACCAACTGTAAAATAAGGTCTCCAAAGCTAACTTGTAATGAAAGAACCAAGCTTTAAGGTGTATAAAGTTGAAGCATTTAGTTTAAAACCTATTCAATGGCTAAAAGGAAAGTAAGTGAAATCTATAATTGCACCTTCTTGCCATTGATATCAGCTTAATCCCAACGTTTTCTTCCTTATATGTCATCTTCTCGCATCGGTTGGCTTTGGAACCAAACTCAAGTTTATCCGCCGCGCGGTTAGTGAATGTGTTACGCGGTCTTACAAGCGAGATAAGCTCGAACAATGGGTGCGAATTTGAGTTCGGAGAGTGTCAACTTAGGTGAGATCCTGCCTTTATCAATGTCGTCGAGCCATATTTCTTGAATGGCAAGAGTCTGGAAACCTGCGGAACGCATCAAGTCAATCTGTTGGTCTACTTCCAAAATAAGTGAAGGTGCGTAGATCCTTTGGCCATTGGCAAGTTTGAATTCTGCAGCGTTCGGATCACCATCCTTGCGGAAATTTGTTGCCCACTCATGGCTAGGTGTAGTGAATAGAACCCGACCGTTTGGACAGAGAATGCGATGTGCCTCACGCCAGAAGTTGATGTCATTGTAGGGATCGCCCAAGGATGCGACTATAGCGGTCACACTATTGTCTAGTGCAGGCAAGTGATCCGCAGAAGCGACTATGAGTTGATCCTGATCGGTCGCCAGATCCTGTGAATAGTTGAGCATAGAGCATGACGAGTCCGTCACTAGAAGCTGTGATAGCCTCAGACCACTCTCTTTTAGGTATTCGAGGAGAATTGATTTTCCTGCTCCAACTTCTACAATGCGTGCATCAGAAGTGCAGTAACGACGTAGCCATGGACGAAGCCCTCGCACACTCGCATCTCGGAAATTGGCGCACGTAGGATGGCGGTCAGGGTCATAATACTCAGAAGCAATTGTTTGATAAGCCTCTGCTACCACTGCCGCCTCCAATTCCTTTTGTACAGTGTCAGGATTCATGAGTCTCCATTACTTCAATGAGGGGTGCTTTTCCGTAGATTTTATCGCTATAGACACTCAGCTTCTCAACCAACTCATCGCAATGTTGAAGGAGATGGTTAAAGTTGTTGCCAACGATATCTTCACGGACTGCCGCGTTAGGATTGGCTGCGTCATCAGATTCACCGAATACTTTCTCACCGGGGGCGTCCATATAAAGGATCCCTAGGGGATTGTTTTGTGCATCACGTAACAAGAGACAAAGAAAGGAACGACCATTACCAACTAGTTCCTTCACTTGCTCTTCCGTCATAGCGTACTCGTCAATGAGTGTCTGATTAGGACTTACCCCAGGACTAGAAGCTCCTAAGGAACGTAGTTCAGATTTTTCAGAACGCCAAACCCTCCCAATCATCCCATAGCAAACCGGCCAAGCTCTCCCAGCACGACCACCAGCTGAACGTCGTGGGTAGTAATCGAGCAGCTGACATAAATAGCTCTTGAAGACTACATCACGAACATGAACAGTACAACGCACATGATCTACCCCAACTCCATTTGGGGGGGACGCTCCTACGACTAAAGGGAACGAGCTGCTTTGCTTATCTTTTACCTCGGCAAGAATTTTTCTTACTGTAGATCGAAATACCTGCTCAATATCTTGTTGCTCAACGAACAAGCGTAACTGCTGCTTGGCCTGTTCTCGAAGTTCACTAAAAGCATCCGAAAACCACAAATTAACATCACGGTTTTTCTGCGTACCGTCCTCTGTAAAGCTTAACTCGAGTCCAGGTACCTTCACTCCTCGAACGAACCTAACCGCGAACAGCATCATGCCCGTAAGATTCGGGGAGACAAAAAGCGTTATTAATAAAGCACTTATGAGCAAGAACCAAAGGAGGCTCGAAATCAAGCCAGCTTTCCACTGGGTTCCCTCAGGCTGAAGCGAATTAAGTGTTTTTCGCACCGCCTCTGCTTCATCCTTGAGTCTCTTTGACTCGGTCGTCACGTTATCTGTTTTTGTTTTTACCTCCTTCCAAAGGTATTCTTGCTGGTTTGCGGCTTGGTCGATTGACCTAGCAAGATCGGCGACCTGCTGCTTAATATCGGAAATTTTCGTCGAGTCTGCAGTTTTCTCCAAATCCTTCAACTGGTTTGCCACTTTACGGAACTGATCTACATTTCCTTTTGTTTTATTGAGTTCCTCCGTTGCCTTAGACAAAGAATCGAGGCTAGGAAGGGCGAGGAATCCTTTAGTCAGAGGCATGTCAAGCTGCTTAAGAGCAAAGTTCCATACTAAAAGCATGGCAAAGAAGGAAAGCAAGCCCCAGACGCTTAAGCTAATCCACTTTCCCCATCTTACTTTTCTAATCATTCTCCAAATCCTTGTTTATAGGACTTACGCATTGATAAAAGTAGCAACGCCTGGGTCAGGTAGCAATCGGTTTAGAGAACCTCTCCAATTTGACCCACTATGCCGGGTGAATGCATAGCGGGTCACTCATCTTCACTAAGTTCATCCTCTTACCTAGCATGGAAAATCCACCATTTGCCTCAAAAAATCTATTCGTTCTTCCATCTCTTCTGGTTGAGTCAGGCACAATTTCTCGATGCTAAACGTTTCCACGCAGAACGAGGCGAGGACTGTCCCATAAAGCATAGCTTTACAGAGAGACTGCTCGGTAAGTTTTGTGGTATGGTCACGGGCGAGACACGCCAAGAGCCCTCCGGCAAAACTATCCCCAGCACCGGTGGGATCCCGAACTACTACATACGGGAACGCTGGGAAATGAAACTCCCTTTCTCCCATTACGAGCACGGACCCTCGCTCAGCCAACGTCACCACGCAGAATTTCGAGCCCAGTGTTGCCACATACTTCGCCGCAGCGATAGGGTCTGATAGACCCGACAATAGCTTCATTTCTTCCTCGTTCGCGAGGAACCCATCAACGCGTGGTAGAAGGCTTATAAGAAAAGAGCTTGTAGTGCGAATCCAATGATCGATAGTTCCCAGCACCACAATGTTAGGTGAATCTAACTGAGCGAGAGCTTCCTCTTGGATCTGAGGCATCAGATTTGCAATTAAGGCATATTCGCTTCCTCGACATTTCTCAGGAATCTGAGGATGGTAATCTTTATACACTCCCAAATCGAGTGCCAGGGTGTCTCGCGTCAAGAGGTCTCGAGCATACTTAGCCTTCCAGTAGAAGGTTTTTCCAGTGCTCCTCTCTAGACCTGTCAGATCGATGTTCAGTGATTGCAACCGATTCAGATAGCGTATTGGAAAATCAGCTCCAACTACTCCAATAAGATCAACTGGATGAAGGAGTTGTGCAGCTACGGATGCATATATACATGACCCACCTAAGCCTGGAGGAGAGGATGAAGTACCACTAGGGGTTTCAATATCCTCGCAAACCACTGTTCCGATCACCGTGAGACGGCTCATCATACACCTCCTAAGAGATTCGTTGGGAAGAAGTTATCGGCACGAATAACTAACGGTGAAGTTGCGCAGTGGCAGGACTAAACTACTACATATTTTCTACTAAGTAGTCCTGCAAGAATATCAAACACTGCCAAGAGGGAGCATGGGGTTGCTTTTTGGGACCTAACCCCGTTTCTGTCTATTGAGTGCCTCAGCTCTGTAACCCTGCTCGTAGCATATTCGCCAACGGTATCTTCGCTTCATCCCCCTTTGTTAAAAGGAACCTTTAGAACCCTTATCTTGCCCTTCTGCAGCGCGGGGCAAGAGACCAACGCGATCGCCTCATCTGACCTTGTCCAAGGTTAATATGCAGAGACTGCATAGCTTAAGGTCCTGGTTTGACTTAGACTGCGTGGTGTCTGTCTAAATGCTCGAATTAGGGCAAATAAACTGCGAGAGTCCGCCTACATCCCTTATTTAGAGTAGATAGACGGACGGAGTATGTCTAATCAAAAGTTCAGCAGCGAAAGGGACGAAACCTATGACCGAGTTGGTACTCACTGACACAGT
Source organism: Oscillatoriales cyanobacterium Centralia_MAG_596 (assembly GCA_021323955.1). Classification (GTDB taxonomy): domain Bacteria; phylum Cyanobacteriota; class Cyanobacteriia; order Leptolyngbyales; family Leptolyngbyaceae; genus Stenomitos. Next base: position 3,544 of record JAJPKC010000382.1, on the reverse strand, counting down.
CCACGGGGCAAGGCTTCAGGTGCGTGGCACCACCGCACCCCTCGCAGACCTGTACTTGTGGCTCCATTACAATCCTGAGTTCAACAACCCCGTCACAATAGGACCTGTGGTAGATCGCGACTGGGATCGGACGTGGGAAGAGAGCGGTCGTGGGTCTCTTTGATATTTCGACACCAATGACGTGCTTCGTGGTAGGTGGGAGCTTCGGTGGCGCAGGATTTTAGACCACCAAGGCGAGAAACGCTGGCAGATTCGCTGGGGTTTCGCATTTAACGATGTGACGGACTGGTACGGCTTCACAGCCATCCTGGATCTGAACCACACGTTCGCCAAGCGATGGCACGACGGCAGTGTCTTTGCGACTGCAAGTGGAGGTGTATGGACTGATACGTGTGTTCTGCCGGACCCGGGTGCCAATGGCAGGGGGAACACGTCGAGGGCTTTAGCTGGGTCGAACTATCGGACGGACAGACCAAGTTCCAACGGGGGCCCACCACGTTTCCGCAGAAATGGCACCAGCCTGACTTGGTGCGAACGGCCGCAGATTTTCTTGTCGATACCAATTGTGTCCGAACGATTGAGTTGGGATGGTTTGCCGGGTCATTCCGCAGGCACCACAACTTGAACTCAGTGAAGTCGCCGCTGTTCTGGGAAGGCACGGAAACGCTGCGGGTAGGTTCGTGGTAGGACGGAATGAGGGGTTTGAGTATCCGACCAGAAAGTCACGTTAAGGGGTGTACCAGTTGGTCCAATGGCAACAATCCGTGTAAAAACGAGCCATTTGCTTAAAACCCCTATGCTGCAAGGGTTTTAAGTAAGTCAATTGATGAGTTCCTTTTATAGGACTTAAACCGCTGCTTACGCCTGCTGGAACACTTTTGGACTAAATGACCCGCAAAAAGCTTCTTTTCATAGGGTTTAAGCCATTTCAGTTGAACGAAACCCCATTTTTGCGTTGGTCTTCTGTGTGACCAACAGCGCATAGACAATTAAAGCAAAAAACTCTAAAAATTTTCTGATGAAGCATTTAGAAGCGCACAACTTACAATGTAGAAGCAGTTTTAGCGATGAACTAAGTACGGATATTGGCAAATTAAAGGCAGCTACACAAGGACAGCTGCAATCGCAAAGGGCTATTTTCAGTATTGTATGGTGCGATTAGAGCCATTTTCTAAATTATCAGAGATGAAAACGACTACGTTATTATTCGAGCCGACTTCAGCAGAGAATCAAGAATGATTATTTCTCATATCATTTTGAAAAATTGGCGAAATTTTCGCTCGGTTGATGTTGATTTATCAGATCGCGTTTTTTTGGTCGGACCAAATGCTTCTGGCAAATCTAACTTTCTGGATTCACTGAGGTTTCTAAGAGATCTCGCAAAACCAGGAGGTGGTTTACAAAAAGCAATAAGTGATCGAGGAGGAGTGTCTAAAATTCGATGCCTTTCAGCTCGACAAGATCCTAAAGTTGGAATAGCAGTTTTTCTTTCTGAGGGATCAAGTCAAGAAGTAATTTGGAAGTATGAAATTGGCATTACGCAGCAAACTAGAGGTTATAGACAGCCGATTTTAGCTTACGAAAGAGTTTGGAAAGATAACCATAAAATTGTTGATCGACCCAACGCTAATGATAAAAAGGATGAACTGAGGCTAACCCAAACATTTTTGGAGCAAGTAAATGCTAACGCAGATTTTAGAGACATCGTTAAGTTCTTAGAATCAACTCTATACCTGCATTTAATCCCTCAATTGGTTCGTCACCCAGAGGCATTTAGCGCACCTGGGCTTTCAGATGATCCTTTTGGTAGAACTTTCTTGGAAAGAGTAGCAAAAACTCCGGAAAGAACTAGAAAGTCTCGTTTAACAAAAATCGAAGAAGCTTTACGTTCTGCTTTGCCACAATTAAAGAATTTGACAGACACAAAAGATGAAATGGGTGTGCCCCATTTAGAAGCTGTTTACGAACATTGGCGACCTGGTGCAGGAAAACAACGTGAAGATCAGTTTTCTGACGGAACTTTACGATTAATTGGATTGTTCTGGTCACTTTTAGAAACTGATTCTCTATTGTTGCTTGAAGAGCCTGAACTTTCTCTAAATGCTGGGATTGTTAGTAAACTACCAGCTTTAATCTACCGCCTACAGCGTTCAAGGAAGCGACAGATTATTCTTAGCACCCATAGTGCCGACCTTCTGTCGGATAAGGGAATTGGCGGAGAAGAAGTTTTATTAATGACACCGACACCAGAAGGAACGAAGGTAGAAGTAGCATCTTCAATTGAAGATATCAAGCTCTTACTAGAGGGAGGTTTAAGCATTGCAGATGCAGCACTGTCTCGTACAGTACCAACAACTGTTGATCAACTAGCTTTATTCAAATGACCGACATTCCTATCACTCTAGCTGTTGAAGATGCATTGAGTGAAGCTGTGCTTAAAGCGATGTTACATCAATGTGACAAACCATTTTCTGTCGGGAACTGCCTAGGTCGGGGCGGATATGGTTATATTAAAAAAATTATTCCCGGATTGAATGCTGCTGCAAAGGGAATGCCGTGTTTAGTTTTAACTGATTTAGATAATGCAGAATGCCCTCTAACCCTTCTCTCAAGCTGGCTACCTCAGCCAAAACATCCAAATCTGATATTTCGAGTTGCCGTTACAGAAGTAGAAGCTTGGTTACTCGCACATCGAGAAGCTTTTTCAGAGTTTCTAGGTATATCGACAAAACATATCCCTAATGATGTAGATGAAATCACTGATCCAAAACAACATTTAATTAACCTGGCACGCAAATCAAAGAAGCGAAGCTTACGAGAGGCGATTGTACCTGCCTCAAACAGCACCGCAAAAATTGGCAAAGATTATAATGGGCAACTAATTCAATTTGTTCAGCAAAGCTGGCAGATTGATTCAGCACAAGTCCATTCCCAAAGCTTACAACGAGCCATGAATGCAATAACGAGATTTGAACCAATATGGGAAGCTAAAACATAGTCCTAATCAGCATGATATAAAACTTACTCAACTCTTCGTTGAAAGTATTCTAGCCTTATGGCTATCAAGATATATCGACTCTCACAGGGGTTGAGCCGACATACGATCCCAAAAGTGCAACATAGGCTGGAAAACCTTATTTGGATTGAGTTTTAGAGAATCGATCGAAGGGAGCCTCAGGATCGGCACTTCTGCTGCGCTTGGCAATTAACCAAGAGACTTTGACAGCTTCACCTGGAGAGGCAAAGCCGGTAGAGGCTGAGTAGTCAACAAGAGAGTCTGGTTGGCTTGTACTCGCTTGAGTTAAAGCGCTGCAACCGCGTACTACCAGCGTTTACGGCGTTTCCTGGTCAAGTGAGAGTGCCAGCTGGTCATGTCCCGTCAGTCGTTGCCGTTTCTGGGCGATTTCGACCTGTCGTCTGGCTTTCACCTGGTTCAAGACCTGTTTGATATAGGCAATCCCCTCCGCTTGGGTCATATTCCTGGTTTCTGAATGACTTAAATCCCCGATGGGAGCGCTATTACACCCGATCGCCCCTGCTTCCA
>JAJPKC010000039.1 GCA_021323955.1 Oscillatoriales cyanobacterium Centralia_MAG_596 | reverse complement strand
TCGATTACTTCAATCGCACGATGGCTAAACCCTTCAAGTGGACGTATGAGGGCAAAGCCTTAAAGCAATGACAAAAGGTAGCCGAACTCACGCCCTACTCTACTAGTTTGTTCGACGACTATGATAATGCTAAAGAGCCATTAGACCGAATTGCAATTGCGTACCTGTTAAGAAACGATTGCAGAGTAAATGAAGGAGATGAAGATCCAGATAAACTTGCTCTTCGGTATGAGAAGAAAAGGATTGAAATTCAGAGGCTTGAGGAGCAACTAAAAAGTCGGTTACCAGATGGACGAGATCCAACTGGCGAGCGAATGCAGCAAGCTATAGAAGAAGCGATCGCTTTTGCTGAACATTCTGTGTGGATTCCTACCTGCTTCTGGTGGAGAGGGTACAGTGTGATGTTAACCAGTCGCTCTCCTAACACAGAAAGTTTATTGCTCTGGGCATGTGTTTATATCTATCAATGTCTCAAGACGGCTGCCGAATTTGAAGCCTGGGAAAAAGATTTGCCCAGACGAATGGCAAATCTCTCAACTCAGGTTAAATCTCTTCCCTACCCGTTTATCTTTGCCAGTACTGACGACTTGTATTGGTCATGGGAACCAGAGAATCCCTCGACCGCAGTCAAAGCTTCATCCTCCAGAAATGTACCAAGTACAGGTAAAGTTCAAAACAACCCGAAGCGGAAACGGTGTCGAACGCGGAAACGCAAAAAACAATTGACAGAACGAGCTTGTATTCGTTTCAAGAGCAAAGGTCTTAGCCATCTTCGTTTCAAGGCTGAGTGTGATCGCCGTCAGCTTCCAATTATTCAGCAAACGGTGAATGAGATTCAAGAACTCAAAGCACGCGATGAAAACAATAGGTTCTCAACTGGATTACTTCCTATCAGGTCAGCTTGTTTACTTTGGAACCAAGACAAGCAACAGTTACACAAGAAGAATCATTGGAAACTCCAAAACCTGTGGTTGAAATGGTTTAGAACAATGTCAAATGAACCTTTGACAGGGGATGGTGCGTTTTGCCTTTGGTTCAAAAGTTTCGTCTATCTCTGCCTGAGTACCAGTATTCCCTGGAATACCCATCGTCTCTATCTTCACTGCGCGGTCGATACTCGTCTGTTGACAGCAGAAGGAACCGAGGAAGTACGGCAGGAGAAACTCGCTAAGGCGCTTAAAACCCTTAAAACAGTCAAGGAAAACATTGGACTGGCTGACAAGCAAAATGATCAACAAGCCGATGAGGACAAAGAGAACGCAGATATTTCCGGCGAGGTAGAGGAATCGATTGGTAAGGCTCAAAAGTCGGCAGAGCAGCAACGCGAAGACCGTGAAGTAGCAATTAACAGAATCAATTCAACTGTGACTCGTTTAGGCAATCCCTCGCCAATTCGCCCTTCCCGTCAAACCTTTGCCCAGCAACCACACGTTGCAGTGGGGGTGTGCTTCAGCCTGAAAGACGTTGTAGGAGTTGCCGTTGCTAATACGCAAACTCAAGAATTGCTGGAGTTCTATGATGTACGAAATCTATTAATTGATGATCGGCTTGACTTACTTGAAGAACGTGCTGCCAAGTTTCCAGAGGGGCGCAAGGGTAAACGTAGCGTTCGGCAACTTCAACTGAAAGATTATCGATTGCTCAATCGCTTGCGTCAGAAACGTCATGAGAACTTAACTCAAAGGAGTGAACAACAGAGACATGGTTTATATGCCGAGAGTAATCAGGAGTCCAACCAGGCACAACATCTCAATCGGGTGCTTGCAAAGAAGATTTTGCAACTCGCTCAGAAATGGCAGGCAGGTACTATCATCCTGCCTGACCTTGGGGATGTACGGGAAAGTATTGAGTGTGAAATTCAGGCAAGAGCAAGAAGGAAATACCCGGATGATAATGCCCAACTTCAAAAGGAATATGCCAAGGAGTTGCGAATGGATTTTCACCGTTGGGGACACCGAGACCTTGCAAAGTGCATTCGCGATCGGGCTGCTCAAGCTGGAATTACCGTAAAGACTGGAAAACAGTCCAAAGCGGAGACATTGCGAGCAAAAGCAATTGCGATGGTGCTCACAGGGTGACAGTCTTCAATGAACCCGGACAGTTTGAACCTTGACAAGTAATCAATCATTGGCGCGCTGCTAGTCAGCTAAAAATGTGGGGTCAGTTATTTGCTTTCCGTCCCCGTGGTAGTTGTCCGCTTCTGAAACGATGCAGTGTCATACACCTGAGTTGTGCAGGCTTTATGCGTTGCGTTATGGGTAGGGGTTGCGCCGCCCCACTCTAGGAAGCAGTTCTTACTATTAGTTGCTGAAACCTCTAATAGCTAAGGATACAGAGATACTTGTGCTATCTGCAAGCAGTTATTTCTTTTTGTAACTGTCCAAGGGTAGGGGACAACTACTATACGCCCCAAGCATGGGTTGAGCCTACCCTTATTTTTTTGACAAACCTGAGCAAGGTCAAATTTCCTGGGAGGTTTGCCAAAACCTAGAAATGCTTTTCGATGCTGGCTTTGAGCGATAGCGATGCAATTGCTATCGGTTGAAGAAAAACCTCCATCTCGATAAAACCAGACCTTTGCCAAAAAGGTGTTGGAGACCCAGTAGAATCAAGCGTTTCAACGCCAGGAGTCGCAGTTACCTTCCTGGCAACGGGTGGGTTGAAAGATCTTCCAGATTTGACCAGCCTTCTCAACGGTGTACCGTCGCAGTTACCCTCCTGGCAACGGGTGGGTTGAAAGCTTTCACTGGCGAATCCTCATCAAGTTCGTTCGAGTCGCAGTTACCCTCCTGGCAACGGGTGGATTGAAAGAGGACAGTTTACTCAAAGGTGCATTTCAATTGATTTTCTGCAACACAAGTATAGGACTTACGCAAAACTCATTTTGAGGGATGGACGCTGGAGTTGCTGACAAAGGTAATCATCGAGCAAACCGTGCTTGAGCTGATAGAGGGACTGCCCCGCT
>JAJPKC010000159.1 GCA_021323955.1 Oscillatoriales cyanobacterium Centralia_MAG_596 | reverse complement strand
TGGTTACTGATCGGGGGACGCTGTAACGAGTCGTAGCGGAATTGTTGAACAACGCTTGCAAGTACACATCTCCCGGCAATGCCATTACCTTCGCCGCTGTGTACGATCAATTTCCGGCGATTGACGCTACCGATACGATGGCGCAGGTGACGCTGACGATCGGCAATCAGGCCGAAATCCCATCGGCGGAATTGCCGCACATTTTCGAGAAGTTCTATCGTGTTCCCAATGCCGACCCCTGGAAGCAGGGCGGGACTGGTTTGGGGCTGGCGCTCGTGCAGCGCTTAGTGGCACAGCTTGAAGGCGTAATTTTGGTCAGTAGCGCTAATGGCTGGACACACTTTTCAATCCAGCTACCGATCATCGAGCAGCAAATGGTGGCGTCTGATCGATCGCAACTCAGCCCTCAATCAGTTAGCGCCCCAATTTAGTTAATCAACCACCTGCAACAAACCCATTTGTAGTCGATCAAACACATTCCTGACTTGCGCCTGCTCTTCGTGGCTGAGCAGTTCGTCAGCGACCATCGCCTGTAAAAAATAGCGTTCGTCAACGCGCGTAATTCTGCCGGAACGGTAAATGCGATCGACGACTTGAGCCAATGTTAATCGAGTTTGACGCGATTTCTGCATGGGAACCTCTGAATGAATCTGCAACCTTCATGCAAACTTCATACAGTTAGCTTCCCTTAATCGCCTCTGGTTTACCCCCTCCAGGTGAGTCACCCAATCAGGTGAATTAAGCACTGGCGATGCGCTGTGATTTTTTGCTCGATTTGGGTCGGGTAGAGGTGCGATGAATCTCTTCCTGGGCAAAGCAGATGGATAGGCGTTGCGCGCCAACAACCACCCACACATACCAGCGGAGTTGGTTAAGCTCGCTGAGCAACTGATCAACAATCCACGGTTCAGCGCAATGAATCGTCAACGTGTTGCCCTGATCCAGGTGTAAAAAGCACTGGGACAGCGAATCAGCGAAAAAGGAGCGCAGTCGTTCCAGGCGATGTTGCTCAAGCATTAATGAATCTTCGACTGTCAAATCTAGGGACATGATGAAATCCTCAACTGAAGATGTCCTGATTTAACTTCACTGGCCGAGTGCTCCCCTACGGTAAATCCCAGGAATTTAGTCGGGGGAGAGAGTTTGCGCTTGCGGGGATTCACTGAGCTTCAAAAGAATTGAGAGTGAACAGGTTCCCGTCTAACGGATGTTGAGAAGATGAACCACTGTAAAGATGGTGGACGAAATGATCACATTTGCTGCGATCGATTGCCGATAACAAACAGTCTTTACGGTTTTGTAGAGTTCTGTTGCCCACGAGTTTGAGTTGTGGAGCGCCACCATACCTGTCTGATACGCTGCTATTAAGTTTGTAAAGGATGTCTATTGTGACCCAGCCCCGCGTTCTTTGCCTTGGCGAAGTGTTGTACGACTTTTTGGCCGATCAGCCCGGATTACCGCTAGAGCAGGTTAAATCGTGGACGCCGTATCCAGGTGGTGCGCCAGCTAACGTTGCGTGCGGACTGGTGAAGTTGGGTACGCCCACCGGCTTTATCGGTTGTGTCGGACAGGATGATTTGGGTAACGCGCTGGTAGAACTGCTGCGCACAATCGGGGTCGATATGACGGGCATTCAACGGCACCCAACCGCACCAACGCGTGGGGTCTATGTTGTGCGATCGACGACGGGCGATCGTACGTTTGCTGGTTTTGGCAGCCACGATACGACTGAGTTTGCCGATGCTCATCTCCAGGCGAATCAACTGTCGAGCGCCCAGTTTGAAACGGCTGATTTTTTGGTTTTAGGAACGCTGGAACTGGCCTACCCTGATAGCCGCAGGGCGATCGGGCGTGCCCTCCAGTTTGCCGATCAGCATTATGTCAAAATCCTGGTGGATGTCAACTGGCGGCCAGTCTTTTGGCACGATGAGGCGGCGGCTCTGCCCCTCATCCACGATTTGATTCGTCATGCTGACTTCCTTAAGCTTTCGGAGGAAGAAGCAGAGTGGCTGTACGGTACTACTGATCCTGGCGTGATTGCCCATCGCCTGGGCAGTGTTGAAGGCGTGTTTGTCACGGCGGGCGAAAAGGGGTGTGCCTATGCTGTGGGTGCCAGCGAGGGGAGAGTGCCAGCGTTCGCGATCGAAGTTGAAGATACGACTGGCGCTGGTGATAGCTTTGTTGCGGGACTCTTGCATCAGCTATGCCAGCATGACCTGCGAACGCTCGCGGATCCGGCGGTCGTTCGGGGTATTGTCCATTATGCTAGTGCTATGGGCGCACTCACCACTACTCGTCCAGGCGCGATCGCGGCTCAGCCCACCGTTGCAGAAATCAATGCGTTTTTATATTTGCAACAGCAGCCGAGCTAGTTGATGCGGTATGGCAAGCGTTGCCATCAGGCATCAAAACGCGGCTATCGTAGCAGTTTATGCTTCTTACCCTATGTCAGTCGAAATTGAGCGTAAATTTCTTGTCAGGGGTGATGCCTGGAGAGCGCTGGCACCCGGTGTTGCCTACTGCCAGGGATATATTACCGCTACACCAGGCCGTACAGTGCGTGTCCGGGTAGCGGGAGAACAGGGCTATTTGACGATTAAGGGCGCAACCACGGGAATTGCGCGATTAGAGTTTGAGTACCCGATTCCGGTAGCGGACGCCCTGGAAATGCTGCATACCCTGTGTGAACCGCCGATCATTCAGAAACAGCGGCACAGGATCCCGTCGGCCGACGTTGTATGGGAAGTGGACGAGTTTGAAGGGGCTAATCAAGGACTGGTCATCGCGGAGGTCGAGCTAAAGGATGCCAGTCAGGTGTTTGAACGGCCAGACTGGATTGGTGAAGAAGTCTCTGATGACCCCCGCTACTTCAATGCCAACCTGGCAAAGCATCCCTTTAGCCAGTGGAAAGAAAGCATCTGATGGCGTGGAGATCCGGTTTGCTCCTAAACGCCCAGTGCGGCTCGAATTTGTGCCACGATCGCGACGGATGATTGATCAATATCAACCCAGAGCGCATCTTCGGGTTCCTCCAGGGTATCAAACTGGCTTTGCAGCAAGTCGGCTTTCATGTAATGTCCCTGCCGCTGTTGCAGGCGCTGCTGAATTAGCGCAAACGATCCCTTGAGATAGACCTGTTTGACTTGCGTGGATGATTGGATCAACTGTTGACGATACCTGGCCTTGAGCGCAGAACAAGCAAGAACCGTATTGGTATTCGTTTGCAGCCAGACAGTAATGGCTTGCTGCAAGGCCAGGAGCCAGGGTGCGCGATCGCCGTCAGTGAGCGGGATCCCGTGACGCATTTTTTCAATGTTTGCGGCTGGATGAAAATCATCAGCGTCCTGAAACTGCCAGTGTAAAGTTGCGGCTAACTGTTGACCGATTGTCGTTTTACCCGACCCGGACACGCCCAGTACCAAAATAATCATGGCTAGAACCAGGGATTGCAGTTGGTTGTTTCATGTATGATAAATACGGTATTCCTATCCTATTATCGTAGATTCGCCGCGAATCCCTCGATCGGCAATCTAGCCGACCTGTCTAAATCCTAAGTCTTATCTCAGCTGGTTTTCTGTTATGACTGCGACGACCTCACACTCTACTCCGACCTGGCGCAATTGGTTCGGTGTAGTCTCTCGCCTCCCGTGGATCTGGATCGTGCCAACGGCCTATCTGGCTGTGATGCTACTGCTGCCCACGATCGCGCTGTTCTTAAAAGCGAGCACGGAAGGGCCAGTCCGTTTCTGGAGCATTGCCACGAGTCCGGTGGCGCTGGATGCCTATCGCGTCACCTTTGGGACAGCACTCGTGACGGCATTTATCAACGGTATTTTTGGCCTGCTCATCGCCTGGGTGCTGGTGCGCTATGAGTTTCCGTTTCGGCGTGTGATTGATGCGGCGGTTGATCTGCCGTTTGCCCTCCCAACGTCAGTTGCCGGTCTAACGCTCGCAACGGTTTACAGCGAGAATGGCTGGATTGGGTCGCTATTTGCGCCGCTGGGTATCAAGCTCGCGTTTACGCAATGGGGCGTCGCGATCGCGATGTTGCTGATCTCATTGCCATTTGTGGTGCGCACTGTACAACCAGTGTTGGCCGACCTAGAGAAGGATGTTGAGGAAGCCGCCTGGTGTCTGGGAGCCAGCAAATTTCAAACGTTTTGGCGCGTTGTGCTGCCGCCAATCATACCCGCTGCCTTAACTGGGGTGGCGTTGGGATTTTCGCGGGCTGTGGGTGAATACGGTTCCGTCGTCATTGTCTCATCCAACACACCCTACAAAGATTTAATTGCACCGGTGCTGGTGTTTCAGCGGCTAGAGCAGTACGACTACTCCGGTGCTACTGTAATTGGCGCAGTGCTATTGGGACTTTCGCTGGCGCTGCTGGTTTTGATTAATCTTCTACAAGCATGGGGACGGCGATATGGCTAGTACTGGATCAACCCTGAAAACCCTCCCCGATACGCCAGCCCAAAAGGTGAAGCGGTACGACTGGACGAAAATTGGGTTAATTGCCCTGGCCGTTCTCTACCTCACCCTGATTCTCTTTATTCCAGCGCTGAACGTCTTTGTGCAGGCATTTAGTAAGGGAATCGGCCCATTTTTTGCCAACCTGACTGAGCCAGCGTTTCAAAATGCGGTGCGGCTGACGCTCATTATTGCTGCGATCGCCGTACCCATAAACACCGTGTTTGGCCTGTGTGCAGCCTGGGTTATTGCCCGCAAGCGTTTTCCGGGGCGAGCACTGGTAATCAGTATTCTGGACGTGCCATTTTCGGTGTCGCCTGTGGTGGCGGGTCTGATGATTGTGCTGCTTTACGGGCGCAACGGGTGGTTTGGGCCATTTTTAAACGCGCATGACATTAAAATTGTCTTCGCCCTGCCAGGCATGATCTTAGCCACAGCCTTCATCACCTTACCGTTCGTGGCGCGGGAAGTGATTCCGGTGCTGGAGGAAGCCGGTACTGACCAGGAAGAAGCGGCTCAAACGTTGGGCGCGAAAAATTGGCAAATTTTTTGGCGTGTGACGCTGCCCAGTATTCGTTGGGGCTTGCTCTATGGGGTGTTGCTGACAAACGCGAGAGCGATGGGGGAATTTGGTGCTATATCCGTTGTTTCAGGAAACATCGCCAACAAAACTCAAACTCTGCCGCTATTTGTAGAGGAGTCGTACAAGCAATATCAAACAGAATCTGCCTACTCGGCTGCCGTGCTGTTGGCATTTTTGGCCGTAGTGACCCTTGTGCTGAAAGAAATTTTGGAGCGTAAAACGCGCATCAAGCAAATAAAGGAGGAGGCTTAAATGGCAGACCGTAGGCTTTCTGACACATCACCCGCAGCGCCGCACTTGGATGATCACCATCCCATTCCGAATACGGACGATCGCCCAACGCAGACGCGGCTGCGCATCCGGATTCCCAAAAACTACCACGACGAGCCTGTGATCTCGCGGTTGATTTCGCAGCATGGCTTAACCGTCAATATCACGGCGGCGCTACTGGCAGCCAATGCCAGAGACGATGGCTGGTTTGATTTGGAACTGCGAGGGACGAGTGAGCAAATCCGCAGTGCGTTGATTTATCTCAATGAGCTGGATTTAGAGCTTTGGGACGAGCAGTCTGAAGACCAGACTGATGGCTGGTAGTGACGAAGGCGCTGGTTGAAGCGATGGTGTCCTCGCGTTGTGGCCGCATCATTTTGCAGCAGTGGTTTTGCGGCTGTTGAGCGGACTGGGACTGCTATCGCAGTGGATTGGTCTGCCGCGGGTTCCGTGCGATCTGGGTTAGGACAGTTAAAAAAATGTCCAGTACAGTACGCTCAGAGCGGTTTGATTTGGACTTTAATAGCAAGAACAGAATGTCGTCCTGCCAGTAATTGTTTGACAGGGCAACCATTCAACCGATTAATGAGTTAGGACTATGGATGGCTGCTGGTTAGCACGCGGTACAAGAAGCTGAGGTGTTTGAATGGGGGTAACGCCCCTGAACGATCTCTAAAACTGCTGTTTTAAACTAGCTGGCAACATCTTTTTATTGGGTTGGCAAATTAATGATTGAGGAAGCAGCCGTGCGAATACAGCCTTCGGTCAACGCGACAGCCTTAAACCCAGGCAAGGTAAAGCGGCTTAAAACCTTAATGTCACTCATGGCCAAATCAAAATGGCTGCAAACGGTTCCTGTACAGGTTGTTCATCACTACACCTACCGTCAGCATGGTAGCGACTTTACGTTTGAGTCGCTGGATGGTGGCCAGCGCGGGCATATGAGTGGCCGTGGCGGTATGGTCAGGTGTGGCGACCACATTATTCTGCACCATGGTTCGGAACTGACGCGCTACCAGGTTGACGAAATTAATTACGATGCAGCCGCGTCCAATCGATGGATCGCGCTGTTGCGCCCCTGCACGGATGCGGTCGATCGAGCCTCTAGAGAACCCGTCAAAGCCCCGACCGTTCTCTCTACGGCGGTACGTTAGTCTGAGTCCCATTCAGTCTGGGACATATTCATTGGTCACCGCGATCGACTGATAGCTTATCGCGGTGCTCAGAATGCTTTGGCCAATGGGGCCAATCCTGAGTCTGGTTCGGGTTGTTGACGTGCTCTTGGCACCCAACCAATGGCAACGACTACCGTTTGCTTACAGATCGTGCTGTCGCCAGGTTCTCCAAACCACAGCTTCTCTAGTCAATAGCGTTACCCGCGATCGCCAATCGCCTGTGCTGACCATCGGACAGAGCAACGATCGCCCAAAATAAGCGCTTAATTGTTTGACGAGTCTACTGGTCTATCCGTTAAGCCATGCTGTTTTCAATCGCCCAGCGAGCCAGCTCGGTGCGGTTATGGAGTCCTGTTTTGCCAAGCATGTTGCTCACGTGACTCTCGGTCGTGCGCTGACTGACGTTTAATTCATCAGCGATCTCGCGATTTGCCATGCCGCGAGCCACAAACTGCACAACGCGCAGTTCTGTTGGTGTGAGCTCCACGTCAAACGGAACTTGAATTTTGGGGCCGCTATCGTGTCCTTTACCGGGGCGATCGGCAATTCGTGCGGCTTGCTTGAGCGATGACTCCACCTGCGCCACCAACTCTTCAGGCTCAAAGGGTTTGACCATATAGACATCGGCCCCAGTATTCAGCCCTTTGACTCGATCCTGGCTTTGGCCTTTGGCGGACAGAAAAAGTACCGGAATCCAACTGGTGCGAGAATCTTCTCGAACGTGCTTCACCAATGAATAACCATCCATCTCAGGCATCATCACATCACAGATGATCATGTCTGGAATTTCATTTTCTAGAATTTCTAACGCCTCTCGCCCATTTTCGGCAGTGACCACTTCATAGCCGCGAAACTCTAGGTAGTCCTTGACGAGCAAGATAAGGTTAGGATCATCATCAATTAGCAGCAGTCGCCTATGATTGCCTACGCTAGTTTCCTTCATGCTGTGCTACTCGCTATATCCTGGGTCAATGTCTTTTGTATCAATAACGTCTGCAACGGATTCTCTCAGTTTACCCATGCGGCTGAATTGATGGCGAAATCCTGTAACGCTTGCTGGCCCTAGCCTCTGAACCATTATTGTAGGCAGCCTCAAAGTAATCGCTGAAATCTAAATAAATCTAAATACTGTTGTG
>JAJPKC010000323.1 GCA_021323955.1 Oscillatoriales cyanobacterium Centralia_MAG_596 | reverse complement strand
GTCAAGCTGGTCCCTTCGGGGTCGGAGTCATTGCTCAACACATTGCCGCTCGTCAGGGTGGTGTCTTCCGCCAGGGTGAAGGCATCCGCGACCGCGATCGGTGGTTGGTTCGGATTGACAGTGAGGCTAACAGTGGCTACGCCTGAGGCTGCACCAAGTGAATCTTTCGCAACATAGGTGAAGGTATCTACGCCACTAAAAGACGTTTTTGGTGTATATGTGAACGTGCCATTGGAATTGAATGTGAAGCTGAGCCCTTGCGAAGGCCCACTCACGAGCTGGGCCGTGAGCGGTACGTTATTGTCAGGGTCAATGTCGTTGCCCAGAACACTACTCGCGTTGAGGACTGCGCCCTGGTTCAGGCTGTAGTTGTCGGGGGATGCGGTTGGTGCGACATTGGCTGGAGCGGTAACGGTGAGGCTCACCGTTGTGGGATTGGAGTTACCAATGCCATCGCTTGCTAGATAGGTAAAACTATCCGAACCGACATAGTTGAAATTCGGCGTGTAAGTGAACGTACCGTTGCTGTTGAAGACTAAGGTTCCCTTTGTGGGCGTCGTCAGCAGGTTTGCCGTCAGCGCATTGTTGTCGGGATCGGTATCGTTGGTGAGTACGCCTTTTCCAGTTACGGTGAGGGCTGTATTCTGGGTGGTGCTATAGCTGTCAGGTTGTGCTGTAGGAGGACTATTAACTGCACCGCCAACGTTCACGAACAGAGTTTTGGTATCAGATAGCGCGGTTCCAATCCCGGTGTTGCCGTTGTCATTAACGCTGATGGTAATCGTGTCAAAGCCGGTATAGCCAGGATAGCTGCGGTAGATGAGGTTGCCGATCGCCGCATTGATTGCCGCTAACGTCCCCTTAAACGTGATGCGATTATTTTGAGTGCCTGTGCCCTGAAGGAACGTAAGGCCTGTTGTTGTGGGCAGTGATAGTACACCATTGGCAGCCGCCATCGTAACCGTTTCATCACCACCTGCTGCATCTGGATCGCTGATACTGACGCCCGCGATCGCCAGATTGGTATTGGCCGTTATGGACGGTGCCAGCGGTACTTTGATCACCGGTGCTTGATTAACACCCAGCACATTCACGGCGATCGTCTTACTATCGCTCAGTGGAATCCCAAACCCGGTGTTGCCGTTGTCATTAACGCTAATGCCGATCGAATCAGACCCATTAAAGTTGGCTTTTCCTTGATAGGTGAGCGTGGTCAGGGCACTGTTAATGGCAGCCAATGTACCGCTGAAGATCATGCTCGTACTGGGGCTGCCATTGCCATCTATAAATGACAACCCTGTAGTCGATCCAAGCGCAAGGTTGCCATTGGTCGCTGAAAGCGTCACGGTCAACACGCCACTGCCTGCATCCACATCGCTCACGCTTACGCCCGTCACGCGCAACGCGGCGTTTTCATCAACAGTTTGAGCCGCTGGCACAGTTAATACCGGGGCATCATTGACTGGCGTTACGGTGACCATCACACTGTTGGTGTCAGACAGCGGAATTCCATTCCCCGTGTTGCCGTTGTCATTGACATTCACTGTGATTAGATCAGACCCATTAAAGTCCTTGTCACCCTGGTAGGACAATGTGCTTAAGGCCGCATTCACAAGCGCCAATGTACCCGACACAGTGATGTTACGGTCTTTGGAGCCGGTACCCGTAGTAAAGGTCAACCCTGCCGTTGAGCCAAAGGACAGCACGCCATTGATGGCAGACAGGCTAACGGTTATGGAACCGCTACCAGCATCGATATCGGCAATCGAAATACCAGAAATGGACAGGCTGGTATCTTCTTTCACCGATTGAGCCGCCGGTACGGTGATCACAGGCGGTTGATTGACCGGATTTACCGTCATGGCGATCGTCTTACTGTCGGTCAACGCTCCGCCTTTGCCCGTGTTGCCATTATCATTTACCAGCAGGCTAATCGTGTCAGCCCGTGCGGACGGGTCACTGCGATAGATCAACGCGCTCAGCGCATTATTAATGGCAGCAAGCGTGCCGCTAAAGGTCATTGTGCGATCGCGGCTCCCTGTGCCCTGAACGAAGGTTAATCCTGTGGTGAAACCAAGCGAAAGCACACCATTTGCGGCGGATAGAGTCACGGTTTCCGAGCCTGTACTGGCATCTGGATCCGCGACACTGATGCCTGTAATCAGCGAATTAGCAGCCTGGTCAACCGTTTGAGCACCAGGAACAGTGAAAACAGGCGGATCGTTGACCGGATTCACCGTGATATTGAAGGCAGTGTTAGTGATCGTGCCACCGAGCGGGTCTGACACTATAAAGCTAAAGCTATCGGTCACCGTCTCACTACCGTTATGCTGATAGCTCAGCTTAGAAGCATTAATATCGGCCTGCGTAAACGTGGAACCCACCGTGAGCGTAGCTCCATTCAACGACAGTCCACCATGACTGGACAAACTACCTAAGGTGTAAGTGAGCTGGGTGGCTGAGTTATCGTTGTCAGTAGCCTGGAGAATACTGCTGCTGATACTGCTCGTCGCTCCCTCGTCAAGCGTCAATCCGGCATTGGTCGCCAACACAGGCAAATTATCAATCCCCAGGTTGAGCGCATAGGAACTGCTACCGCCATCCGCAGAAAATATCCGCACATAGTAGGTTCCAGCCGCAAGCGTACTGCTAATTGATTCTGTGCTTGTACCACCCAGCGTCGAGCTTTTTACGAGTTGGTTGCTGCTGTTAACGAGCTGTAAATCAAGGTTGGTTGTAAAGCCTGACAACGTTAGGTTGACCAGACTCGGCGTATTCAGGCTGAACTGATAGTAGTCATCATCGAGGCTGCTAACGGTATCGCGATAGGTGCCAGTTCCCGTTAGATTGCTACCAATATTGAACGCATTCGGCAAGGAATTGCCTGCGACATCAATTGGGGTTGGCTCATCGGTGCGAATAAATGGTGACAGCGATTGCCAATTTGGGTCAGAAATGGTTGGCAGGTTGACGAATGAACTGAAGGCCGTCCCATTCATCAACCAGATAATATTGGCTCCTGTAGCCGAATTACGCCAGAGAATATCGGTCTGCTGGTCGTTGTTGTAATCACCCGTACCTTGGATCGACCAGTTCAAATCGGTGATCGATCGGAGGTAGGTAAAGGTAGTGAGGCTGGTACCGTTCATCTGCCAGACCAGATTCTGCCCGGTGCTGTAGTTACGCCAGAGGATGTCCGGCTTGCGATCGCCGTTAAAATCACCCACACCCTGGATTTTCCAATTCGAATCGGTGATGGCTGGCAAGGACAGGGAAGAGTTGTAAGTCGTACCGTTCATTGCCCAGACCACATCCTGGCCTGTAGCGTAGTTACGCCAGAGGATATCGGTCTGTCCATCGTTATTAAAGTCAGCAGTTCCTTGAATCTTCCAATTCAAATCACTGACTGTCAAAAGATTCGTAAAAGACAACAATGAGTTGCCGTTCATGAACCAGACTAAGTTTTGCCCAGACTGATAGTTTCGCCAGAGAATATCAGTCTGCCCATCATGATTAAAATCGGCAGCGCTTTGAACCGCCCAATTTAAATCAGTAATTGTATTTAAAGAAGCAAACGCGTTGAGTTGAGTATTTTCAACCTGCCAAACAATATTTTGCCCGGTTGCATAATTTCGCCAGATAATATCTGACTTGAGCGCATTGCTGATAAACGTGTTGAGCGTGTAGTTTGCAGTGGCTGCGGAAGCACCCGTTGAGACTCGAATGTAGTAAGTGCCAACGTCTAGGACGGTATTGATCGATTCAGCTAGGTTACCAGTATTGCTGGAGCTTTGTAACACTCCATTAACGCTAAGCACACTACCCGCACTGGAGAGCAAGGCCACGTTTGTATCAGCACTTAAACCTGACAGAGAAAGACTAAAACTGCTGCGATTGTTTAGTGTGAAGCGATAGTAATCATTAGCAGTTGGCGTCACAACGTCAGAAAAACTCTGAACATTGGATGTCAGGTTCAGCAAGGTGGCAGTTCCTAGAGAATTTCCGGCGATATCAGGCATAACTACTACTCAAGCAATGGCATAGCTAGTTTGCCCGAATCAAATTTTTTGTTAACGATTCTCCTGCCGATTCAATTTTTTTTTAAATTCAACTGTGTTTTTATCGTGAAAATACGGATTTTATTTTTGGCTAAATCCTGATTCCATAAAAACTTGGTAGAAATACGGACATCGATTATTGGTCGCCGAGGCGCTCCAAGTACTGCTGGTCAAGCAAAAAAGTTCCATTGGCAAAACGAACGCTCCAGAAGTTACCCGGTCTGCGATCGACTATGGTGCCCTCCTCTCCAACCGAGATTACGTTTGGTGGGCGCAACATCGGCATTGGATCAGCCGTTTTCACGTAAGCGGGCAGAGTGGTAATACGGACGCGATCGCCCACTGTAAATTCTTTAGACATAAAGGTAGAGTAATAAGGTTTGGGATGTAAATATTGGTTGACAGTATGCAGTTGCGGCAAACAATAGGGTTTTACCTGGAAGATATTGAAACGCCAATTGGAAAAGCGATCAATCTAGGTATTACAGGGCTGGTGTTACTATCGTCAGCGATTTTTGTGGCTCAAACATATCCTATTCCCAATGAAATACGAATCCAGCTAGACGCGATCGATAAAAGTATCCTTATTGTTTTTACGATTGAATACTTATTACGTTTCTGGTGTGCTGAAAACAAATCTCGATACGTATTCAGACTTTACTCAGTGATTGACTTGTTAGCAATTTTTCCACTTTTAATTGGTGTTTTTAATATCAGCTTTATTCGAGTGTTTCGGTGGTTCCGAATTTTGCGTTTAATTCGCTTCATCGAAGGGAAGACGGTGTTTGGCTACGTTACCACTGAAGACAGTGCCATTTTTACCCGCATTTTGCTGACGCTATTTATTATTATCTTTGTTTATTCGGGATTGATCTACCAGGTAGAACATCCCACAAATCCTAAGTCATTTGGTACCTTCCTGGATGCTGTCTATTTTTCAGTCGCAACCATGACTACGGTGGGCTTTGGCGACGTGACACCGAAATCTGAAGTCGGTCGATTGCTCACTGTACTCATGATTTTAACCGGAATTGCCTTGATCCCCTGGCAGTTGGGAGATTTAGTGAAACGGTTAGTAAAAACTGCTAATCAAGTGCAAACAGGGTGTCCTGTCTGCCAGTTATCGTTTCATGATGCCGATGCCCAATTTTGCAAGCAGTGCGGTACAAAACTGGAGCAAGTGACTTAATGCAAAGTGGTTCGTTTAGAGATAGCCAAGCTGTTGCCAAACGTACTGCAATCAGGCGCTAAGGATGGCGAATTTAATAACTCCGAATTCTTGGGTAGGATGCGTTAGCGCAGCGTAACGCATTGCCTCCAGGATTTGATGCGTTACGGCTATCGCCTAACACATCCTACAAAATGCGGTTTTATTTAATTTTCATTCCTAAGCGCAAAATCTAAACGCCTGTGACAACCCAACCACATGATGCAGTGCGCCACTCAGACTGATCAAATCACGTTTAAACCATTCCCTTCAACCCTTTGATCACGGGAGCGATTTCAGGGGGCCGTTTTTAAGGCGGCATTAGTCGCTGCGATCGGCTCATCATTTGCCATAGACACTGCCATGTAGAGCATGTTTTGGCGTTCTGGGTTGGCAAAACTAATGGTGTAAAACATACCATCCTGCTGCCACATCACAGAGGAAAATGCTGAGGGCGGCTGTCTTTGAGTTCCTGCCAGGAGATAGCCGCGAATTGTAGTTGTCAGTTGAATCGGTGCTGCGGCCGCTACGTGTTGTTGATAGTCCTGCTGCGCGGTAGGAGAACGGATACTCTCGGCAGAGAACGTGCCGATCCGGCAGAATTGGGAGTCATCGTCACAGCTAAACAGCCCAACGGTAATACGCGGTGGCGAATCAGCGGTGGTAATTCGAACTTTTAAGCCTTCAATGAATTCGTCATCTGCGGGATCACTCAACAATATTTTGGAGGGCAAGCGCAGGACAAATTTGGGCGGGAGATTTTGTCGGATGCGATCGAGATGTGGCGTAAACACTTTGGCCGGAACCGCCAATACACCGATTGAACAATCTGCCAGAATCAACCAAATTGACGCGGCTGCAATACTGCCCAAAAGACGCTTGATAGGCGATCCTGCCGGGCGTGTCCGCCATCGCACAAGGGAAAAAATCACGGCTCTACTGGAATTGCTGAGGACTGAAAAAATCTTACACCCGAAAGATTCGATCGCTAACCATACATCGCCGTCCTCATCATTCGTGAAATGGAGGGCTTTGTGAACAGGTGGGATCGGGATTGTGCTAGTCTAAACCGCTTTAAGCAAACGACCGATTCGGCCAGGTTCAATTTTTAGGCGTTTGGTCAGGCAACGAGATGAAATTTTCCTTTGAAAGCACCCCTACCCGTGATCTTTAACAGCCACTCGTTTTAATGGTCGCTAAAACGGGACATCATCATCGCGGTCGGTGTCCGCGTCCGTGTCTTGCAGGGCAGTAGCCGATTTCTCTTGAAGACTGGCGGTGCTGATCTCATTCAAACCAGGCGGGACAGAGGCCGGATCGCGATCGGTCATGTCAACCACGCGTCCGCCGAAAAATTCAGCCAGCTGCTTGGCTGCCCGCGTCACCTCATCGTCCTGTTGCCAGGGATCGATGGATGCTGGCGCTACGTCCTCATGGCTGTGAGTTGTGGCGTTATTGATTTGCGACGGCGGGTGGGATGGTGACGGCGATCGCGCGCCCTCAGGTTGAGAATGGCGTCCCATTGGCGGATCGCCTGCCCATTGAGCCGCAGCCGGTTCTGATGTTTTCGGCGTATTGGGGGCGAATGTCTGAGGCAGTTGAGGCGCAGCCGTCTCAGCAGACGAGTATTCCGCTACTGTCGCATTGGCTGGTGGCGGCGTCGGCGCAGCCCCTTCAACAACCTGAAGATTCACTTTGACCTTTAACTTAAACGCTTTTGTATACGCTTTCTCTAGCTGTGGTGACATCCCACTAATCATTTTGAGCATCTTTTGGGACTTGATCCCCACCACAATTTCCTGATCGCTGATGCTGATCAGATGGCAGTTAACGCTCAACATTGCCCGTGTGCCCGCCAGGTCAACATTGCTAAGAATTTGCTGCCAGGTCTGGCTCAGGTCTGTACTTATACCAGCTGGCGGTGTGGGTGCATCGGCGTGAGCAACATCGCTGGTTCGGGTGATGTCCCTGGAGTCAGCGGGGGATGGGCTGGTGGCGATCGCAGCCATTGGCGTATCCCCAACTGACGGTGGTATTGCCGGTGGCGGTGTCTCTACAACGGCCACAGAAGCAGGAGACATGCGAGTGGGCTCGCCACCATCAACCGTGCGCGGCGATCGACGCTCTGGTGCTGGCGACGAACTGCTAGCCTGTGCAGCAACTGGCTGACGACTAACGGCTGACGGCAATAGCCCCATCAACGTTACTTCTAACCATAATCTTGGTTGAGTTGTGCTTTTGATCTGGTCTTCACTACTGCGGAGCTGCTGCTGTCCTGCGAGAATGGTGGCGACGTCTAAACGCTGAGCAAACTGGCAGAGGGCAGCCCAGGTGGGTGGTGTCAGCGCGACTAGATCATTGCGATCGGGAGCCGTCTTCGCAATCAGTAAGTCCCGGTAAAAGCTGGCCAGGTTTTGCAGCACAATGAGCGGTTCGCGGCCTCGATCCATGAGTCGCCGGACATTGTCGAGCATCATCTCAGGGTTGTCCTGCGCGATCGCCTCTAACAATGCCATTAAATCCCGCTCTGGCACCGATCCTACCAAATCCCAGACGTGGTCGATCGTCACTTCACCAGTTAACAGGCTGAGTTGATCCAACAGACTCTCTGCATCCCGCAATCCGCCTTGAGCAATCTGGCCAATCAGGGTAATGGCATCCGGATGAATCGCAATGTCCTCTTGATGAGCAATTTTCTGTAAATGCTGCACCATTGGTTCTAAAGGGATTCGTCGGAAGTCAAATCGCTGGCAGCGTGAAATGATTGTGGGCAGCACCCGTTGAGGATCGGTGGTTGCCAGGACAAACACAACGCGATCAGGGGGTTCTTCCAAGGTCTTCAGCAGCGCGTTAAACGCCGCTGTGCTGAGCATGTGGCACTCGTCAATGACGTAGACTTTGTAGCGACATTGAACAGGGGCAAACTGCGATCGCTCGATTAACTCGCGAATATTGTCAACACCCGTGTTACTGGCGGCGTCAATTTCAATCACATCTAGCGCTGACCCTTTCGCGATCGCGTGACAAACATCACAGTTGCCGCAAGGTTTGGCTGTTGGCACGGTGGACTGGATGCAGTTTAGTGACTTTGCCAAAATGCGAGCGCTGGAGGTTTTACCGGTACCGCGTGCGCCTGTGAATAGATAAGCAGGGGCAATCCGCTGTTGCTGCAGCGCATTCATCAGCGTGGTCGCGATCGCTTCCTGCCCGACCAAGTCGCCAAAGGTCTGAGGCCGATATTTATGGTGCAGCGGTTGATAGGCCATCGATTTACAGCAACTCCCTCTCCTCTAGGGTAAGCGAGAATCCGTGCGAACACATGAACTATTTCAGTCTATGATGCTTACCCGCCCTTCTGTCCAACATATAGACAGTCATCACAAAGAGATCGACAGTCATCACAAAGAGAAGTCTGCCGCTCATCAAGTATGCCCCGTCTCGGTGTCTGCCATCGGTTGTCAAGCATCTGCACTCGGGGCTGACTGGGATCAGCACATCAATCGATCGTCCTGCCCCATAAGGATTGCCAACTGTAGCGCCGCTCTCAGCAGTATTAAATGATGACAAATTAGTGTTGCCGGACTGAAAGCCTTTCAGAGAAGGCGTTTTGTGGTTTTTGTGGTCTCTTAAGATATGCCTAAAGACCAGCTTAAAATGACAAATTAGATGACGTTTTAGAATTTTACGACGAATTAACTGTCGCTTTCTCTCAGGCTCCAAGATTAAGTGAGTGACAGATTAGCCGTCGTAATCGTATAGTTTCGTCTTTACTACTTTTCAGGCAGGATCAGACTGCTTCACACTACCAGTTAAATTTCAGAGGCACTGTCCTGGCAAGGGTGATCGGCTGCTCAAGAATTTTTGTCCAGCGCCGATTTTCCCAGAGTTGGCTTTGCGCTTCGAGTGGGATGGCTCGTGGATTCCACTTGACGCTCTTAGCAGATGCCCTCATTCGACCCGCTCGCGGGTAAATTCATTCCTGGAAATCTCCTAACGCTAAAGCTATGAATGACGCGATCGCCGTTCGCAATCCCCGTACGGGTGCGACTGACTACTGGATCACACCACCCACCCACGAACAGCTTGTTGCCCAATGTTTGCACCTGCGACAGGCTCAGATGGCGTGGCACGGGAGTGGGTTAGGGCCGCGCATCGAGGCATTGCAGCAGTGGAAACAGGCGATCGCTGCTCACCGTGCAGAACTGACAGACGCATTGGTGGCGGATACCGGACGGCGATCCATTTCGGTGCTGGAAGTGGACTCATTGCTGGCGGGGATTGATCGCTGGTGTCGTCTTGCCCCCGAACTGCTGCTAGAGACGGATCGCCCAACGGCCATTCCGTTCGTTCGCCTACAGCAAACAGCGGTTCCCTATCCCCTGGTGGGCGTGATCAGCCCGTGGAACTTCCCGCTGCTGCTGGCGACGATCGATACAGTTCCCGCGCTGCTGGCTGGCTGTGCCGTGATCGTTAAGCCCAGTGAAATTGCACCCCGCTTCATCACGCCACTGCTAAAAACGATCGCCGCTGTACCAGCGCTCAAGGCTGTGCTTGCCTACATCGAAGGCGCGGGTGAAACAGGCGCAGCGCTCATTGAACAGGTTGATGCAGTCTGCTTTACGGGCAGTGTAGCGACGGGTCGCCGAGTGGCAGAAGCGGCTGCCAGACGTTTTATCCCCGCATTTTTAGAGTTGGGTGGCAAAGACCCGGCGATCGTCCTGGCATCAGCTAACCTGGATCTGGCCACCGCCGCCATTCTGTGGGGTGGGGTCGTCAATACAGGACAGTCCTGCCTGTCGATCGAGCGAATTTATGTGGCAGAGTCCATCTTCCAGCCCTTTGTTGCCCAACTGGTGGCCAGGGCGCAGCACCTTTCACTGGCCTATCCCACCGTGGAGGATGGCGCGATCGGCCCCATTATTGCCGAGCGGCAGGCGCAGATTATTGCCGACCACCTGGAAGATGCGGTGGCCAAAGGGGCGATCGTGCACAGTGGTGGCAAAATTGAGCGGTGGAACGGTGGGCTGTGGTGCCGTCCCACTGTCCTCACTCAGGTCAACCACACCATGCGTGTGATGACCGAGGAAACGTTTGGCCCACTTTTACCCGTGATGCCGTTTGCAACTGTGGAAGAAGCGATTCAGCTCGCCAATGACACCCCATATGGCCTCAGCGCGGCGGTATTTGCCGGGTCAGACGCAGCGGCAATTCACGTTGCAAAGTCTCTCGATGCTGGTGCGATCAGTGTTAACGATGCAGCGCTCACGGCAGTCATGCATGAGGGCGAGAAACAGGCATTCAAATTCTCTGGTCTCGGCGGTTCACGGATGGGGCCAGCCGCGCTCCAACGATTTATGCGGAAAAAAGCATTTTTGGTTAAAACGAATGCGATCGCCGATCCGTGGTGGTTTGATGAAGTAAGGACAGCGGGAACGGACCCGGCGGAAAGATGAACCACCCGTGGCGGAACGATACCCAAAACTGGCTGTGTCGGGTGCAGCTGACGCCCGCTCAACTCCCAGTCAAGCAGGAAACCGCTCGTGGCATGACCAGTAGCCGGTCGCCAGGGCGCAGCATTAACTCCAAGCGCTGCCTGCCCCACCTAGCTCCCCGCTCTTACACACAGGTCAGGAGGCAGACGATGTCTACGATTCGCGATGAAATGCCTGTACTGGCGCGTCATGAAGGCGATTGGGTGGGTACTTACACCCTGGTTGATCGAGACGGCAAAATTCTGGATCAGCACGAGTCGCATTTGACCTGTCAGTTTCCGACGGATGGCTCTTGCGACTACTATCAGATCAATCGCTACAGATGGCCTGATGGCAAATCCGAAGTCCATCATTTTCCTGGCACCTACCGCGATCAAACGCTCTGGTTTGACACCGATCGTATTGCTGGAAAAGCCTGGGAGGTCGATGATGCCACCCTCATCCTGTGGTTTTCGTACAAAACCGTGCCTGATTTTTACCTGTACGAAATGATCCAGATCAGCCCCTGTAATCGTCACCGCGCCCGCACCTGGCAATGGTTTAAAGACAACCAGATCTTTCAACGGACACTCATTCAAGAAGAGCGATCGCCCTGATGAACGGGAACGGTGCGCGGTGAAGGGTTAGCGATCAGGGTTACGTTATCACCACCGCCATCTAATATGGGTCAGGGGCGAGTCAGAACCAGATGTAGTATTGAACTGATTGGTCTTCCCCTCGGCGGTTTGACAGCTGACGTCCCGGCATTCGCCTGGGTATGCCCAATTTCGTCCTTCTTCTTTCGCCATGTCTCACCCGATCAAACGCGCGTTTCTCGATACTAAAGACGGCCAGATCCATTACCGGATTGGTGGTGATGGTGATGCGTTACTGTTGCTGCACATGAATCCCCGAAGCAGTGATGAGTTTCGGGAACTGATGCCGCTCCTGGCGGCGCGGTATCGGGTCATCGCTATGGATTTGATGGGATTTGGTGATTCTGATAAGCCACCCCGTCTCTACTCCGTCGCGGATTACGCTCGGACTGCGATCGCCCTGCTCGATTCATTGGGCATTGATCAAGCGAACATTTTAGGAAACCACACAGGCGCGTTTGTCTCGGGCGAGATTGCGGTTGCCTATCCCGATCGCGTCAAGCAGCTTGTTCTCTGCAATGTCGCTGGGTTTGGTGAAGCGGGTCAGGCCGACCTCATGCGTCGCTTTGAGGAAGGATTTGTGATCAAGGACGATGGTTCACATCTCATGGAACGCTGGCTGGCGCGATCGCGCTATGTTGGTTCGGCAGCCCTCAATCACCGCTGGGTGCTGGATGATCTAAAATGCTTCGGCTATCCGCTTTATGCCGTTTGGGCGGTCGGCAACTACTGCCTTAATGCCGCAGAACGCTTTACCGCCATTAAATGTCCCACGTTGATCCTCTGGGGCATTGACGATGTCCAGGAGTTTGAGCACTTAGGCTTAGCGCTGGCGAAAGATCGGTACTTTGTGTCCCAGGCAATTCCGCACGCGCATGTCGTTGAGCTGCAGGGCGGGACGATCTGCATGATGAACCAGATGCCGGACGCGATCGCGCAAATTGTGCTGAATTTCTTCAGTTGAATCTGCCGGTCGCGTCACTGAGGTGCCTATCGACATGGACGACTGGTATCAGCGGTTTGACTATGCCCTCTCAGCGTTCATCCCGCGCAACAGAGTTCGGCTGCGCTCCTTCCGATTTCAACCGCTGCAAATACTCCCATCCGCGCTGTGGATAGACGGCTTTACCTGTTCTAGCAGCGATCCAACGGGCAACTTT
>JAJPKC010000618.1 GCA_021323955.1 Oscillatoriales cyanobacterium Centralia_MAG_596 | reverse complement strand
TGCTTCAACCCCAGCAAATTTCCGCCCCATCAACGTGTCTCGCTACGGCCCCGGCAACATGGCGAAGTCCCTGCGGGATTTAAGCTGGTTTCTCCGGTATGTAACCTACGCGATCGTGGCAGGCGACCCCAACATCATTGCGGTCAATACGCGCGGACTGCGTGAGATCATTGAGCGTGCCTGCTCTGGGGAAGCAACGACCGTTGCGCTGCAAGAAATGAAAGCAGCGGCGCTGGGCTATTTCCGTCGGGATGATGCCGCCACCGCGATCGTCGCCGAATACTTTGACGTTCTGATTACCGAATTTAAAGCGCCGACTCCCTCCGATAAGCTGCGCCAGCGTCCCTCTGGTGATCAACAGGGATTACAGCTTCCTCAGATCTATTTCAATTCCGCCGAGCGCCGTCCGAAGTACGCGATGAAGCCAGGGCTATCGTCGTCTGAGAAGAACGAAGTAGTCAAAGCGGCTTATCGGAAGGTGTTTGAGCGCGATATCACGCGCGCTTACTCCCTCGATATTTCGGATCTGTCGTCCAAGGTGAAAAACGGCGATATTTCGATGAAGGAATTCATCCGCCGCCTGGCCAAGTCCCCCCTGTATCGCAAAAACTTCTACGAGCCTTACATTAACAGTCGGGCATTGGAACTGGCGTTCCGTCACATTCTTGGCCGTGGCCCCAGTTCGCGCGAAGAAGTGCAAAAGTATTTCGCGATCGTCTCTAGCGGTGGTTTGCCCGCGTTAGTCGATGCGCTGGTGGATTCCACCGAGTACGGCGATTACTTCGGCGAAGAAACGGTGCCCTACCTTCGCGGTCTGGGTCAGGAAGCACAAGAATGCCGTAACTGGGGGCCTCAACAAGATCTGTTTAAGTACAGTGCCCCGTTCCGGAAGGTGCCTCAGTTCATCACTACCTTCGCCCGGTACGATCGACCGCTGCCTGACCAGCACCCCTACGGTTCGGGCAACGATCCTCTCGAAATTCAGTTTGGGGCCATCTTCCCCAAGGAAACCAAGAATCCCAGCAGCAGTCCTGCGCCCTTCGGTAAGGACACCCGCCGGATTCTGATCAACCAGGGAGCAGGCATCAACAACCAGCTCAGCAACCCTGATGCACGCGGTGTTGCGCCTGGTTCGCTGGGGCCCAAGGTCTTTAAGCTGGATCAATTGCCCAGCTTTACCGGCCTCTCGGTTGGTCGGCGCACAACCAATACAAAAGGCATCAGCACCAAGTTTTCGGAAAGCTCCACCCAGGCTGTGATTAAGGCAGCCTATTTGCAGGTCATTGGGCGGGAAGTCTACGAAGGCCAGCGCCTGAAGCTCGATGAGATCAGGTTGGAGAATGGCGAAATCACGGTGCGTGAATTCGTACGGCAGTTAGCCAAGTCGAATCTGTTCCGATCGCTCTACTGGACACCGCTATACGTCACAAAGGCGATCGAATATATCCACCGTCGTCTGCTGGGACGCCCCACCTATGGCCGTCAAGAGATCAACAAATACTTCGACATTGCAGCCAAGAAAGGGTTTTATGCCATTGTCGATGCCATGATTGACAGCCAGGAGTACAGCGATGCCTTTAATGAAGACACCGTACCCTACGAACGCTACTTGACGCCTGCCGGGTTGTCCTTGCGGACGGCTCGCCTCGGCAGTCTGGGTGAGAAGGGACTCCGGATCCAGACCGAAGCCACTCCTCGCTTCATCGAGCTCGGTACAGTCACCGAAACTCGCACAGAGCCAGACATCCAGTTCCGTTCCAGTCAGGGTGTTAGTAAGAAGCGGGAACAAACGAAGGTCTTCAAGCTCACCAATCTGGATGACAAACCCAATCTGAAGCTGGTCATCGGTGCTGCCTATCGCCAGGTCTTTGAGCGGGACATCGCACCCTACGTTGCGCAAGATGAGTTCACCGTTCTGGAGAGCAAGCTGAACAACGGTGAGATTACACTCAAGGAGTTCATTGAAGGATTAGGTACCTCCAAGCTGTACCTCAAGGAGTTCTACACACCTTACCCGAACACGAAGGTGATCGAGCTGGGAACCAAGCATTTCCTGGGCCGCGCACCGCTGGATCAAGCCGAGATTCGCAAATACAACCAAATCCTGGCAACCCAAGGGTTAAAGGCATTTGTGAATGCGTTGGTCAGCACCGCAGAGTACGCTGAGGCGTTCGGGGAGGATACTGTACCTTACAACCGCTTCCTGACGCTGCCTGCGGCGAACTTCCCCAACACGCAAACGCTGTACAACAAGCTGACCAAGCAGGATAAAGACCTGGTGGTGCCAAGCTTTGAAACGGCGAAGCCGCGGATGGATAACACGAAGCTGCCTCTGGCTAGCAAGGCGCTGGCAGACATCGCGGTTAAGGCTCGTCAACCGGATCTGAGCCAACCCCGCTTTATTGAGCTGGGTCGATCGTTCACCAATGGTGACGGTCAATCGGTAGAGGTCGGCGTTGGCACCAGCCGTCGCAAGCCCGCCCGGATTTATCGCCTGAACCCAGGTTCGACGCAGGCTGAACTGGCGCTTGTCATCAACGCGATTTACATCCAGGTGATGGATGTCTTTAGCGGTCAGGTGCCCGCTCAGCTACGCCGCTCCGATCTGGAAAGCAAACTCCGCAACGGCGAGATTTCGGTGCGTGAATTTGTGCGATCGCTGGCCAGCTCTGACATCTATGTGCGGCGCTTTTATACGCCATACCCCAACACGAAGGTGATTGAATTCCTGTTCCGTCATCTGTTGGGACGGGCACCGGCAACCCAGGCCGAAATTCGCCAGTACAACAAGCTGCTGGCTGAGGGTGGCTTGAAGGCTGCCGTTGGGGCGATCGTTGAAAGTGCCGAATACTCTCGCTACTTTGGCGAAGATGTGGTGCCCTACAAGCGCTTCCCCACACTGCCTGCCGGGAACTACCTGGGCAGCGTGAAGGCAGACACCGACCTGGTGAAACAATCCTGGTCTGACCTGTCGCCGTCTTACCTCACGGGTCGTTAATCATTTCGATGCTGATGAATACCTGACGCTTTCCCCCGGTCGAGCTATGGCTTGACCGGGGGATTTCTTGTTGCTTTTATAGCCATCGCCATAGTTACAGATCCTCGTAGGGGCTTACGGCTGTAAGCCCCTACGAGGATCTATGCGCTAATTTTTTGGAACTGGTATCAGGACGGCGGTGGCGATGGCTCAAAGCTCACTCCAGATTCGGCTATCCAGCGATTGGCCTTCTCCTAAGCTTGCTGACCAAAGCTATTCTGCGCTTCTCACCTTAATGCGCTTCTAAGAGGGCTTGACGTTGTTCTGTGCAGTCAGCCGCTTTGGCGTAGTCACCCAGCGCATAGTAGGCAACGCGGAGACTCCCTAACACCTGCTCAGCCACTCGGTGATCCTGCATCTTTTGCGCGATTGCCAGTCGTTGTTCGTAGTAGTCGATCGCACGCGCATAATTCCCCAGGGCATCGTAGGCCACGCCGACACTACCCAACGCCTGCTCCTCGCTGCGCCGATCCTGCGTTTCACGCGCAACAGTGAGCCATTGCTTGCTGTATTCCACAGCCTGATCGTAGTCACCCAGCGCGTAGCAAGCATTCCCGAGATTGCGCAAAATCTGCCCTGCCATCCGGCGATCGCCGAATTCGCGTGCTAATGCCAACCGTTGCTGGTAGTAATCGATCGCCTTTGTATAGTTGCCCAGAGCGTAGCAGGCATTGCCCAAATTCTTGAGGATCTGCTCTTCAATCTGCTTGTCTTGAAGCGCACGGGCAATCACAAGGCTCTGTTCTTCATAGCCGATTGCCGTCTTATGATCGCCAAGCGCTTTGTAGGCCAGTCCCAGATTGTTGAAAGCGGCCATCTCGCCCCGACGATCGGCCACTGCTTGCGCAATGGCCAGACTTTGCTGCTGATACTCGATCGCCTTGGCCTGCTCTTTTAAGTGCCGGTAGGCGTTGCCCAGATTACTGAGAATTTTGACCATGCTGCGATGGTCCTGAAGAGTCTGGACCATCGCCAGTGCCTGCTGCGAATACTTAACCGCCCGTCCGTAGTCTCTCAGACTGTAGTGCGTTAAGCCCAGACTACTCAAGGCTTTGCCCTGTCCACGATCGTCCTGATAGTCACGATAAAGTAGAAACGCCTTTTGAAAAGACTTCAGTGCCGCTTCAAACTGTCCAGACTGGTACTGTTCGGTGCCCTGGTGCAGCAGTCGCTCGGCATCAATAAGCGGTACATCAACCGTCAGCGTGACATCGGCATTGGCAGCATGGCCCTGATTCTGGCCACCCAACTCAGGTTCAGATGGTGGAATCGTCTCACGACAGGAAGCAGACACTGGAAGGCTTTGCGCTCGATTGCCATCCAGGGGTTGATTCGCGGGGTACGAGCAGCTATACATATTCGGGTTTTAATGGGTGTGTAAAAGATGAGGCTGTGAATGTTAAATGCCAGACTCTAGAGAACGGAAGCCCATACCAACTACCATCAGCTGTAGTTAATCCTTCAGCGGCGATCGCCCGTGATCCGGTCTAAAGCCTGTATTTAAATCCGCACGACTGTTTCGCTGGACACACCCTGCAAACGATGGGAGCAACCCCTTTAAAACACAGCCTACCGCGTTAATGTGGTCGCGTATTCAGTAATTGTTCTAGCCTTATCAACGGCAGTTGGCAAAGAATATCCGTAGAATTAGCGAGATTTGACTTATTCCTTAACAACCGACGCTGGCCCGACCAATGAGACGTATGGTTCGGTCAGGTATTGATGGGCAACCGCATCCGTGGCTTCAACGGTCGTGGCAACGACTTGCTGCTGGAACTGAGCGTCAAACTCAACCCCCAACCCCACCGTCTCGTACCAACCAAACGTTTGAGCGATCTGGGCGTTGGTCTGCTTGCCTAACGCATGCTGTCCCAGAATTTTGTCTTTAACAGCCTGTAACGCCGCAGGGCTGAAGGGATGAGTACGGAGTCGATCGACCTCCGTTTTCAACCCATCCAGCGCGATCGCGGTGTTTTCGGGTGCTGTGCCCATATAGACCACAAACTGCGCCGGGTGCAGCCGGGTCGGGTAAAACGCAGAAACCTCATACGCTAATCCCCGCTTTTCTCGTAGTTCGACAAACAGCCGACTGGACAACCCATTACCCAGGTAGCTGCTGAGCAGCTTGAGCGCGGTGTAGTCCTGGAGCGTCGCGGCGTGAGGAGTCAGGGTTGCGGTGGCTGGGGAGGGGGCATCGCCATTCCCCCGGTCATTGGCCACGACTGCTTCGCCTGTGACCGACGGTGCCAGATACCCCAGCATCACGATCGATTGCTGCGTGTCCTGCGCGACCGCCGACCGGGTCGGATGGGTCACAATGGCCGGAAGATTGAGGCTGGGCAGCGGGGTTGGGGGCGCTTGCCAGTCACCAAAAGCGGTTTTTACCAGCGCGATCGCGGCCTCAGGCTGGATGCGCCCCGAAAGACTGATAACCATATTGTCGGGACGGAAGTAAGTCTGATGGTAGCGCTGGAGATCCGCCCGTTCCAGTTGGGAAATGCTGGCTTCGGTTCCCAGGCCGGACAACGCGTAGGGATGTGCCCGGTACATGATCTGACGCAGTTGGTCAAACGCGATCGCAAAGGGTTGTTCTTGCTGTGAACGAATGGCCTG
>JAJPKC010000022.1 GCA_021323955.1 Oscillatoriales cyanobacterium Centralia_MAG_596 | reverse complement strand
TGTTGGCTACCCCGATCCAACACGTCCAGCCGATGTGAAGCCGCGTTTACCCCAGGCCACCGTACTGCACCGTGAAACCTACACCCTTGAATCCCAGGACACGCTGATCGATCGCTACAACGAGACGATGGCCCAGTTCTATACGCAGCAGCAAATGACTGTGCAGGGCGACTGGGCACAGCATTCCATCAAGCGGGTTGAGACGGCAGCGGCGCTTAGCGGGCGCGATCGCCTGCGAGAAGTCTTGCACAACCTCGGATTCCCACTGCGCTGAGCAGGGCATTGAGGACACTGACGATGAACAGACCGGGCTGATAAGGCGTTCTCATCTGGCTGATTTTGCTTTAGCGTGATCCGATCCCGAATGATCGTAAGTTAAGTCTGTGGGGAGAGTTCGATCGCGACGGTTCGGTCGAGAGTTAAATGCGATGGGCAGCAAGCACCATTTGTAACGGCTGCGTTTGACTTTAAAGGGGCATCTATTGCTGGATCATCGGTTTTGGTTTTATTGGGTTGTGTTCTGTGGACTGATTCTTGTCCGCTACGTTCTCATTGCAGGCGGCACCCACTACTTTTTTTACTCCGCTCTGGGACAGGCCTTTAGTAAACGGGCATGGCGGTTGCAGTCACCGTCCTGGCGATCGATGCGCCACGATATCGATCTGTCCGCACGATCGGCTATTGTGTTTGCGCTGTGTGCCGCGTTGATTATGACTGCCTACGACGCGGGTAAGACCTTACTGTATACAGATTTACACCAGTATGGGTGGTGGTATCTGGGAGTCAGTTATGGCGCTGTGCTGATTCTTCAGGACACGTACTTTTACTTCACCCACTGCTTGTGTCATCGGCCCTTGCTCTTCAAATGGCTGCACCAGGGACATCATCGATCGCGCCAGCCAACCGCATGGACATCGTTTGCCTTCGATCCACCGGAAGCGGTGGTGCAGGCTGTTTTTCTGGGGGCGATCGTATTCATCGTGCCACTCCACTTCATCACGCTGATTGCCATCCTCATCACTATGACGGTCTGGGCTGTAGTGAACCATCTTGGGCTGGATGTATTTCCTGTCTCATTTCCCCATCACTGGCTGGGACGCTGGTTTATTGGGCCAGCGCATCATTCAGTCCATCACCGTCGGTATACGCTGCACTACGGGCTGTACTTCACGTTCTGGGACAAACTGCTGGGCACCCATGATCCCGGTTATGAAAAAAACCTGAATGCGTCTCTCAAGCCAGAGCATATCCCGTAGTCTTCAATGCCAGCGCCCGACGAATCAGTGTCAAAGCGCCAGTGGCAGAGCGCGATCGCATTGCAGGCGCGGTGACAAGGTGATCAATTGGCAGAACCGTGGCGATCGCTCAGTGTAGAACCAGCTTAGAAGTACTACCCCCCGATGCTGCCCTACCCATTCCTGCTGCCTATTCTACCTGTAAGGCACAATAAGGGGTAAGCTCGACATCCTCAACACTCACCATGAACCAGCGTTCTTACCCTGTACCCCAGATGGAGCCACCCCTCTCTCCGAGGGAAACATTGCCAACGATGGATGATTTGCCCAGCGAAGACCAGGAGGAATCTGGTTTGCCGGATGAATTTCACGATTTGCAACCCCAGTTGTTGAGCGCGACGCTCCGTCTCAGTGGCTATGCGAAAGACCAAATTTTTACCGGGACGGATCTTAACCTCTACTATGATGTGCGCCAGCCTCAGTGGTACAAGCGCCCAGACTGGTTTTTAGTCGTGGGGGTACCTCGGCTCTACGATGGGACAGATTTGCGATCGAGCTATGTGATCTGGCAGGAAGGGGTTGATCCCTTTGTGGTGGTGGAGTTGCTGTCACCGGGCACTGAAAAAGAAGACCTGGGAGACTACGCGGATCTGGGAGAGGGTAGTGGTTTAGGGACTCCGGCATCGAGTTGCTCAACGGATGCCGCACCAATAGAGGGAAAAGGTCAGGGTACGAGAGCATTGCCACCGCGTAAATGGGAAGTCTACGAGCAAGTCCTGCGGGTTCCCTATTACATTGTGTTCAGCCGCTACACGAATCGGGTGCGGTTCTTCCAACTGACGGGGGGACGGTATCAAGAACAGGCGCTTGACCCATCTCGACCGCGCCTTTGGATTCCTGAGTTGGGGGTAGGGGTCGGTCGATGGCAGGGAGCGTTTGAGGGGGTGACTCGCCACTGGTTGCGCTGGTATGACGACCAGGGAAACTGGATACCAACCGATGCGGAACGGGCAACGCAGGCAGAGACCCAACTGCGACAGGTGGCGCTGAATTTGTTGCAGCAGGGAATGACGGTGGAGCAGGTATCTCAGTTGACGGGGTTAGCGTTGGAGCAGGTTCAAGGGATGGGCAATGGTTGAGTTTAGAGGAGACGATCGCGCGTTCAATCCACTGACTGATCGCGCCGGACGTAGACGCGATAGAGGAAGATCGCTTTAAAGATGCAAAATGCCGCTTCAGGAAAATGTCCGCATGTTTGCGCCGACGCCGCTAGCGCTTTAACGTTACTTACTGACCAAGAAGCAAACGCTGCAAACGCTTCAGCACTACTGATGAATGATTGAGCGAAATTAGTAAACGCCTGAGCAAACGCTACACTCGTTGAAGCAGATGCAATCAATGTTTAAGCAAATGCTGCAAACGCTTAAGCATTACTGATGAATGATTGAGCGAAATTGGCAAACGCTTGAGCAAACGCTACATTCGTTGAAGCAAATGCAATCAATGCTTAAGCAAACGCTGCAAACGCTTAAGCATTACTGATGAATGATTGAGCCAATGCCGGCAGTGATCGCGCAAAACCAGCGATCGCGATCGTAATAGTAGTCACAACATCCGTTTGCTCGATCGAACACGAGGCGCTTTAAGGCAACGGGAATGTAGTCCTTCGGTATGGGTGAGAGACTGGATGCCTAAGTCGTCCATCAGTCTCAAGCAGTACCACCCTACTGCTGATTGTCTCTTTGTCTCGGGACAGTTGCCTTATCAAGTCGTAAACACTACTTGGTGCAATGTCTTCTGGTACTCGTTATTTGCCAGGTCAAGCATTTCCCCAAAAAGTAGGAGAAAAAGGGCGATTTGAATCCGTTGCCGTAAAATCTTCCAGCGATCGCCAATGCCCGAAATTGGTACAGCGCTATCCATCTAAGCTGCGGTGGTCGTGAGTTGAAACGTCACGGTTCAGAGGGGGGAGCAGATTTTTATTTTTGGCATTACCCCTGAACGGACTCATAAATTTTGTCTCGATTTACGTAGTCCTCTTTAACCCCTAGCTTAAAGGTAGGAAAGGGGTATTTCCGCTTGGTAACCAGCGTGACAACCATCTCAACTTCATCGCCGTCCTGAATATCTTCTGGCAACACATCGACTCAAACAATGCTTTTGTCTTTGACATATCCTTTCATGACCGCTTCCCTCCTGAGCCTTTTGCCATTATCTTTGCTTTTCCCCTACTCCCCACTCCCTACTCCCCTTCTACAATCTCCCACAGCGCATCAATCCCTGCTCTCACACACTCCTCATTCTGATGCTGCTCAATCCAGGTTAAAGTATGGCTAGAGCGGAGATTTTGCATGGTAGCAACAAAATTCATTCTCAGTGACTACGTAGAGAAAGGCATAGCTCAGGCGCTTTATGACAAGCTAGAAGATGAGACGTTTGCAGGTCGTATTCCGTCCTGTAAAGGTGTCATTGCCTTTGGTGCGACCTTGCGAGAGTGCGAAGATGAATTGCGATCGACCCTAGAAGATTGGATTGTCGTTGGTCTGAAGTTGGGGCATCCGTTGCCTATACTGGACGGCATTGATTTGAATCGGGAGATTACCAGTTAGTTAGGCGACCTGAAGCGATTGTCCAAGTGTTTTGGGTTCTGGCAATGGTGTTCCTTCATGGGAAGCAGACTCAACCAGAAGTTCCAGCACTTCTTGAGCATTTTTGAGCGCTTCTTCGTAGGTATCACCATGCGTTACGGGCTGCATGGCAACCTCTTGAAACTCTGGCAGGATAACCACAAAGCATTGATCTTCTTCTGACCATTGAATGATGACGGTATATTTCATTCTTCTGCCTACTTTCTGTCTAAGGTTGAATGACTGCCAGAATGTCTTGAGGGAGCATCGTTGGTAATCCTGAAATTCCTCTAAAGTCTCGAACATTGTAAGTTGCAAAGTAATTGATTACAGCTTCAGACGCTAACGCAGCCAACCTTAGATCAAAGATTTTGGCTGAGGTGATTTGTCGAGAAACTGCCAGTCCTAAAGTCTTCTCGATCGTTGCCAGAGTTGGATAGAGGATCTCAAAAGTGCCATTGAGATACGTTCCAGCGATTAATTCGCTTGCTTGAGATGGTGTTAAAGGGCTACCCGTCATGGCAATGGGGTTCGTCAAAACTCGATATAGCTCAACGATGGTTTGCTCGGCAATGATGCCTTGAAGGCTTTGCTGAAAGGCAGCTTCTAGCAATGATGCAGCGTCAGAGTGGTAAACCGAGGATTGATCATGTGCGTAGACCAGGACGTTGGTATCAAAGAAAACTCTAATCGGACTCATAAATTTTGTCTCGATTTACGTAATCCTCTTTAACCCCTAGCTTAAAGGTGGGAAAGGGATATTTCCGCTTAGTAACCAGCGTGACAATGACCTCAACTTCATCACCGTCCTGAATATCTTCTGGCAACGCATCGACTAAAACAATGCTTTTGTCTTTGACATATCCTTTCATGACTGCTTCCCTCCTAAGCCTTTTGCCATTATCTTTGCTTTTCCCCCTACTCCCTACTCCCCACTCCCTACTCCCCTTCTACAATCTCCCACAGCGCATCAATCCCCGCTCCCACACACTCTTCATCCTGATGCTGCTCAATCCACTGAACGATCGCAGGTTCAACCTGATTCGATCGCTTACCCAACTTGCCCAACGCTTTAGTAGCGCTGGCATACGCCTTAGAAGCCCCATCCTTAAGTAAGGTGAGTAGCCCTTGTAACACTACGTCAGATGTATGCCCTAGATTGACCAACGCATCGGCAGCACTAGCACGCGCATCAGAATCATCATATTTGAGTAAGGCAAGCAGCTTTTGCAACACGACATCGGACGCATTTCCTAAATCGCCCAATGCAACGGCAGCATTGGCACTCACAAAAGAGTCTCCTTGTCTAAGTAAGGCAAGCAACCCTTGCAGAACAGCATCGGATGGGTTCCCTAACCTGACCAGTGCAGCGGCAGCCCTGGCACTCACAAAAGAGTCCTCATCCTTAAGTAAGGCGAGTAGCCCTTGGAGCACCACATCGGATGCGTTCCCTAAGTTACCCAACGTGAAGGCAGCACTACCACGCACCCAAGAGTCGCGCTCTTCGAGTGAGGCGAGTAGCCCTTGGAGCACCACATCAGATGCGTTTCCCAAATTGACTAGCGCAGTTGCAGCATTAGCACGCACAAAAGAGTACTCATCTTTAAGTAAGGCGAGTAACTCGTGCAGTACTGCATCGGACGGATGTTTTAGATTGACCAGCGCAACAGCAGCACTAGCGCGTGCTAAAGAGTACTCATCTTTGAGTAAATCGAGTAACCCTTGCAGCACCGTGTCTGACGTGTTCCCTAACTTACCTAATGCTTCAGCCGCACTGGTACGCATCTGGCGATCCCTATCTTTGAGTAAATCGAGTAACTCTTGGAGCACCCCATCAGATGCGCTCCCTAAATCGCCCAATGCTTCAGCAATTCTAGAACGTGACCAGGAATCCCCATTCTGGAGTGATAACAGCAACGGTGCGATCGCGGCTTCTGCATCCCCAAGCTCAACCTGGTACTTTCGCAGTCGATCAGGATCAATTTGTTCGGTGTCATCTTTTAGCAAAGACAACGCTTGCGATTCATAGACCGTCTCGCTCAAACTGCAAAGAACTTGCATCACCTGCGATTGCGTAGTATTACCAATCGTTGTGGAATCGCTAATCTCTAACACCACCAGTTGTTCAAGAAGTTGTGTGACTAAAGGTGCATCGACGACCTGCAATCCTTTTGGATCTTCTGCCAAACAGCGACCCGCAAACAGTAAATCGCGGTGGAGCCATTGTTCGTAAGGACTATTGGCAGTGAGAACCTTGCGAATCGCTCTCCCGGCTTTTTTGGGGCTTTGTTGGGCGATGAGGAGGAGCAGCACTTCGCGCCAGTGGGCATCGTGGAGGTGTTGCTCGATGTGAGTGAGGACAATCTCGAAGTCGTCTTCGTTGTCTGCCTGGTAGTTGATGTCTTGCGCGGCGAGGTATTCCTGAAAGGTTTTGTGGACGAAGGCGTAGCAGTCCTGTCCCTGTTCGTTGAGCAGTCCGGTTCGGTCGCGGATGAATTTCACAAACCGTTCCGCCTCTGCTTTCGCTTCGTAGTGCTGGAGTTGTTTGAGCGTTTTGATTTCCTGGCAGAGTTTTTGGATCAGTTCGTCTTTGTCGATGAGCGTGCCGCCTTCGCGATCGCCCGTGCTCCCCTGAGTGTGAATCCAGTACGCCAAACTTTCCATCAAGCGGCGCAGGTCGTCCAGTTGCAGGTATTTGAGGACGGTCTGATTGCTCAGTTCTTTGTTGTCATCCCAGGCGGTGAGCAGCGTTTCCGCCGCTTTGTCGTAGAGCTTGTAGCGTTCGCGGGGCAGT
>JAJPKC010000158.1 GCA_021323955.1 Oscillatoriales cyanobacterium Centralia_MAG_596 | reverse complement strand
GATCGCGAGTAAGCGGTTGATCCAGCATCAAGCCTTCACCCCCCAGCGTTTCTAGCGGTTTTCCTTCGACCAATAGCCAGACTTTGGCAGTGGGATCGAGCGTCGTGGCGGTGTAGAGAACTTGGCCCACTCTGCCCGTCATCGATGTACTGCCACCACCGCGTGTGAACGCCTGAGACAGATCTACATGAATGCCATCGTCTTTCACGCTGAGGCTGAGGAGTTTTGTATCGCGTGGAATGGTGGTTGTGACAGTCGCAGTTTTGGGGCCTGCAAGCAGTTCATCCACAGCGGCAGCCAGAATATCGTTGGGGCTGTTTTTCGCACTCAGGGTGACCGTGCTGGGGCTGAGGGCGATCGCGCTGCCCGATGCGCTTAACCAGTAGACCTGCAACGTTTTGGTCTCCGGATTGGCCGCGTTCACGGGTGGCTTTTGCGCCACGTTGGCACCCGGCGCTACAGGCGGTGCTTTCTGCTGTTCCTGCGGCGAACCCGACTGAGACGCCAGTTCGGAAGGAGGCGATTTGTGTGACGATTGCCACCCCCACCAGGCAACAGCGCCACCGGTAGTCAGCACCAGCGCTGAGAGACCCGCTACCATCCCTAGGGGCAACTGACGGCGCGATCGTTGGTCTTCCATGATTCAAGCTCTCCTTACGTGACGTGCAGATTCGGCATTGGGGCTTCCTGAGTAACTACAGTCTATGCAACGGCGTTTCGGAACGGTGTAAATATTTTTGCGCACCCAAGACCCGGCGTTGGACGCCAGCACTCCAAATGTCTGACCAGCGCGTTCCGAGCACTGGCTGCTGCCTCCTGATCCCTGCTGGCCAGGTCTATTGAGGCGTGAACTGCACAAACGCCGCCAGGTTCATCTGTTGATGCGTGAAGTCAAATTGCAGCACTCTGGCGATAATTCCCGATTTTTCTAACTGGCGCAGATCGGACTGTTCACGGATACCGTCCACGATCGAGTGAATCACCTGATCGGGAACGGCGGCATCATTCAGCCGCACAACCGGATCAATTAGCTGGAGTTCTCGTCCAGCGACCACGGTAATGCCGGATTCGGCAAAGATTTTGAGCGTCTCCGGTTCGCCAGCTTCTCGCAGTTCTACCTGAACGCGCAGGCGTTGATTGCTCAAAAAATCAATGCGCGGATTGATCAACTCGTAGCGTTGGGCGCGGCGTCTGTCCTCTCGGCCCAGCGCACTGATGCCAACCGATTTCAGCCGCTGGATCACCGTCGGCGATCGCAGCGCTCGATTGACATCATCTTGTTTGAGCACCAGCCTGACCCCAGCCCGAAGGGGTGCTTGCAGTCGTGGTTTGCCGCGCTGTAGCCGCCGTGCATCAAGCTGAATGGGGTCTGTCTCGACCTCCAGCGCCTCCAGGCGGATGTCCTGGACAGGAAACAGTCCCCGTCCGGCAATTCGTACGCGATCGGCTTTGCCCTGCACAATCTGGTAGCTGGGCGCATTGTCAATTCGGACTGCCAGTTGTTCGACGGATTTGAATTGCGATCGGACTGCGTTTTGCGCAACGCGATCAACCACAAACCCAGCGGGAGAAACCAGCGTGATCAGGCTGGAGAGAAAAATGGTGAGAAATTCCAAGGGTCAATACGGCTCCGAAAGCCACTGCTTCAGGGTTGGAATGACAGCATCTAACGCCATTTCTTGAGAACTGCGCGTTGCGCGTTGCACCACTTCAACCTTACCTTGCTGGAGCGATCGCCCGGTCACAATCCGATAGGGAATACCAATCAGGTCGGCATCCTTAAACTTCACACCAGCCCGTTCATTGCGATCGTCCAGCAGGGTCTCAATACCAGCAGCATTAAGCTCGGCGTATAGTTTCTCGGCGGCCTGCACCTGATCGGCTTTAGCGATGTCTGGAATGACCACGATCGCCTGGTAGGGCGCGATTGCAGTCGTCCACACAATGCCATCTTTGTCATAGGACTGCTCAACTGCCGCCTGAGCGAGACGCGATACGCCGACCCCGTAACAACCCATCACCAGAGGCTTTTCCTCCCCTTGCTCGTTGGTGTAGGTGGCCCCCAGCGCTTGAGAGTACTTGGTGCCCAACTGGAAAATGTGCCCAATTTCGATGCCTCTCGCCGTTTTCAGCGTTTGGGCAGGGTCATGGAGGGCGCGATCGCCCGCGACAGCCTTCCGCACATCCACTTCCAGCTTCGGACGTTCAAACTCTTGACCCCAATTTGCACCCACGACGTGATAGCCAGACTCATTCGACCCCGTCACAAAGTTCGTCAGGTCAACCGCCGTCTTGTCCACCAACCGGAGAAATTTGGGCGCAACGGCATTCGCTGCAACCTGTCCAGCGGGTGCTGGTTTTGGCGGCTTAATGTAGCTGTCATCCAGATTGGGAGCAATGTAGCCCAACGGGAGTGGTTTGGTTGCCCATTTTTCCTGCGCGTCGGCATCGGGGACGGTCAGCGCCAGGACGGTTTTGCCCCCATACTGCGGGGCCAGTTTCGTGAGTTCGTTTTGCAGCTTCACTTCGTTGACATCCTGGTCACCGCGAATGCTCACCAGCACCAGCACCACTCTGCCGCTGTCAAACACAGCCTGGTAGAGCACGTTTTTGAGCACCACAGTTGGAGAGCATTTGAGCAATTGGCAGAGCTTGGCGATCGTTTCAGTGCCGGGTGTCTCCAACTTCTCATAGGTGGTGAATGATGATGGCTCAGCGTCCGGTGGTAGGGACACTGCTTTTTCGACGTTGGCCGAGTACTTACCATCCTCGGTGTACAACACCTCGTCTTCTCCGGCATCGGCAAGCACCATGAACTCTTGAGAACCAGAACCGCCGATCGCGCCTGAATCAGCATCAACTGCCCGAAATGCCAGTCCACACCGCTTGAGAATGTTGGTGTAAGCAGTGTGCATCTTGTCGTAGGTCTGCTTGAGCGTAGCCTCATCCACATCAAACGAGTAGGCATCTTTCATGATGAACTCGCGTCCGCGCATCAGACCAAAGCGGGGACGGATTTCATCGCGGAATTTGGTTTGAATCTGGTAAAGATTGAGCGGTAGCTGTCGGTAAGAGCGGATCATATCGCGGGCGATCGCCGTGATCACTTCTTCATGCGTCGGCCCCAACCCCATCTCGCGCTGCTGGCGATCGATGAGCGAAAACATAATCCCTTCGGCTTTGGTATAGGTGTCCCAGCGTCCCGACTCGCGCCATAGGTCTGCGGGCTGGAGCTGCGGCAACAGACATTCCTGTGCTCCAGCTGCATTCATTTCCTCGCGCACAATTTGCGATACTTTTTGCAAGACGCGCCACATGAGCGGCAAATAGGCATAGACCCCTGCCGCAATCCGCCGGATATAGCCCGCTCGCAGCAGGAGCTTATGGCTGGGAATTTCTGCCTCTGTCGGATCTTCCCGCAGCGTCACAAACAGCATTTGAGACAGTCGCATTACCCAATTCCTTTTCAGACTCAATCATCCTCTCAGTCTAGAACAAGGCACGCGCCAAAGGAGAATTTTGGCGCAGCGGAGAGGGGTTATGGCACGTACAGCGGCGCTGGTTTCTCGCGGATGCGCGCTTCGATCGGCTTTACTTTCTCAATAAAGGTGATCAATGTCTTGTAATCGGGCGGCGGCGTATTAGGGATGTAACCTGCGGCTTGAGCGATCGCGGGCACGGCTTCATTCATAGCCTGCTGGATTAGCTGTTGCTGGTTGCGCTCAATTTGAGGACTGATGAGCACCGACCCCGTGGGGATGCGACGACTGGTGTGCAAGACACGAAATGCGCGATCGCGAAATTCGGTTCGGTAACGGTCAAATTCGTCTTTTGCCAGTGCGCCCACTGCCACTTTGGCGTTGGCAACCCACTCTAAAGTAGTCTTGGGGGTCGGCGAGATCTGAATTTCAGATAGCGTGCTGCCATAGAGTTCATACAGGGGAACATAGTACCCAGTGGCAGAACCCGG
Organism: Oscillatoriales cyanobacterium Centralia_MAG_596; assembly: GCA_021323955.1. Classification (GTDB taxonomy): domain Bacteria; phylum Cyanobacteriota; class Cyanobacteriia; order Leptolyngbyales; family Leptolyngbyaceae; genus Stenomitos. The sequence goes on along the minus strand of JAJPKC010000158.1, from coordinate 3,106 downwards.
CTGCCCCAGGGCCAGACTTTTGCCATTCACATCGGCCAACGTTCGAATCGAGCTGTCTTTGAGCACCACCAGCACCGAACCCCGGTTATCGACACCCTGCTGGGGAAAGATGGGGAGGTAGTTGGCCTTGGAAATTGCGATCGCCGCTAGCCCAGGGGAGGCAAACACCAGTGACCAGACTTGCCGCTGGATTTGCTCAACTGCTTTAACTTCGTTGTAAGCAGGCTCCAACTCAATTAACGTTTTAATACGACCTTCCAGATATTTGATAAATCCATCGTATTCATCTATTGAGCGCCCTTCCTCACCGTACGCCACAACCCCAATCACGAGCTTTCCTAACTTGCTGCTGTCCTTTGAGTTAAAAGATGCGCAGCCCGCAAGTAACAGCAGGAGTTGTGTGAGCAGCAATCGGCGCGAAACCATATCTCCACCATCCGAAGCGAATGTCAACCAGCGTTTTTTCCCTAGAGACTATGGTGATACCTAATTATCCGCAAAAAGGACTCTAGAAACAGTGATGCTCAAGAACTTTAGACTGAGCAGGAAGTTTAATCTCCTGCTGTTTGCGGTATTTATCGGTGCCGTGATTCTCAGCGGCATTGCGTTCTCTGCCATTCTCAATCGCAATGCCGAACGGGAAGTGGCCACTAAAGCAACGCTGCTACTCAAGACAATGGTCTCTGTACGCCAGTATACGCTCACTCAGGTGAATCCCCAGCTTGCCCCAGCACTAGAGACAGCAACAGAGTTTTTGCCGCAGACGGTGCCTGGGTATTCGGCCCGCGAAGTAATGGAAGACCTCCGCAAAGATCCAGAGTATTCCGACTTTTTCTATAAAGAAGCAACGCTTAACCCCACCAACTTACGCGATAAAGCGGACAGTTTTGAAACCGAATTGGTGCAGCGATTTCGCGGCGACACGGGGCTGAAAGAACTCACCGGTTACCGATCGTCGCCCGCCGGTGACCTGTTTTACATTGCTCGGCCCATCACGATCACCCAGGAGAAGTGCCTGCGCTGCCACAGTACACCGCAAGCAGCACCCAAAAGTCAGCTAACAACCTATGGCAGCGACAACGGTTTTAACTGGAAGCTCAATGAAACCGTAGGGGCACAAATTATTTCCGTACCCGCCAGCGGTGTGATTGGCAACGCACATCGCGCCTTTTTGCTGTTTATGGGAATTGTGGTTGCCGCCTTTGCGCTGGTGATTGTGGTCATCAACTGGCTGCTGCGCCGATCGGTGATCCGCCCGCTCGATCGCATCGCCAAAGTGGCAAACGAGGTCAGCATGGGTAATTTAGATGCCGAATTTGACCGCCAGTCCAATGATGAAATTGGCGACTTATCCACGGCGTTTAATCGGATGAAGACCAGCCTGGTGATGGCAATGAATATGCTAGGAGGGAGTGAGTAATTTCTGCCGAAAAGCGGTCATAGTACCTGGATTCGGCAGGTGCACGGCCAAAGCCTCGATCAATTGAGGCGGCGATAGCAATGGTTGCTGGGCCAATGTCCGCTTAATAATAATCGCGGCGATCGGGCCGATCACCCTGGTCAATTCCTGCTCACAACGCTTCACAAAGGCAGGATCAAGCACGCTGGCACTGGCGCTGGCGTCGATGGATGGTGGTGGATCGATTGCAATGGGGCTAGCCTGCACTTGCGGCGGTGGGGTGGCAGTCGCGTTGGCCATTTGCAGCCATCGACTAGCGGCATCGCGAAAGGCCGCGCGGGACGCCTCCGGCAGACGGGTGGCGAGACGCTCAATGGCATCCTGACAGCCGTGGGCTTGCTTCAACGTCTGAGCCACAACCACCGCGGCAATGGGGCCAATTTCTTTGGTCAGCAATTTCTCCAGGGTCTGTTTGAATGCAGCCGTCGTTGCGGCAGGATCCGCCCCATTTTGGTGCAGCGAATCTTGATGCAGTGAGCGATCGAGCGCTTCCAGGGTATCGATGACACTCTGCCCCGGTTGGGATGCGTCATTCGTTTTTGCCTGTGCCGCCAGCACGATTTGATAGATCGGTACGGCTTCTTGAATGTGCTTTAATTCTCGCGGTCCCAGGTAAGTCGCTTTGAATGCCAATCGCTTCTTCACCACGTCGTACACAACCTGAGAGAGACAAATGCCTCCGGGTTCAGCCTCCGACTGCAACCGCGCGGCAATATTCACGCCATCGCCCATCACATCAGTGGCACTGACAAACACATCGCCCAAATGAATGCCAATCCGATGCTGTAAAACATCTGCGGCGGGCAGTGTTTTAGCAGCAGCAGCAATTGCTTCCTGGATTTCCAGGGCACAGGCAACAGCTTGAACGGCACTGGAGAAATACATCAACAGTCCGTCTCCCGTTGTTTTCAACACCCGGCCCTCAAATTGCTCACACAGCCGGGTCATCAAACCAATGTCGCGCTGCATCAACGTCAGCGTGTGCTCTTCATCACGGGACATCCTGCCGCTAAAATTGACACCGTCTGAAAAGACGATCGCGGCAAGCGTACGATGACCCTCCGGCAACGATTGGTTTGGTTCAGATTCCATGACTGGTGAGATAACTCCCATAAGTCACTATGCAGAGCATATCTCACCAATCCCGGAAACATCCGGTTTAGATAAACAGGTTCATACCAACTTTGAGAACAGAACCGGGATATAAAGCAACCCGACAGCCTCAAACCATTCCATTCATGCTGAAGGGACGATTCGTTTGCGCAATGATTCTGACCGCCGCTTTGCTGTGGAGTTTTCAGGTTCTGATTCCAGCGCCTTTTCGTAAACTTCTAGCGCTTGACTGGTGAGTTGCTTTCGCTCATAAGCATGTCCAAGGTTATTCAATGCGGTGACGTAGTTTGGCTCAATCTTCAGCGCTTCCTTGTACTGACGAATGGCGACATCGTACTGCTCTTGCGAAAAGTAGGCAAAGCCCAACGCATTGTAAATGGGTGCGCTATCTGTTTCTTCTAAATCGTCCGCTTTCAAGGCCTTTTGAAACAGCGTGATCGCCTGCGAATAAATTTTCTTATCTAAAAAAATGCTGCCAAGCTCGTAATATTCCTGGGCGGTACCCGCCTCCTTTGCCAGTTTCGACTGTAGCTT
>JAJPKC010000532.1 GCA_021323955.1 Oscillatoriales cyanobacterium Centralia_MAG_596 | reverse complement strand
GGGACACGCTATCGCACCACGAAGATGGGAACAACATCTACGGCACAAAACGTTCCTATGATTATGTCAACCATTGCATGAGCCGCTTTCAAACGGTCGTCACAGCCGTGATTGCCAATCCCCAGCAGATTGATGGGATTGCCGTTGAGGTGCAGATACCGGACTTTAGCGAGGCAGAGCGAGGCTACCTGAAGATGACAGCTCAACCCAGCTACGAGGAGATGGAACAGGTGATGCAACGCTTGGTGGAGTTGTTACATCATCAGAAAAATCAACTGGCCTATCGCCAGCGCACCGAGATGGTGGTAGATATTGTGCGGCAAATTGAAGCAGAAGGGCAGTTCCCCAAAGCCGATTATGCCTTTGACAACGGGGTGTTAACCCTGGCCTTGACGCAGGTGATTGAAGCCTCTGGCAAACACTGGGTCAGCGAGATTGAGTGTTCCCGCTTGATTCTCTGGAATGGGCAGTGGGACCGAGTTGACACCGTTGCAACTCAATTAGGCACGGAGCACCCAGAAAGCTTTCGCCATCTGCACGTGCGCTGCCGCAATGGAGTCGTAAAAGAATGCTGGGCCTTTACCAAAACGGTTCGCCTCAAACGCTATGGGCGCAAACGCTTAGTGATTGTGCATGAAAAGGAGGATTTGAGTGACACCCCCCGATTTCTCCTCACCGATGCCCTGCATTGGGAAAGTGCACGGGTGATCCAAACCTGGAGTTACCGTTGGGCTTGCGAGATCTTTCATGAGTTTTGCAAGCAAGTCGCAGGTTTTGAGTTGGCTCAGGTTCGCAACCAGGAAGCGGTCAAACGCCACTTCCGCTTAAGTTGCATCGCGCAGTCGTTGCTGGGGCAAGCGGCTTGTCAGGGCAAAAAATTAGAGAGATTTGCGTTTGCAAATGAAAAGCAAACGGTCGGACAGCGGCTCCATACCTTGACTCGTAAGGCATACCCGCAAATGCTGCATCTCGTCCAAGGCTTATTTGCTCAAGGTCGCACTTGTGAGCAAGTGTTGGAGGTGTTGATGCCTGCTTAAAAGTATGCACTCTTTTTATCCTCTCAAGGTAACTTTCCAAGTGCTGTCAAGCACCGCATACATCCGTTGCCGATATTGAAGCGTGAGTTGCCCAATGCACCACATCGCCTTCAACCAAGGCTTACAGCGTTTTTTTTAAGCACTTGACGCACCGTGGCTTGACTCACTGTTTGGAGTGCCTGAGTTTGGCACCGGACCACTTTGGTGAGCAACGGCAAACTCCACTGGGCGTAACCCGTTGGGGGTTGACTACAGGCTAAAGCGACAATCGCCGCTTCGGCTTTGTCATCGTATTGTCGGTGTCGCCCTGGTCGGGCTTGGTCCGCTAACGCCGCTTTGAGACCACCCGCCAGATACCGTTTGCGAATCCGCCAAATCCGAGTGCGCTCCACATTGAGCACTTCACTGATGCGCCCATCCAGCACTCCTTTATCCAGTGCCAGTAAGACTTGTGCTCGTTGTAAAACACGCACTGGACAGACGCCGGTTGAGCTCTTGGTTGCCAGATAGTCTCGTTCTTCCTCTTGGAGATGGATTTCGACCCGTTGCATACCCGAATCAATGTTGCATTACTTCTTATCTAGTCTACTAGCAGTGCTGGTTCGGCAGGCAACATTACGGTAAATGCAGGTCAAGTTCAGTTAAACGATGCTTCCAGTGAGTTGTCTGCTTCCACCTCCGGTAGTGGCAAGGCAGGGGAAATAACCATCAATACTGAATCGCTCACAATCCGCAATGGTGCTAAAGTCTCGACGAATACTTCCAGCAGTGGACAGGCAGGCAACCTCACCCTCAATGTGCAAGACCGATTGACATTAACAGATAGTGGAACGGGATTATTTGCCAGTACCACTCCTGGTTCCACTGGCAACGGGGGCAGTATCACCATTGATCCACAGCGGGTGCTCATTCAAGATGGAGCCACGATCGCGGTCAACAGCGAGGGTAGCGGCACTGGCGGCAATATTTTCTTGCAAGCGGGGCGGTTGGAGTTGCGTGATCGCGGCTCCATCACCGCTGAAACCGCCAGCGCTCAAGGCGGCAACATCACGCTAAATGTGAATAATTTGGTCCTGCTGCGACGCGATAGTTTGATCTCTGCCACCGCTGGCACCGCTCAGGCAGGCGGCAATGGCGGCAACGTCACGATCGCCACTCCTTTTATCATTGGCGTTCTGACTGAAAACAGCGACATCCGCGCCAATGCCTTCAGCGGTAATGGTGGCAACATCACCATCAACGCCACCCAGATATTTGGGCTGCGTCCCCATCCCAAAGACACCCCCTTCAGCGACATCACCGCCAGTTCTCAACTGGGCATCAATGGCAACATTATCCTCAACACGCTCAACCTTGACCCCAGCCAGGGACTGCAAGAATTGAACCTCACCCCCGTTGACCCCTCCAAACTGGTGGCGCAGGGCTGCAATAGCGGTCGTAAGGTTGTGGAAGGACAGAGCAAGTTTGTTGTGCTCGGTCGCGGTGGGTTGTCCGCCAGTCCCGACGACCCCTTTAGTGGCACCATCGTGCTGAACGACTTGGGCAGTCTCACCGCCAGCAGCGCGTCAACCGTTTCCCCTGCTCCCTCTGCCGTCCCTTTGTCTGCTGCTACTCCAGGCGCGATCGTCGAAGCCCAGGGCTGGGTGAAGGACGCCAGAGGCAAACTTTACCTAGTCAGTCAGTCCGCCAATGGTTCTGTCGATCACACAGAACGATCGCCCACTCTATGCCAGAACCACTAAATCCTGGCCCCCTTACGCTCTTGTCGTGATTGCTAAGCACACTGCCAGCGTTTGCAACCTGCGGTCAACCAAGGCGACCGATGAAACGATCGACAGCCACCGTCCTTAAGGTTAAGGGCAATGGCTGTCAGCAAACCGTTCGGAGGCAGAAGTGGGGTCGAGAAGGCGTGATTTACCGGCGGTGCCCAAGCCATTTAGCGGCAATTGCGCCAAAGGCAGCACCGACCAGAGGGTTACTCAGAAAGCGTACCAGCGCTGGTTGGTCTGCTAACACCTCATGAAAAACATCAGGGTGATTGTGGTACGCAAAGCTGGCTAACTTACTGACATCATCAGCCGTCATGTGATTGGGATGATGGCTGGATAGCCCTAACTGACGCTCCAGATCGCGATCGTTCAGATGACGCTGCTTAAAATGCTTAAAAAATTCTTGCGCTACGCTGGTACGCTCGTTGGGCTTAATCTGAGCGATCGCCGTTCGCAATTCGGGTTCCATCTCACTGGCTGGAATGCGATCGGGGCTTAACGCTTTACCAAACAACTGGCGGCGCTCTTCACGGCTGGAGCGCTGAGCAAAATCGTCAAAGTTGTCATAGTTTCCGGCCTCTGGCATTGTATCCAGGGAATCTGTATTGCCCTGTGCCAGGTCGTTCATGATTTCACGCTTATATTGGTCACTACTGCTCATGATCATAAATCTCCATTTGAAATGTGCATTGAAATGCGGTGAATTGAATTGCCAGG
>JAJPKC010000118.1 GCA_021323955.1 Oscillatoriales cyanobacterium Centralia_MAG_596 | reverse complement strand
GGGCTAAACGTCACGCCCATCACAAACCCACCGTGGCCTTTAAGGGTAAACAGCTTTTCGCCGCCTCTTGTCCAGAGTTTAACGGTGCCGTCATCACTGCCTGTAGCGAGCATTTGACTATCAGGGCTGAAATTGACTGCGCCGATCGGCCCTCCCTGCCCCTCTAGCGTCCGAATTACAGTACCGTCTAGGTTCCAGAGTTTTGCCGTCGCGTCTTCACTGCCAGAGAGCAGAAATCTGCCGTCAGGGCTAAAGACAACGCTCAGAACACCGCTGGTGTGCCCCCGTAGAGTCTTCAGGATTTGCCCGTCCAGATTCCAGAGTTTGATGGTGCCATCCTCACTGGCAGAGGCAATTGTCTTGCCATCTACGCTGAACGCGACGCTCCACACGGTACCTTGATGCCCTCTGAGCGTTTTCAGCGCTTGTCCCGCCGTGTTCCAGAGTCTGACCGTACCATCTTCGCTGCCAGAGGCGATCGTCTGGCCATCCGCGCTAAATGCAACGCTCAAGATTCGCTTTTGATGACCGGACAGCGTTGCGAGTACGTGGCCTGTGCGATCCCATAGCTTGACGGTATTGTCACTGCTACCCGTCGCCAGCATTCGACCATCCGGACTGAACCGCACGCTGTTGACCATAGCCTGATGCCCCTTGAGCAGCGCGAGGGGTACCAAGTTGATTGCCCACAGCTTGATAGTGCGATCGCCACTCGCAGACGCGATGGTCTTGCCATCAGGACTAAAACTGACGCTATTGACCCAGTTGCTGTGGCCACTAAAGGTTTTCATCAATTCACCATTCCGATTCCAGAGCTTGACCGTGTTATCGGTACTGGCAGAGGCAAGCAGTTGGCCATCCGGGCTAAAGCTCAAACTTTTCACCGCGTCGGTGTGCCCGGTCAGCGTTTTCAGTTCTTGTCCAAACCGTTGCGGTGCAGCCGGATCGACTGACCACAGTTTAATTGTCTGGTCTTCGCTGGCAGACGCGAGCGTTTTGCCATCGGGACTAAAGCAAACGCTGATTACAGGCTCTTGGTGGCCCTCTAACGTCTTAAGCAATTGCCCATCCAGCGTCCATAACTGAATCGTTGCATCACCATTGGCCGTGGCGATCGTCCGGCCATCGGGACTGAACTGAACGTCAGAAACAGCGAACGCATCAGCAGCTTTAAACGTGCGGACCAGCGTGCCATCAGCGTGCCACAGGATGACGGTACCATCTTCATCCGATGAGACAATGAGCTTCCCATCGTGACTAAAGCTGACACTCATGACTTTGGCCGTGTGACCGTGCAGTGTTCGCAGAGCCTTGCCATCACGGCTCCACAACCGCACCGTCTGATCATCACCGGCAGAAACCAGCAGATTGCCATCCGGGCTAAAGCCAACTTTGTTGACGTGGTCGCGGTGTCCGACTAACGTTTTGAGCACCCGTCCATCGCGGCTCCAGAGTTTAATCGTTTTGTCTGCACTGGCAGAGGCAAGGGTTTTGCCATCAGGGCTAAACGCAACGCTCATCACGTACCCGGCATGTCCTTGCAGCGTGTTTTGTGTGTCTACCGCGTACACCAACCGGCGCAAGGAGGCGATCGTGCGGATTTGTGTGTCGGAAGGCAAAAACCAGCCAATATGCTTGAGCTGTAGCCCTGTCTTCAGTCCCTTCACCAGACCTTCGAGTTCTAACCCCGACGTTAGCAAGTTTTCGGCTCCGGAGCTTTGAGCCGTCATCTCAGCCTGAATTTTTTGTCTGAATGCCACCGTTGCAGCACCCAGTGCAATGATGGAAAAAGCGCTCACAACCCCCGACAAGAACTGTTGACGGCGCACTTCAGCACGCTGTCGCCTCGTTTCAGCTTTGCGGCTCGTGTTGATAAATCCGCCTTGCAGTTCGGTGGGTTGAGGCTTCTTATTGGCTGCCTGCGTCAGCCAGAGTTCGGCATCTTCCAGTTCACTGCCCCGGAGGAGAAAACTCTCATCTCGATGTTTTTTGTCCCACTCGATCGCCCGTGTTTGTAACCGAGTATGGGCGTACACATGCTCAAAATCGGTATCCAGCGCCTTCTGCAAAATTTGCAGGGCTTTCTCAACGTCATCAGTTTCGCGAAAGAAGAGCCAATTGTGCGTGGATAGTTCAGCATGAATTGCCGAAATGTCAAACCCTTCACGACGCACAATTGGCACTAATCGCTTGTGGTTGGCGATCGCATGATCAAGCTCTTGCCCACACACTTTAGAGGCAACTGAGTCGGGACTGATGATAAACACAAAATTGCTGGCCGCTTCTATCCCTGACTGAATCGCCGCCCACCAGTCCTCGGTTGGCTGAATGTCTTCCCAATCGACCCAGGGATCGTAGCCCAGCCCTCGGAGTAGCTTGTCCAGGTATTGGACAAACTCCTTGTCCTTACGGGAGTAAGAAATGAAGAGGTCATTAGGCTGCCGCTCGATCGAGCCACTCGTTACAGCTTGTCCATTCATAACTGCTATGCAACCCTTGACACTGATGACCTTTATTCACAGTATCCAACCTATCTGGCTCATTGGTAATGAAGAGATCAGTCAGTAGTGGTTTGAACGGTCGTAATCGCCGTCGCAATGCAGTATGAGACAGCAACGGCAGAACGCGCCGCAGAATGTCCGTTACAGCCATTGCGGTGTCGTGCCACACAACTCAGCCGATCTGAAGAACATAAAGCCTCCGACGCCCGACAAAAGCGGTTGACAACCAGCACCCAGAGGAACGTTGACGGTCAACCACTAATCGTGTGCTCCAACCGGTCGTCTTTTACCAACTTTAAGTGGCATGACGCTTCTGGTGCCAGCTCCAGGCATGCGAAATAATGGCGTGGAGGTCAGCATACTGGGGATTCCAGCCCAGAACGTCACGGGCACGATCGCCACTCCCCACCAAAGCCGGCGGATCACCCGGGCGGCGATCGTGTTCCACCACGGTAATTTCCCGACCAGTCACCTGCCGCGCCGTCTCAATCACCTCCCGCACCGAGAACCCATTGCCATTCCCCAGATTAAAGATCGTGGAATTGCCATCGTTCAACAGGTACGACAGCCCCAAGACGTGCGCCTGTGCCAGGTCAGTTACGTGAATATAGTCACGGATGCACGTGCCATCGGGAGTAGGGTAGTCGGTGCCAAAGATGGCGATCGAGTCGCGTACGCCCAGAGCCGTCTGCAACACCAGCGGAATCAGGTGCGTTTCGGGGGAGTGGTCTTCACCCAGTCGCCCATCGGGGTCAGCTCCAGCCGCATTGAAATAGCGAAAGCAGACCGACTTGAAATCGTACGCTTTATCAAAGTCAGACAGCACCCGCTCAATCATGAGCTTGGTTGCCCCATAGGGATTGATCGGATTTTGCGGGTGATCTTCGGGAATGGGAATGGTGTTGGGAACACCGTAGGTCGCACAGGTGGACGAGAAGACAAAGCGTTTTATAGAGGCTGCCAGCATCGCTTCCAGCAGCGTCAGTGTCCCAACAAAGTTGTTGTGGTAATACTTGGCTGGGTCAGTGACCGATTCGCCCACATAGGCATAGGCCGCAAAGTGCATGACAGCGCTGATCTGGCGCGTAGCGAAGAGCTGATCTAACAACGCGCGATCGTTGGTATCACCTTCAACCAGCTCAACTTTGAGCACCGCTTCGACAAGATCGCGATGTCCATACACCAGGTTGTCCAGGACGATGACGTTGTAGCCCGACTGCTGCAGTGCCAGGACTGCATGGGAGCCGATGTAGCCCGCACCGCCAGTCACAAGGATAGTTGGTTGACTCTGTGACACGCTCGCTCCCCTTTTGTGATGTTGACACTAAAATTCTGTCCCTACTCTAGTCCAGACTTTGTAAAGGCACGATGAATTGTCAGTACAGTAGCTCCCAGGAACGTAAAGAAAAAATATAGTTTTGTGGCAATCAAGGCCGATTCAGCGGGTATTAAAGGCACCGGCTGTGACCAGAACCGCACGCTAGGAAGACGATTGCTGGGGCAGCGGCACGGTCGCAATGTCCGATTGTTCCAGGAGCGGTGGACGCAACGTCAGATATGCCAACGTCCCCAGCAGCGGCAGGAGCGCGATCGCCCAAAACAGACGATCGTCCTTGAGGCCACGTTGCGCCATGTCATCACGCAGGAGCGCTGGAAACAGCAGCGACAACAGGCAAAAATCCAGGCTCATGACGTGGATAAAACGGCTGGTCTGCCACTGCTGCACAAAGTCAGCCCAGTCGCCCTGACGAAAGCCGTAAACGATTAAACCCAGCGCCGCGATCGTGAGTGCAAGCCCAACCCAGCGAGAATCGAGCAGCTTCAGCAGCCACGTTTTCGGCCCCACAAAAGAGCGGTTTTGTGATCTCAACGCCAGATAGGGCACGATCGCAAATGCGCCTACGCCAAATGAGGCCGTTGCGAACAGCCATGCCGGGATTTTTTGGCCATTGCCATCAATGAATAGAAAACAGCTATACGCAATGGGCAACACGCCCATGATGTTGAACAGAGCCACGATCAGCGGATTAATCCCCGCGACCTGCGCAGTGGATAAATTTTTGATCAGGTCTAAGGTATTGGGCTGGTCAGGGGGTGCGAGAAAAAAGGCATAGCTCACAAACCCAACCCACAACAGCCAAAAGCCAATTTTTCTACCCATAGTCTATGCTGTGTCATTCCTTAACTTCTTATTACTGTATCGAACAAAAAGCAGCCCCAGGAGGGCTGCCATGCATGCATAGAGGAGTGCCAGAATCAGGTCTAGATCGATCAAATCAACTGGCCGCCGAATGATCCTCACACAAAGTCAGTATTTATCGCTTTGGTTAGCATGCTAAGGACAACGCAAGCGCCTGCAATGGGCTGGCTGGCTCGTCGTTCTGGCTCGTCGCGGCCTCACAGCAGATGGCTGCGGCTCGATCAGGGGAACATCCAGGGATGCCGATAGAAGATCAGAAATGTTGCTTGTCTGCCTGCGTCGTGGTTCCTGATGCTGACGGTTCTCGATGCTGACGATTCCTGGTGCCTGACGCGTTCACAGCGGTTTTTGTGTTGGAATGCCGATCGCGCGCGGAAATTCGTCGGGCGTAGAAGCCACCTTTTGGATGTAAACGCAGTGGCGATCGCTGTCGGTGAGCGGCGTTTTGAAGGCGTCGATGGCATCGATCTTGCCGCCCAGGGTGGCAACGGCTGCTGTCAAGGATGCGGTTTCGGTGTCAGTCCACTGCCCTCGATAAAGCACGGCATTACCGCCAATTTTCAGCAGTGGTAGGGCGTACTCCGCACAAACGGCTGCCGGTGCGACCGCTCGAATCAACGCTAAATCATACGTCTGGCGATGGCCCTGCTGCCTGCCAATCGCCTCTACCCGTCCGACGATCGGAATTGCGTTGGGCATCTGTAAGTCTGCAAGCAGCTGATCGAGAAAGTGGATTTTTTTACGGGTGGCATCAAGTAAGGTGACTGTCCACATTGATTGCGCGATCGCGGCAGGAACCCCGGGAAACCCAGCGCCAGTCCCAATATCAATGACCTTCCAAGGCGTTACATCATGGCCAACGGGGACTGAGTTTAAAGTCTCCGCACCCGGTTGCCATGCAGTTACCGTCCCCTGTCCTTCGCTCCCCATTGCCACCTGCGCCGCCGACAAAAACGGCTTCACGCCTCGCAGCGAATCCCACAAATGCTTCTCCCAAAACTCCGTGGCCTCGGTAATGCGCGTGAGGTTAAGTTGGCGATTGCCTGCCAGGATCAGGTCGTAGAGCTGCTGAAATTGCTTTTGTTGCAGTGCGGTTGGCTGCCAACCCAACGTCTGCTGCCAGACGTCATCCAGGAGCGGCAGTGGAATCGATTGCGCCTGAGTGCGAACATTCATCGCGGTAGTCTCAACGTCGATCGCCTGGTCGCTCGCACGCCCTTGCTTTACACCCTTTTCATCCCTCATCCCTCATCCCTCATCCCTCATCCCTCATCCCTCATCCCGTCACCAATGGCGATCGTTCCGTCTGCGCTTTTAGCGTCTCGGGACTGACAGCCGCCAATTCACCCTGTTGCAATGTCCAGCACTGGTCGGCAATGTCTACCAGTTCGCCAGCATCGTGCGAGACGACGAGCAAACTCCAGTGGGTCTTCAGCTTTGCCAGCAAGCTGACAAGCTGCTGCCGCATTGACCAATCCAGCCCCGCAGTTGGTTCATCGAGCAGCAGCAGGTGGGGTTGGCGAATCAGCTGCACCGCGAAGGCTAACCGTCGTTGCTGTCCGCCACTGAGAGAGTTTGGTGAGGTATGCAGCGAGAGGTGCGTCAATCCCACTTCCGAAAGGGCTTGTTCTATGCGATCGGCGGTCAACTCAGGATGCCCCAAACGCAGTTCTTCCAAAATACTGCTGCCACAGAAATGGCGTTCTGGAAACTGAAAGACCAGCCCACTTAACTGCTGTAGCTGTAGTGGGATTAGCTCCTGATCGCGCCAAAAAACGCCACCGCTCGTGCGTTCTACAAGGCCAGCCAAGATTTCCAGCAGTGTACTTTTGCCTGACCCACTGGGGCCAATGATGAGTCCAAGCTGCTGGGGTGCGACCTGCAAATTAATGGACTGGAGAATTGCCGTTTGGCTTGCCGGTGGATGATAAGACAGGTGTTTGAGCGTGAGCATTCTGGGTCAGGTTGGAAAACGGAGCAATATTTGAGTGGGTCTTTTGAGTGGGTCTATCGGGGGGCGTAGTCGCCGGAACATGCCACAAACAACTGCGTCACCATATGGGTTAACACACCCTGAAATTCCGATCAGAGCCGAGAGGATGTCTTATAAAGTGGTTTTGTCATTCTGCGTGGAGCAACGCGTCACGACTAATCTAGCGTTTCAGCGCCTGATCAAGAAACTTCCTGGCACTCACGCTGAACAGCCGTCGACCAGCCAGCGACAGCATGACATTTTGCGACTTCTCCGATATCCTCTGCCTGAAAACCAGTTCACCGATCAGTAACGTCTTCAGGCTAGGGGGGTAGGCATCACCACTCTAACGAACTTGATTACAAGTTACTATTGTTTTCTTGAACTCGATCAACCGCACAATTATGGCTGATAAGTTTACTGCTTCCACTTACAACCGCTTCATCCTTTCGCGCCAGACCATGCTGCAAGTGGCTGGTGCGGCGTTCGTATCACTTGGTCTGTGGGCCAGTCCATCTCTTGCGAAGGATCCGTTTCGGACGACCAACCCCAGACCGATCAGCGATCGCACCGAAACCGCGTTCAAAAAGCTGTTCGATCAGGGAGACTATGTAGCCGCTGATGCCAACGCGCAGCAGGCCGATGCCAGTGATCCGCTGACGCAAGCCCTCCGAGCGTCACTGGCCTATATCAAGTGGGATGGGGAGAAAGATGCGGCCCAAAAATCCGCACAGCTAGAACAGTTTAGAGCGTATGCCACGGCAACGCGCACAACAGCGGCCACGCTGGTGAGCAAGGATCCGTTGCGGGGTAATCTTTACCAGGCCGTGGGGCACTTTTTGGAAGGTGCGTATGACCTCAGCCGGGATGGCACTGTCAAAGGAACGCCCCAGGCGCTGGGCGAAGTTCAGCAAGCCTTTAAGTATCTCGATGCCGCCGAAAAGATTGACCCCAGCGATCCAGAGCTAAATTTGTTGCGGGGATACATCGACTTGTTCGTATCGTTGAACCTTCCCTTTTCCAGTCCAAATGATGCGATCAGCCGCCTGCAAAAGTACGCGTATCCTCGTTATGTGGCCGATCGCGGAGTGGCGCTGGGTTATCGAGACCTGAAGCAACCGGCAAAGGCGCTGGCCGCCATTAACAGCGCGCTGCAAACCAACGATAAGACCGCGAACAATCCTGATCTGCTGTATTTGAAGGCGCAGATTCTCGTCCTGCAGGGCGATACCAAAGGCGGCATTGACTTATTCACGAAAGCGCTGGACAAGCAGAAACAACTGCCCCCCGGTTTGATCAAACAAATCACGCGGGAACGCGATCGTGCCCAGAAACGGTTAGGGAATGTCGGGCCATAGGAGAAGCTGTCGTCGGGGCAGGTAGGGCAATACCCCAGCGTCCAGTCCGCTTGACGCCTTACTCTTGATGTCTCAGCTCAATACACAGGCGTCTCACAACCAGTCAGCCGCCAGTCGGAGTTGAAGGGTACCCAGGCCCAGATCCTTCGCGGTTAGCGATCGCGCTTCAAATAAGCCCACCATGTCTTTAAATTGGGGCTTGCCACGGCTGGCACCCGTCAGCCCGCGCGCAATAATGAGGCCACAATACCCCTTTGTTTTCTTGCAGCGCTGATCCCACTTTTTGCGAGCGGCAACATGGGTCGGGTCGTCCTCCCCGAATTCACCAAATAGATGTAAATCGCCATTGCCCGTCTGAAACAGCCCCAGATCGTACTGCTCGCTGCCAAAGGGGTCTTCACCGGGATTAAAGCAAATAGCCTGCAGCCCACCGGCTGATTTGATCTCTTCAATCAGCGTTTTTGCCTTTGGGCGGGAGGTCTGGATCATAATTACAGGTAACCCGTCACCCGCTGCTGTTACAGACTGTGGCTGGTAATACTCGGCCCCCGATCGCAAGATCTCTAGCATTTCCCACGGCACCACGCCCAGACTGAGAAATGAGTTTGCGGGGACGAGATCATCCCGCACCATCGGCAAGTCTGGCCCAGCAGCGGCGTCAAAGTCGGTGCTGTCAAACAGTTCGGCTGCCAGGTCGGGCAGAGTGGCGACCTTAATCGCGATTGAGGTGGATTTGGCTGCGTCATCCGCAGCGTCATCGACGGGGGTTGGAATGCGGTAGCGACTGCTAACCTCAGGAAAAGCACCGTGCTCAAACTTTTGACGGTGCTGCCGGAGAAAGCGATGAATGGCCTCCAGCACAACCACCAGCGTGGCGGCCTCCTCGTCGTACAAAAAGGAACGCAGTCCTTCTAAGGGGTGCAGATTGCCAAATACTGGCTCAATTTCCGCGATCGACACCGTTGACAAGTCAACCATCTCGCCATCGGGGTAATCGTGTTCGTGTTCAAACGTGGCAAAAAGACAGTCCTGCCCCAGGAACGCTTCTTCCATGTCTTCGAGCGAATCGTTTACCTGCACCCGCTGCCGAAAGCGCTTGAGCGAATCGAGCGATCGATAAAGTAGCAGGCCGTATTCCATGCCCAGCATTCCCATCACAGAGACATACAGCGTGCTTATATCCCACCGATTGACCTCGACTGCGAGAATCTGGTGGTCTGCCAGCACCCTCCAGGGTGCATCCTGCCAGATCGCGAGCGCTTTTTGAGTCAGAACGGCGGCATGCTGCGGCGGCAACTGGGGGGGACGGCTGCTGACAGCATCCTGAAAACCCCGAAAAATTTCATCAATCAGCGGCAGTGCCGGTACATAGTCCAGCACGATGTCGAGATCCTGAAGCACCCCGCGCAGATAAAAGAGCAGCTCACGATCGCTGACCACGATCTTCTGGGGGCGAGCCGGACTGTTTGGATTATGGGGATACTCCATCGCCCGGAGCAACGTGCGGACAACAGCCTCTGGCCCCGTTTCTGGTGTGACCACATCCATCGCCCGCACCATTCCCTGTGACCCATCGACCCAAAGAATGCATTCGCCGTTAGGCTCTGGATCAGTGCCAGCATCAGTCCAGTCATTAGTAGAAGCAACGCCAGACACCAGCGGACGACGATCGCCCTCCCAAACACTAGCGATCTGCGGTAGTTGCAGCAGGCGACGACGGGTTGAACGGTTGAGCGCAGTCATAACAAATTCGAGAGCCAGTAAAAAGCCAGTTAAACACAGACTTAGCAGTAGATGCTAATGAGACTCATCAGGGATAGATATTTATCTTAAACACTAATTCTGTTTCTACTGCGTTAAGTCCAACAGTTCTGAGTATTGCGATGCATCCCAGCCTCTCAGTTTAAGAGACATTAAGTTTTCCATCCAGCGACTCGCAATGCTATCGGCATTACTCAGGTGGATTTATCCCTGATAGTATGGATGAACAGGCACAGACGTTTACAACTAAATATTCGGAATATTCGGAAAGGTAAGGAGCGTTTAAGCCATGACAGAAACAGCGACACCAACAGCACAATCGCAGCAGCGGGGCATTCAAATGACGGATGCCGCTCTGAAGCACGTCCTGTTACTCCGAGAAAAGCAAGGAAAAGATCTCTGCCTGCGTGTAGGCGTTAGGGGCGGAGGATGCTCTGGCATGTCCTACACCATGGACTTCGAGGACATCAGCAATATGCAGCCCACCGATGAGGTGTACGATTACGAAGGCTTTAAAGTGATCTGTGACCCGAAGAGCCTGCTTTACCTCTATGGGTTGGTTTTGGACTACAGCGATGCGTTAATTGGCGGTGGTTTTCAGTTCACCAACCCCAATGCCGAGCAAACCTGCGGCTGCGGCAAGTCCTTCTCAGCCTAGATCATCAGCTTTTGGTCGTTAGTTGTTAGTGCTTAGACGGGCTAACAGCTAACAACTAAAAGCGAATTCCTCTGCTTAACCTATGACTCAAACTGTTGAAACTCTTTTCGATGAAGGCATCGAGCGTTACAAGGCGGGTGAAGCGCCAGAAACACTGATTCCGATCTTCAAGGAAGTGTGCGATCGCTCCCGCAAGAGCAGCTCTGCCTGGACATGTCTGGCGTGGCTATATCTGCTCGTTGAGAAGCCCAACCAGGCCTATGAAGCCGCCCAAAAAGCCGTTAAGTTGAACCCTCAAGACCCGCAGGCGCGGGTGAACTTGGTGCTTGCCATGCTCGAAACCGCTAAAAAAGGCGTGCGGCAGCATGTTGAGATTGCGCAGCAGCTGGTGATGGCCGTCCCCGAACTGCGGGATGAAGTCGCACAAAACATTGAGGATGGCTTTACCCGCAAGCCTGATTGGCCGAGCCTGGAGCGTGTGAAAGCCTGGTTGTTTGAATCTTAATCTGCTGCCCCATTGCACTGAATCGCATGCTGTTTGGTATTTCATCGATCACGATCGCCGTCTGGTTTGGTTACTTCACCCTTTTCTGTGCCGCCTTGACCATTCTGAGCTGGATCCTTAAGTGGGGAGTCCGGTTTCGGCTCGTTGGCGTCACGGGATTTATGGGCGTGTTGACGGGTGGCCTGTTTGCACTGGGGTTGGGACTGCACGATCGCCCCCACATTCCCGGCTCCACGAAGTTCACGCGGGTTTACGATTCCGGGTCATCTCAGGTCGTCATTGTGGTGCCGCCCACAATCACGGAGGCAGCCCTGGACGCAACGCTGCGGCAGGCCGCAGTGGACATCTATTCGTCAGGTCGATTGAGCCAGGGTGCGCCCACGATGATCATTCGGGCTCGTGCCGTGCTGCATCCGGAGCCTGGTGTATCGCAGCCGGTGTATTTGGGGCAGGCCAAGCCATCGCTGGCATCGTCCAAAGGCGATCAGGTAACGGTGGAGATCGATCGCGATACGTTAGCACGGCTCCCCAAGCCATCTGCCTGACCCAACGAGCGCTTGACGACAGACGCCGGATGTTTGAATTAGACTGGTAAAGCCCCCCAAGAATCCGCCCATACGTCTGAATTTGGTGTCTGTTGTTCTGTGTCTCAACTCAGTTCTGCCGTCATGTCTACAACGATTGTCTCTCAGCCTTTGCTCACGATCGCACCAGCGCAAGTGTTGCGCGGTAACGGGGTACTCAGTCAGGCGGGTGGCGCGATCGCGCGATTGGGTCGCCGTCCCCTCATCATTAGCGGGAACCAAACGCTGTCCACCGCTACCCCCTGGCTGCAACCTGTCTTAGAGCACGAAGCCCTTTTGTCTGATCGGGTTTCTTACAGTCCTGACTGCAGCGAGTCGACGCTGGCAGTCCTGCAGCAGGCAGTCGCAAACCATCAGGCCGATGTGATTGTGGGCGTGGGCGGTGGCAAGGCGCTGGATACTGCCAAACTGGTCGCCCATCAACAGCATTTGCCGATCGTGACCATTCCCACATCAGCCGCCACCTGCGCGGCCTGGACAGCGCTTTCTAACGTCTATTCTGACCAGGGTGCGTTTCAGTATGACGTTGCGCTGGCACGCTGTCCCGACTTGCTGGTGCTGGACTATGACCTCGTGCAAACAGCCCCTCAACGAACACTGGTGGCTGGAATCGGAGACGCGATCGCCAAGTGGTACGAAGCCTCAGTAAGTAGTGGACATTCGCAACACACACTGATCATTGCCGCGGTGCAGCAAGCACGGGTGCTGCGTGACATTTTGTTCCAAAAAGCCGCGATCGCGCTGCAGGAACCGGGGGGACAAGTCTGGCAGGAAGTCGTAGACGCGACTGTTCTCCTGGCCGGCGTCATTGGTGGGCTGGGCGGGGCGCAGTGTCGCACGGTCGCGGCTCATGCAGTCCACAACGGCTTGACTCACCTGCTGGCCAGTCACGGCACGTTGCATGGGGAGAAAGTCGCTTACGGCATTCTGGTGCAGCTCCGGCTGGAAGAAATTGTCCAGGGCAACCAGCTGGCGGCAACGGCGCGTCAGCAGCTTTTGAAGTTTTATCGCGAGATTGGTCTGCCCCAAAGCCTTTACGATCTAGGGCTAGCGGCTGTCTCGCTCACCGAATTACAGCAAGCGGCCACGATCGCCTGCGCGGACAATTCCGACATTCACCGTTTACCCTTCGTGGTGGAGCCGTCGCAACTGATGGCAGCGATGGTGTCAACCACAGCTATGGCAGTCAGGGGAGAGGAGAGGGAGAGGAAAGAACAACCAACCCCTTACGACTCACTCCTCACTCCTCACGCTTCTGATGAGGTCACGGTATGAAACTAGACTGGCTCAACCCGGCCGATCGCCTCGGCTCGTTACCCCCCTATGTGTTCGCTCGGCTGGATGAACTGAAGCTCCGGGCCCGCGAGCAGGGGCTGGACTTGATTGACCTGGGCATGGGTAACCCGGATGGCCCCACGCCGCAACCGGTTGTTGACGCCGCGATCGCGGCCCTGCAAAACCCTGCTAACCACGGATATCCACCGTTTGAAGGCACCGCCAGCTTCCGCCGTACCATTACCGACTGGTATTATCGTCGGTACAACGTGAAGCTTGACCCGGAAGGAGAGGCACTGCCCCTGCTGGGGTCGAAAGAAGGGCTGACCCATTTAGCGCTGGCCTACGTCAATCCTGGTGACCTCGTGTTGGTGCCCAGCCCAGCCTATCCGGCACACTTTCGGGGGCCACTGATTGCGGGTGGTCAGATCCACAGCCTGGTGCTGAAGCCAGAAAATAACTGGCTGATCGATGTGGCGGCGATTCCCGACGCGATCGCCAAGCAGGCCAAAATTCTCTACTTTAACTACCCCAGCAACCCAACCGCGGCAACGGCTCCCCGTGAGTTTTTTGAGGAAATTGTGGCCTTTGCCCGTCACTACGAAATTCTGCTAGTCCATGACCTGTGCTACGCCGAACTGGCCTTCGATGGCTATCAGCCTACCAGCCTGCTCGAAATTCCGGGTGCAAAGGAGATCGGCGTGGAGTTTCACACGCTGTCCAAGACCTATAACATGGCGGGCTGGCGCGTTGGCTTTGTGGTGGGTAATCGCCACATCGTCCAGGGGTTACGCACCCTGAAGACCAACCTGGATTACGGCATTTTTGCGGCCCTACAAACGGCGGCAGAAACGGCGCTCCAGCTTCCCGATGTATATCTGCATGAAGTGCAGGCACGCTACCGCACCCGCCGCGATTTTCTCATTCAGGGGCTGGCAGAACTGGGCTGGACGGTGCCCAAACCAAGCGCCACGATGTATCTGTGGGTACCCTGTCCGCCGGGTGTCGGTTCCACTGATTTTGCGCTATCTGTGCTGCAGCAAACGGGCGTAGTCGTGACACCTGGTAATGCCTTTGGCATTGGTGGGGAAGGCTACGTGCGCGTGAGCCTGATTGCCGACTGCGATCGCCTGGGTGAAGCCCTTCGCCGCTTCAAACAAGCAGGCATCTCCTACCAATCCGGTGCGGCCCTCGTCTCTAGCTCCGACTAATCTTGATTAGCGCGGCACAGGAACCTGATTGAGGAGTGATTTAATCACCGCATCGACCTGAAGCCCGTCCAGTTGCGCTTCGGGGCGCAGGATCAAGCGGTGGCGCAGG
>JAJPKC010000221.1 GCA_021323955.1 Oscillatoriales cyanobacterium Centralia_MAG_596 | reverse complement strand
GATCGACTTCACCCACGAGAAACGGATAGCCCATCGTGCCGCGCGAACACATCACGCCATCCGCACCCGTTTGCTCCAGGCAGTTCACCGCTGCTTCGACCGAGAAAATGTCGCCGTTGGCAATCACGGGAATAGACAGAATCTCCTTCACTCTGGCGATCCATTCCCACTTGGCGTTGCCGTTGTAGCCTTGCGATCGCGTCCGTCCATGCACCGTAATCATCTGTGCGCCTGCATCTTCCATTCGCTTTGCAAAATCCAGAATGGTGATTTCCTTATCCGTCCAGCCAATACGCGTTTTGACGGTAACGGGTACATCCACGGCTTGCGTCACAGAACGGACGATCGCCTCTGCCGTTTCAGGATCACGCAAGAGCGAGGAACCGCCCCCATTCTTGGTGATCTTGTTCACCGGGCAGCCCATGTTGATATCTACGGTATCGGCTCCTTCTGCAACCGCCTTCTGAGCAGCTTCGGCAAGAAAATCAGGACGACAATCAAAGAGCTGAATGCTGATGGGTCGCTCCTTCGGGTCAACCTCCATGATGATGGGCAAATCCTTAACATAGTGCAGTCCCGTCGCGTTCACCATCTCGGTATACATCATCGACTCTGGTGCATGACGACGCACCAACCGCCGAAAGACCAGATCGGTCACGCCTGACAAGGGCGACTGCAACACGCGACTGTTGACCTCAAAATGCCCAATCTTGAGCGGTGTGGCAAGTCGTTCTTTAAGGGTCGGAGAAAGGGAGAGCATCGAACCAACGAATCCAATAAAATCACCAATCCCATCTTATCGCTGCGACGTTTGCAAAAACGGCTGTACATGATGGAGGCAGCACAGCAGCGATCGCCCACCCTATCTAAATGTCGCATCAGCGCGATCAACGAGCTAATGAGTGTGTTGAAGGGCGACCATCATTCTGTAATGGGAATGTAGCTAAAAATCTGGGAAAACTTAGGCCAGAGTAGGCAGTTCTATAAATAACCCCAATGGATCAACCAATTAGTATCGTTGAGTGCTTAAAAGCTGAGTCCAAAGAATATTGGAATAGTATACCGAGTTCTCTAACTGACTTAGACTTTATCGAGGCAGAAGAGATATTTGGCGTTCCATTACCCGAAGATTATAAACAGTTGCTCCAGTATTCCAATGGCGGAGAATTAGACGGTTTAGGAGAATATGTTGAGTTTCATAGTTTGCAAGACGTGATTGATTTTAGGCAAGATGCTGAGCTTTGGGGTACCACTAACGAAGAGCAATATCTACCTGAAACAATGATTGTGTTTGGGACTGATGGTAGCAGCCAGCTTTTCTATTTTGATCCCGGAAATCTGATTGGCAATGGGCATTGGGCTATTTACATTTCAATGTGTCCGCATGATCGAGAAGATGCCGATTACCTTTCCAATAACATTACACAGTTTGTGCATTATGCGCTCAATGGTGATGGCAATCGCCCCAAGCTGAGGACAAATGCTGGAACATTGGAGATTATTAATGAAGCGAAAACGACTGGAGTGACGACCCTTGATTTATCGGGAGCTAAACTTAAAACCCTACCGCCGCAAATCGGTCAATTAACCAACTTGACCAGCCTGGATTTAAGCTGGAACGAACTGACAACGCTGCCTGAGGAAATTGGACAGCTTATCAATTTGACACAACTTAAACTTCAGCACAATCTGCTGACTACCTTTCCAGGCTCTATGCGGCGGCTGATACACTTAACAGACCTGAATCTCAGCAACAATCAATTCACAACGCTACCAGAGATAATCGGTCAATTATCAAAGTTAGTCAAGCTCGACGTTGATAAAAATAAATTGACAGCCTTGCCCGATAGCATTGGTCACTTAGCTAGCTTGCAAGAATTAAGCTTAAATGAAAACCAACTGACAACATTGCCCAGCACAATCAGCCAATTATCTAGCCTTAAGAACTTGTTTGCTTGGAAAAATCAATTTACTGTTTTACCAGAGGCGATTACGTTTTTGCCAGAATTAAGATGTCTTCAACTTAGCTCTAATCAGATTAGTGTCTTGCCACCATCAATTTCTAATTTGAATACACTAAAATTTCTTCTAATATCTTACAATCAACTGGTTGAATTGCCAGCGAGTATAGCAAAACTACAACAACTATCCGGACTTCACCTATCAGGAAACAATTTTTCTCGTTTTCCTCAGGTAATCACTGATTTATCTCAACTGAGCAATCTTCAACTCAACAGTATTGATCTAAAAGAATTGCCTGATGAGATCGCGAAATTAACGAACCTGGTAACGCTTGATCTTAGCTATAATCAACTGACCACGCTTCCATCGGCATTTGCTCAACTTTCTAAGCTGCAATATTTGAGGTTAACGCACAATCGGTTTACTAAATTTCCAAAAGTCCTTACTCAACTAGAAAGCTTAAAGTCACTCAGTTTGATGTTTAACCAACTGACTGAGATTCCTAGAGAAATTGGGAGATTAGCCAACCTGGAAATGTGCTCACTGGAGCATAATAATCTTTCTACTATCCCAAACACAGTTTTACAGTTGACCAAACTTAAAGTGCTTGGTCTTAGCCATAATCAAATTACCGCGCTACCACACGCTGTTGCCCGTCAATTTCCAAATTTAGTGACCTACCTTGATTAGAAGTAGCCAGTAGGATGCATTGCGGTGAACAAACACACCGTCAAATATCGTCATCGACTCGCATTCAACGCTATCTCCAGCTTGAGTTCCCCCCAAGCAGACGAGTACATCGCCTGAGCAATAAACCCTTACGCCAGTGCTCTCTGTCGATCGCGAGTTGCTCTATCATCTTTGCTCCTTTGGTCGTTGATCACGATTGTGAGCGACGGTAATCACGACCGCTGACGGCGCGATCGACACGGTAGGATTAAGTGAGGTCAAGCGATTCACTCAAAATCGGAGTCAAACATCATGGCATTATTTGGGTTTGGTAAGAAGACCAGCATACCGACTCCTGAAGAAGCATTACCAGGGCGATCGGAACCAATGTCTGTCCCGGCCAAGCATTTTGTGAACGGCAATCCGCTGAAACCGCCATATCCCGAAGGATTTGAAGTCGCTGTGTTTGGTTTGGGGTGTTTTTGGGGAGCCGAACGCAAATTCTGGCAGCAAGAAGGGGTGTTTTCGACGGCGGTTGGGTATGCAGCAGGGAGCACTCCTAACCCGACCTATCAGGAAGTCTGCACGGGCATGACCGGACACAATGAAGTCGTTCAGGTCGTGTACGATCCCAAAATTGTCAGCTACGAAACGCTCCTGAAGCTGTTTTGGGAGAGCCACAACCCTACCCAGGGAATGCGTCAGGGGAACGATGTAGGGACGCAATATCGCTCCGGCATTTATGTCTATTCAGACGCCCAACGGCAGGCAGCAGAAGCATCACGGGTAGCGTACCAAAAAGCGTTGAATGAAGCGGGCTATGGAGAAATCACGACCGAAATTATCGATGCCCCAGAGTTTTACTACGCGGAGAGCTATCACCAGCAGTACCTGGCCAAGAACCCGAATGGCTACTGTGGTCTGGGTGGCACGAATGTTTCCTGTCCGATCGGCGTCGTACATGCATAGCATTGTGAGCTAGTGAGCTAGACAACCACCTACTCGACAAATATGGGGCACGGCGTTGCCGTGCCCCGATTCACATTCATGCAGTTTTCTATTTACAATTTCGCTACGTCCACCCACACGCGCATGGTTTTGAGGGTGAGCGGGCCATATTGGGTGGCTAAGGCAACATCAGCCGCATCACGACCATAGGCGATCGCAATTCGGTTGCCGCGTGGTTTCTCCTGTGTGGCGTCAAACGTGAACCAGCGATCGCCGATGTATGCCTCAAACCAGGCGTGAAGATCCATTGGATCCAGCTGGTAAAGATACCCCACCACCATCCGCGCCGGAATGCTGAAGCTGCGACACAGCGCAATTCCCAGATGGGCAAAATCGCGGCAAACACCCACATGCTGCTGGGCGATATCCGCGGCTGAGGTGGAGGCATCACTCGTCCCATAACGATATTCCACATTGGTCTGAATCCATTGGCGAATGGCTTCTACTTGCTCATAGCCCGGTGTCGAGTCGCCAACAATCTTGCTGGCCAGATCCCCCAGGCGATCGGATTCGCAGTAGCGGCTGGGCAGCAAAAATTGCAGCACATCTTCGGGTAAGTCTTGCACCGGGACATAGGGCGCATCGGGCTGAACGTCGATCGCGTCTGCCGTTTCCACACGGGCGCTGGTATACACGCGAAAGGGGCCGTCGGGCGTCAGTAAGCGCTGACAGAGATTGCCATAGCTATCGGTGTACTCAATGACAGCCGTACTGGGTTCCAGCTGATATTCTTCGCGCGCAACCCACTGACCGTTGCCACTGCGCGGTCGCAGCATGAGAATGAGCGGTGTCGGCGCACTGGCTTCAAACAAAATTTCACATCCAGCATCCAGGCGCATCCAGTCCTCCCGTTACCACCATTTACGATTGTCCCAAAACCATCGCTTTTGCCTACGGCGAACTCCCGTCAATGGCTTACCTCGTAGCACTGCCCAGGTTAATGCATCAACGACGCCATCCTCCCTTAGTTTATGGCGATGCTGGAAGGCTGTGATGCACTCCTGTGTTTTAGGGCAGAAAATGCCATTGCGGTCAACAGTGTACCCATTAACGCGCAGCAGTCCCTGCAGTTCCGCAACATCCGCTCCCGTATGTCCAGGTTTCAGCAGGCGTGCTCCCGGTTGGACGTTTGCTTTAAGCGCTGTCCACGTTTTAGGGCCAACACAGCCGTCAATTCTTAACCCATGCTGCCGCTGCACGGCTCTGACAGCGGCTTCGGTACGATACCCAAAGTCACCATCCACTCGAATTTGATTGAAGCCATGAGCAATCAATAACTCCTGGAGTTCCGCGACTACAGCACCCTTGTCCCAGGGATGCACCGTCCGACCGAGCATCGCCGTCGGTATATCGGTATTGCTGGCTGATGGCTTGAGTTCCACTGAGCAAGCCTCCCTACTTGTTCATCACTCTGCTTCTTACCCTATCAATGTTTCACCACATCGACAGCAATGAATGCAACAATCGATTACGGGTTTATGCCAATTCCCATTTGAGTGTGGTACACACCAAGCAATGATGATTTGTCAGTGGTCATTCGTCATCCGTCAGTAGCCGTGTCTGTACCAGTAGTCAGTGACCACTGACCACTGACCGATGCCAAACCTTAGGGGACTATACTTCACTTCATTTGAGTGAGAACCGCTATAACGCTGTAGCAGATCATTTTGCGATCGGTGACGTTATTAAAGGTTTGTCCCCCAGTTGCTAAAAGACGCAGATTTGATGGAGGATCAAGGTTGGGGGAACCATAGGCGATTACTCAAGCTGAGCAGGGATCTTTGCAATGAAAAAGTTAGTGAAAGGGTTACGAGAGTTTCGGGCAACCTACTTCTCGACGCATCGAGAACTGTTTGAGCAACTCTCCCACGGTCAGAAGCCAAGAGTACTGTTTGTTACCTGTTCAGATTCCCGGATCGACCCGACGCTGATTACCCAGGCTGAACCTGGTGAGCTGTTTGTCATCCGTAACGCTGGCAACATCATTCCGCCGTATGGGGCAACCAACGGGGGCGAGGGAGCCACGGTAGAGTATGCAATTCATGCGCTGAACATTGAGCAAATTGTGGTGTGTGGACACTCTCACTGCGGTGCCATCAAGGGGTTGCTGCAACTGGGCAAACTAGAGGAGGAAATGCCGCTCGTCTACGACTGGCTTAGACACACCGAAGCGACGCGTCGTCTGGTCAAAGAGAATTACAGCGAGTATGACGGTGAAGAACTGCTGGAAATCGCCACAGCGGAGAATGTGCTGACGCAGATCGAAAATCTCCAAACCTATCCGGTAGTCCACTCCAGACTTTACCAGGGACGACTGAAGATTTACGGCTGGGTTTATCACATTGAAACGGGTGAAGTCTTCGTCTATGACGCCGAGACTCACTGCTATGTGTCGCTGCCCCAGTTTTTTGCCAACGAGCAGGCCGCCTCGCAAGCAACAATCCAAAAGCCTACGTCGCCGCTCGTCTGTGACATGCCCCAAAACCTTCAGAGAGCCGAACCAGGGACGGACGTTCGCATCGGCTCAAATGGGCACGTTCCTGCAAATGGGCGCAGACCAACCTGGCAGACGACCGAGCCTGGTCAACCCGGCACCGCGCATGAACTGGTGGAGGTGTTTGGATTGCCACCGGAGCAAGCCGAGCGAATTTACCGGGGTTCCGGCGGGAAATAGGCACTATCGGCACACAGCGATCGCAACGCACTCAACCCATCGCTATGCTCACTTGCACAGTCCGGCCCCACGATGACCAGGCAGACTCCGGCTCGATCGAGAATGGCAATAATTCTGGCGAGTCTGAAGAAAATCTGCTTTCAAGGATGGTCTGCAAGGAACGGGTTAATCTTACAGTGATCGGCTGAGCGCGCGATCGACCCTTAACACGTCAGGTTAGCAGCAAGCAATCAATGGCTAGGGACTGGATGCTGGCCGACTTCAGCAAACCACAATCCATACTTCAGGGCCGCTTTACCGATCAACCGCTCTACCGAATCGGACAACGACCAAGCCCGCTTGAGACTCTAGGATCTCAGATTCATTCATCGCACAACTGAGGAGAATGGAATGACTGTTTTTAATTGGCGTCGGGTGATTGCGCCACTTCTAATATCGGCATTGCTGTTGGTGACTGGATGCACCCCCAAGGCACCTTCACCCTATTCCCAGGCGCAACAAGAAAGTACACAAAAAGGGGCACCACCAGCGGTTGCCAAAAATGCGACCCAGGGCAGCAGTTTCAACAAATTCTTTCCCAAGCCCGGTGATGGCTATGAGCGCGTGTTTACACAGGAGAAAAAAGGATTTTCTGAAGCCAAGCTGAAAAAAGACGGTAAAGATGTCGCCATGCTGGCAATTTCGGATGCGACCAGTGATGTAACGGGTGGCGTCAGCGCGGCGAAAAAGTTTGAAAAGAGTACCAGTAAGATTGCCGGCTATCCAGCCGTCGATGTGGGTGCAACGCAAACGGCTGTCCTAGTGGCCGATCGCTACCAGGTTAAAGTCATATCGCGCAGCCCGTCCTTTACCAAAGCCGATCGCCAAACCTGGATTCAACGGTTTGACCTGGCTGGGCTATCGCGACTGAAGAAGTAAGATATGACTACCCCCTGACCAAATCACTGTTTTGTGAGCACCTCCATTTTTGACTTATGAGCAAACCCATTTTTGAGCTGGTTGATGAGCTACCAACGGGTGGTTTGACGGTATCGGCACTGCGATCGCTGGATTTCGTAGTACCAGGACAATGGCAGAATCTAACGGGATTCAACAACACGATTCGGGCCGTAACGGGTGAAACCGACGACGCCCTCATTCAGCAGATTGGTGAGCGGGCTGTCTATCTGTTCAACGACAAGTCGCAGGGCTACCAGCGGGCACTCTGGCTCTACCAGACTGTAGACAGCGCATCGGGTGCGTTGGGCGCAGCCGCGATGGCCAACAAAGTTGGTCAAGACATTTCATTTCTCAGCTTCTTGGGCAATCTCACGCCCAAACCAGAGAAAGCCCAGAGTATTGACCTGACCGTAAAGCTCGTCGTGGAACTCGTGGCATTTTGCCAGATCAACGGTATTCCCGGCGATAGTATTGGCGATTTTCTCGCGGCACTGGGCGACTATGGTGGTGAGTCACTCATGCGGATGGCCGCGCTCGTCTGTTTTGACGGACTCATTCCATTAGGCCCTGACTTCATCCTGAAAGGACTTTCCACCATTCAAGGGACATCCCCTCAAGAACTGGAGCAAAACCAGACGTTTAAGGGCGTGAGCGACTTAATTCCCGGCGGTGATGCGGCCGGCAAGCTAGGGTTCATCAACCAGAGCTTTGATTCAGTGAAGGGGTGGATGAGCGACTTTGTGTCCTCGCGTGGGCTGACTCAAGACAGCGTACTTGACAACCTCACGAAGTTTGTCGAAATTTCCAAGGACAAACTGGATTACGTCGGCGCATTTTTGGATATTTCGGTGAACTACTACACCCACACCGGAATTCAAACCCTGGCCCGACGTCTGATCGAACGTGCTGTAGCGGAAATTTAAACTTAATTGCTGTTGCCATCAGGAGTATCGGCCTTGGTGGCAACGGCTGTACCAGATCTGGCCACTATAACGCTCGCCAACCCAGACGTTCTAAGTTATGCCGTTGTCCGCAGACCACAATATTCAGCGTCGGGCAAAATATGACCACGCTGTTGTCAACGTCGATCGCGCGCACAACGCACTCCTTTAGCTGCCGACCGGGACGTTCGCATGTAACCCTTTGCCCAACTTTCCAACTCATTACAGATATCTCAAGCAATCATCACCAGCGTAGGACGGATGTTAAGTGCTAACATCCCTCATTCCAGTCATCCAGTCGGATGAGGCTCTATGGAGTAAATCTGTAGGCCAATCGATGATGTCCTTCGATCAACGATAACTAAAGCGAACCCCTGCGATCGGTTAGTGTTGCAGCGCCGATTTGCGATGGTTAACGGCTGTCATCCCTGTGGCGTCCAGCAACTTGCCTTGTTCGACCACCGCATACAGCAACCAGTGATCGCCACACTCCATCCGGTTCTGCACTGTACATTCCAGGTAGGCGAGAGCGTCAACCAAAATTGGGCAGCCATTCGCAGCGGTTTCGGTCGCGATGGCTGCAAATGGATCTTCCCCTAAGCTTGGTGGCTTGAGAAAATGACGCCGGAGGTTTTTTCCTTGCTTCAGAATATTGAGAATAAACGGTTCGCCCGGATGGGCCAGGATGTCGGCGACCTGGTCTTTGGCGATCGCGATCGTCAACCCTGGCGGATTAAAACTGGCCTGGGAAACCCAGGACGTTAACACCCCCAACCTGGTATCATCCTGCTTTGCCGTGAGGACACAAAGCGATCCGGTGACGCGCCCTACAGCCTGCCCCGTGCGATCGGTTTGTACCTCAGCACCACTTTGATACGGAGCACGAATCCGCTTGTCTTTGCGAAGACTCTGAACAAACTCAGTCCCTGCTGCCTCGCACTGCTCAAGTGTCGCTTCCGTCGGCGTGAACTTTACGCGAATGGTGTCAAACCCCAGCCGATAGCCCGAGTCCTTAAGCTTTTCTTCAATCAGATCAACCGCCTCTCCACTCCAGCCATACGAACCGAACACACCGGCCAACAGGGTTCTTGGCGCAGTTGAGAGAATAATTCCCAGAGCCGTTTGAATT
>JAJPKC010000571.1 GCA_021323955.1 Oscillatoriales cyanobacterium Centralia_MAG_596 | reverse complement strand
TCTGTCAGGCTCATTGAGTTTTTAATGACTTTTGATTCATTTCATATTTTTGCAGTTGGCAATCCGCTAAGCTAAAGACATACAGGCTTTTAGAGAATCCACTCGCCATGATTTCGAATATGAATCTGAACCGATCAATGTGGCAAACAGTCATGGTGCTCACACTGGCATTCTGGCTGAGTAGCAGCTTACTTTTAGATACTGTCATGATGCCTGTTTTATATACATCCGGAATGATGACTGAACCCGGTTTTGCAACAGCCGGATATTCTATGTTTTGGGTCTTCAATCGGCTTGAATTGCTGTGCGCCGCACTAATCTTCACCTCGGCCCTCGGCTTACGCTATATACAAGTCGATCGAAAGTCGTTGGGTTTAAACGCAGTTGTGCTCGCCGCGCTTTTGCTCGACATTGTGCTGATTTACACCTATGGTTTGACCCCCCAGATGAGTGCTTTAGGACTGCAACTCAACCTGTTCAGCGCTACGGCGGCGGCTCCAGCATTGATGAATTCCTTCCATGCTGGTTACTGGCTGCTGGAAGCGCTGAAGTTAGTAGCGGCTGGATGGCTACTAAAACTGTGTTACCGCTCATCGATGGAACTAACGCAACCAGCCCACCATTAAACCATCGCATTGACTTTACGACTCGCCGCTGTACTCACTTCCGGCAGGTAGTTTGCCCTAAAGCCAAGCAGTGAAAGCATGGTGCAGCGAAACCTGGGTAAAGCGGACGGATAGATTCAGTTTTCCTCCCTGCCTGCAACGACTTTACAGCAGCGTTAGCAAGCCAAGACAATCGTTTAAAGGCAAGAAACCCGCTCATTGAGCGGGTTTCTTGCTATCGGAGCGGCGGGATTTGAACCCACGACCCCTACTACCCCAAAGTAGTGCGCTACCAAGCTGCGCTACGCCCCGATGCGCTTAACAACTATAGCATAATGAGCCCATCGCCCGTAAACGCTTAAAGTATGTCTTTAACGGCTGTTTGTGCTTCACGCCGCAGTCCTGCAGCAATCCGGAATAGCTCGTATCCAGTGTGCAGGTAAGAGTCATCGTAATTGAGCGTAAAAAACTCTAGCTGCTCAATACCGTCACCAATCTGGCTCAGGCAGTAGTAAAGATGGGCAGCGACACTGGCGACGCTAGGCGGGTTCGGGAGGCTACGAAAAAGTGTCCCGGCTCGTTCGAGGCGATCGCGACAGTCATCCAGATAATCCTGAAAGTCTGCCATCAAGTCGTCATCAAATGGGTCAGCCGCAAGGTCATCAATCTGGTCATTCAGCGGTTGGAGAATCTGGAGAATCAGACGACTCACGGGACGGTAGACCTGTCGCAGCCACTGCTGGAGATGCTCGTCTGCCTGTCGGGCCGTCGCTTGCGATCGCTGCCGTGCCTGGGCAGCCGCAGTGCGTTGCTGTCGATTGCCTCTACCAGCAGAAAATCCAGCGGCTTCTAATTGCGAAAGATACTGTAACTGCTGATCATAAGACCTGCGATTTTCGGGATCGCCCAGTACTTCATAAGCCGCATTCACCCGAGCAATCTTTTCATGGTTAGACACTTCTCGATTGCTGTCTGGATGGAATTGTTTAGCCAGACGGCGATATGCCTGCTTAATCTCCGCCTGTGTTGCAGTGGAGTTAACGTTTAGGGTGCGGTAATGGTCAGACCTCATCCTGCGTCCTCTGGCGCTATCCCCCAACGACAGCTTGCTGGCTTGGCTCGGAATCCTGAAATAGAGGCGTACTCAGATAGCGTTCGCCAAAACTCGGCTGGATCATCACGATTAAGCGCTCAGCATTCTCGGGACGGCGACCAACCTGGATCGCAGCACAGAGAGCCGCGCCACTGGAAATACCAGAGAGCAGTCCTTCTTCACGTGCGAGACGCCGACCATACGCGATCGCGTCCTCGTCAGACACGGCAATCACTTCATCAATCAGGTTAACATTCAGCACCGGTGGGATAAACCCAGCCCCAATGCCTTGAATTTTGTGCGCCCCTGGACGACCGCCAGACAGCACAGGGCTATTCGCTGGCTCAACGGCGATCGCCTTGAACTCTGGTTTGCGTGACTTAATAACTTCAGCCACACCGGTAATAGTTCCGCCAGTGCCAACGCCAGCGATAATGGCATCGACTTGACCATCGGTATCTGCCCAAATCTCCTCCGCTGTTGTGCGCCGGTGGATCTGGGGATTAGCCGGATTACGAAACTGTTGCAGCATGTAGGCGTCGGGCACCGTATCGACAATCTGCTGGGCACGCTGAATACAACCACTCATGCCTTCAATGCCCGGTGTCAGCTCAAGTTCAGCACCATACGCACGCAGCATCGCTCGCCGTTCGGCACTCATCGTTTCAGGCATCGTCAAAATCAACCGATACCCTCTGGCGGCAGCAGCCATAGCCAGGGCAATCCCCGTGTTGCCGGAAGTGGGTTCAACCAGCACCGTTTTACCCGGTGTAATTAATCCTTCCGCTTCGGCGACCTCAATCATATTGATGCCGATTCGGTCTTTCACAGAAGCAGAAGGATTCATCCCCTCAAGCTTCACTAAGATTCGCGCGACACAACCATCGGCCTGGGGAATGCAATTGAGCTGCACCAGCGGCGTACGACCAATCAGTTCTGTAATGTTTTGAGCTATACGCATGGATTTAGATGTAATACATGATGTCAAGTTGACGTCTGGCATCGCGTTTGTCGCAAAGGTCTTGCAAAGTACATCGTTGCAGAACTGCATTTGCGGCTTGATGAGCCTCTTGCCAAATGTCCCAAATCACAGCGCTCTCTACTGTCTTGGGCACTAAATTTTGATCAGATGGGTGAGCATCCGCACCCTCTAAACAGTGCATCACCTCGAGGAGGTTAATTTTCCAGGGTTCACGCGCCAGGATGTAGCCCCCTTTGGCACCACGCTGCGATCGCACGAGGCCACACCGTCTGAGTGTAGCTAATAATTGCTCTAGATAACGATCAGGAATTTGCTGCTGGGCTGAAATTTGACGAATTTGCAGCGGCTCTCCACTCGCATAATGAACGGCTAATTCAATAAGTGCGAGAATAGCATATTCGTTTTTACTAGAGATTTCCACGGGTTTATTGAAATAATAGTTGACTAAGAAGCTAAAGCGCTTGCCAGAGACGCGCGGCAGGAATGGTTGCGAAAGCCAGCGTCAATTCGGCATTTGAGCCAATAATTTTGGTCAAGGCTTTCCAGGCAACACATTTGTGCCCGTTCCCAGTATACTACGGTTCTCCACTAGGGTTTACGGAATCAAAAAAAAGCCCTGCGATCGCAGGGCTTTAAAGGTTGGACAAATTTAGATCCAAAGACCGCTTAGAACGTGAAGGTAGTCCGAATGACACCCACGTATTGAGTATCGTTACGGCTGTTACCTTCTGGGTTGAACAGCACAAACAAGCCAGGCGAAATCGAAATGTTGTCGGTTAGACGATAACGATAGAAGCCTTCCAGGTGGAAAGGCGTACTGCGGTCTGTACGGGTTTCATCGTTTGAAATGATATTGGGTGCAATACCGAATAAGATA
>JAJPKC010000637.1 GCA_021323955.1 Oscillatoriales cyanobacterium Centralia_MAG_596 | reverse complement strand
CAAGTCTCTGCTGATTGTCCGGCAGAGCCGATGGATAGCGAGGATCTGCTGTTCATTCTCTATACGTCTGGCAGTACGGGCAAACCCAAAGGCGTTGTACACACCACGGGTGGCTATAACCTCTACAGCCACATCACGACCAGGTGGATCTTTGACCTGCAAGACACCGATGTGTACTGGTGTACGGCTGATGTCGGCTGGATTACCGGGCACAGCTACATTGTCTACGGGCCTCTGTCAAACGGTGCCACAACCGTCATGTATGAAGGTGCGCCTCGTGCGTCTAATCCCGGGTGCTTCTGGGATGTCATCGAAAAGCATGGTGTGAACATCTTGTATACGGCTCCCACAGCCATTCGTGCCTTTATCAAAATGGGCGATGAGCATCCCAAAGCGCGAAACCTTTCGTCCTTGCGGCTTTTGGGCACGGTCGGCGAACCCATTAACCCGGAAGCCTGGATGTGGTATCAGCAGGTTGTGGGCGGGGGACGGTGCCCGATCGTGGATACCTGGTGGCAGACCGAAACCGGCGGGATTATGATTACAGCGTTACCAGGTGCAATCCCCACGAAACCTGGCTCGGCGACACTGCCATTTCCCGGTATTTTGGCAGATGTCATTGATCTGGAGGGCAATTCGGTTGGTGCGAATGAAGGTGGTTATCTGGCCATCAGACATCCCTGGCCGGGAATGATGCGAACCGTGTATGGTGACCCCGATCGCTTCCGTCGCACTTACTGGGAGCACATTCCGCCGAAGGATGGGCAATATATTTACTTCGCGGGTGATGGTGCCCGTCGTGATGAAGACGGCTACTTCTGGGTAATGGGTCGGGTCGATGATGTGATTAACGTGGCGGGGCACCGTCTCGGTACGATGGAAATTGAGTCTGCTCTGGTTTCGCACCCAGCCGTGGCTGAAGCGGCGGTGGTTGGCAAACCGGATGACTTAAAAGGACAGGATATCGTTGCGTTTGTGACGCTTGAAGGCACCTACAGCCCCAGCGATGACCTGCTGAAGGAGTTGAAGCAGCACGTGGTGAAAGAAATCGGCGCGATCGCCCGTCCGGGTGAAATTCGGTTTGCTGATGCGCTACCCAAAACGCGTTCCGGCAAAATCATGCGTCGCCTCCTGCGCGACTTGGCGAGCGGTGTCGAAATTTCGGGAGACACTTCCACCCTGGAAGACCGCAGCGTACTTGAAAAGCTGCGTGAAGGTTAAGTTTTCCGTGTCCTGGAGCAGGGGGCGATTGCCGCGATCGCCCCACTGCAATGACAGTGAAGGGTTACTCTAACGTCTCGATGGCTGCTCGAATCCCCTGACTGCTCAGGGTCTGCATCAGTTGATCGGCTTTTGCGCGATCGCCAAATGCGCCGACCTGCATCACGGTTCGTCCTTTGAGCGAAGTCCGGAACGCATTGGGGAAGAGACTGCGTAGCTGCGCCTGCTGGCCGTCATCCGGTGTCTCGACCACAACCCGATAGTGCAGCCCTAACGCTGTGGGATTCGTTGCGACCGCACCACTAAACCCACTCTGCGGCTGGGAATCACGGTAAACGTTGACAGCGGGCGATCGACCCACATTCCCGATCGGCGCATTGGGGTTGGGGACGGGTAACAGTCCGGGGTTGTTCATCGGTTGGACAGTGGCCGCCGCCATCACTGTGGGCATCGTCGAGGTGGGCATCGTCGAACGCACGGGCGATCGGACAGGGATTGAGCGTGCCTCTGGCGCTGGCACCACAATTGGAATTGCCCTGGTGGCTGGAATACTCTTCGGCGCTGCTCCCGGCGCTGGCTGGGGCAGGGTCATACCGTTTGTGATCACGGGACGGCTCTGTTCTGGTCGCGGCACCGGTACCGCTGTCGCGGTTCGGAGCGGCAGGACACGGTTGAGTCTGGCAGGCAAGGAACGACTGGGCCGGACGATCGTCCCCTGAACCGGCAGTGGTTGCGGCACTGTTGCGATCCGGATCGTCTGCAAGCGCGAAGATGACGTTGGCCGCCCAGAAAGCGCTGCTGGCACTGGAAAGGCTGGCCCTGACGATACAGTGGGAGTCGCAACCGTCGTGACCAGTATGGGCATTGGGCGGGGTGCCGGAGTTACGGATGATCTTAGAGACGGCACCGGAAATGAATCGGCTGATATTCCACTGCTGTCTGGGGTGGTAGAGAGGGATGTGGCCACTGGCACCGCGATCGACGGCGTTGAAGCCGCCGGTACATCGGCTGGGGCCGCGTTTCCTAACTGCTGCCCAAACGAAATAGTGTCTGCGATCGGTTGGGTAGATGGTGCGGTCGCAGCGGTTGAAACGGGTACAGTTGGCTTTTGCATTGCCGCAAAAATGCGCTTACCGTTGCCAGCCGTTGTGGACTTATCGGAACTAACGATTAGTTGTGCTGCAATGACCCCAACGGCGCGACGATTATCCAGCGTTGGACTGGCTGAACTTGACCACGGCATGGGCACACCAGATGACGAAGCGGGGCCAGGTGGGCTGCTGCCTGCCAGATCCAGATTGCCTGTGGTCTTGTCCAGGTCATTGCCAAATGCCGGGATTTGCTGGCTAGAGCCTTTCGCGTTGACATCAAACTGGCCGTTGTTGCGAAACGAGTTGCCGCCTGGAGCGCCGGCTGTCCCCAGGTCTGGCCGCGATCGCGCGATTGCCACCAGTCCATCCCGCTGATTGCCATCCACCGAATTGTTTCGCAATACAGGCTGGGCGCTGGCCTGCACTACAATCCCATCCTTGTTTTGGGTAATGCGGTTGCCCACGATGAGCGGAGCGGCTTTCTGGTTAATATTGATGGCAAATCCGGTCTGCTCAAAAATGTTTTCGCGCACCTCAGCCCGTGAAGTGCCATAGATCGTGATGCCATTCGCACCATTCTGGTAGAAATAGTTGTTGCGAATCAGCGGCGATCCACTGCCCGTAACCGATATGCCGTCATGGCCGCTGGCCACAAATGTACTGTCTACCACTGCCGGACTGGTGGACTCAATCCAGACGCCATAGCCCTGAGGGTCGGGGTTTTTGACCGTTACTCCGGCCAGAATTGCGCGATCGGCCCCAAGAATCGTGATCTTTTGCCGCGCAAAGGTCGGGCTGAGAAACTGACCGCTCCCCTGGATCACAATATCTTGGCCCCGCGTGTCCGAATTGCCCTGCAGCGTAACGTCCGGCTTTAGATGCAGCGGAAACGTCTCGCCTGTTTCCTGACTGTACGTGCCGGGGGCCAGCATAATGACTGCACCAGGGGGAGCCACCTGCAGTGCCTGCGTAATGGTCTTGAAGGGTGCGCGATCGCTGCCATCTGCCGTTGCATCATTGCCCGCTGCGGAATTAACGGTCAGCACGGGTTGCGTGCCTGCTGGCTGAGCTTGTGCCGCAAACTCCATTCCAGGAGCAGTTTGCGCCAATACGCTGGAATTCTCGCGATTGGGAACAGCAAGAATCGCTAAACCTGCGATTGTCGTCAGCCAGAGTAACGACGATCGCCTTGCCCGGAGGCGCTGAGTAACCAGATAATGCATTTTACCGAAGCACGAAGCTGTGATTGTCGGGTAAAGGGACAAATCTTGAACAGGGACAAACCTTGAGCGATCTCGCCTCACACACAGCGATTGAGAGCAACAAAACCTGACTCAAATGCCGTCGCAGTTGAGCTGAAAGGAGGATTGCGATTAACTCTGGTCAACTTTACTCCATCCTTTCAAATTTGAAACACATAATTTTCAATCAGTGGTCAGTGGTCAGTTACCTGGATTAGTGATCTGTCCACTGTTCACTGTCTGTAACGCAAAACTCCCCCGCATCCCCTTGCCCTTGCTCCGCTTCTCCAGAACGATCGCCTAAGATATAGAACCGATGAATACATTGACTATGGGCAACGCAGACTATCACGCTCGGTTTGTGCAGGTCTCTCTCCGCCGAATTTTGGACGCCAATCTCGATCGCGCCCGTGAAGGCTTACGCATTGTTGAAGAATGGTGTCGCTTTGGGCTGGATGATGCCGGGTTGACCGATGAGTGTAAGCACCTGCGACAGGAATTGGCGCACTGGCATACAGCCGATCTGCGGGCCGCCAGGGACACACCTGGTGATGCTGGAACGGCACTCACGCATCCCCAGGAAGCCGAGCGATCGAGCGTGCAGCATGTGCTGCAAGCAAACGTGTGTCGCGTGCAGGAAGCGCTCCGCGTCTTGGAAGAGTACGGCAAGGTTTACCACCCCGAAATGGGCACCGCCTGTAAGCAAATGCGCTACCGGGTCTACACGTTGGAGAGCCGACTGATGGCTGGTCAACGAGCGCAGCAGCTTGCACAGGCCCGTCTTTACCTGGTCACGTCACCCACGGACAATCTGTTCACCACGGTGGAAGCCGCACTGAAGGGGGGACTGACCCTGGTGCAATATCGTGATAAAACCGCTGATGATGACGTGCGCCTCAAAAATGCCCAAACGTTGGCTCAAATTTGTCGTCAGTACGGTGCGCTGTTTATCGTGAACGATCGCGTGGATCTGGCGATCGCTGCTGATGCCGATGGGGTGCACCTGGGGCAGCAAGACATTCCGATCGCCCTGGCACGACAACTGCTTGGCTCCCAGTGTTTGATCGGACGTTCGACCCACTGCCCTGATGACCTGCATCGCGCGATTGCCGAAGGAGCCGACTATATCGGTGTGGGCCCCGTTTATGAAACACCCACTAAGGAAGGTAGACCCGCCGCTGGGCTGGACTATGTGCGCTATGCTGCTGCTCACGCTACGATTCCCTGGTTTGCGATCGGGGGGATCGATGCCAGTAATTTACAGGCAGTCCAGACAGCCGGCGCACACAGTGTTGCGGTGGTTCGTGCTATCATGCACGTCGCACAACCGACGATCGTGACCCAACAGTTGCTTGCTCAGTTAGACAGCGGGGCGTGAATCACCACACACGTCATTCCCTATTTCTCGGCGTGGGCCAGTGCGAGCAGATTCAAACAATTCAAAATGCTCGCTTTAATGGGGCGTTTTTCATCCCAGAAGATCAGCGATCGGTAGAACGCGATCGCGGTTGAACTGGTTAAGTGAGCAAACGTTTCCGTTGCGGCCTGCTCATCCTCAAAACTAAGAAAGTAAACCGTGTCGTCAAAAACAGCCGGTTTTCCACCAATTGGGCCAATTAGCCGAAAATCGAGTGCTTTATAGAGTCCACAAATGGCAATTTTCCAGGGTGCAAAAGTGTATGGGCCAACGCCAAATACGGAGAACGGGGGGTTGTGCTGATAAATTTTACTTTTGCGGGACTTTAGCTCATTGGCATGAGAGTTGAGATAGCTCCAGGTTTTGGGCGCATGAGCTCGAATGCCATCCGTCGATTCACCCACTAATTTTTGGGTTACTAAAACAAAGCGATTGGTCGTTAACGTGCGATTTTGGGCAACATCAGACCCCTTCAGTAACGGCAAAAGATACGTCTCTTCAAGGTCGATAGTCGCTCCAAATCCATTCACATACTGCGACCCAACTTTAGAGAATTCCATCACAGCCGAGCAGTCGTGCTTGATCCCGGAACGCCATTTTGTTGTGGGGGTGGGATCATACAAATGGCTCAGCGTTGAGAATGAGTCGAGATCGCGAACTAAACCATGATGGTTGCAGTATCCAATGCGATGGTGCTCATAAGAATCAAGCGCGCTAAACACATCGCAAAAGTAGTTGTGGGAATGGGTGTCAAATTTACAGACCAATAGGCACGCTTCAACGTTGGCAGCAAAATATTTTTTAGCATCAATTTTGTAGGTTACGAAATCGGCTAAATTGAGTTGATTTGCATGGATATAGTTCAGCAATTTTCGCGCAACCGTGATCTTGCACAGCATGGCTAAGCACGCCGGACGATGCTGCAACCAGCCAACGATTTGAATCAGCATCCATTCGGAGATATCAAAATTGCTTTTGCCGGTGAGAGCATCAACCCCTCGAAATCGTTGAAAGTTCGTCTTAGTTGGCAAATTCTGGCTGTCGATCGTCCCTTGCTGGGAATTTGTGACCCATGGAAGGTTGCCAAGTACTAACAGGTTTTGATGTTCATTGATCAGCGACAACCAATCGAACTGAAAAAAGTCGCCCTGCTTGGTTTCGATTCGGCGATCGCCCCGTTGATGACGATCCATTTCCTGAAGATAGTGCGGGTTACGTTCAACACCAATGATCTGCCTCGCGGCTGGAAAGGTCTGTGCGGCGGCTATGAGAAAGTTGCCAGTCCCGCAGGTCGGTTCAATAATAGTTGTTGGGCGAATATTCAGCTCAACCAGCTTTTTGCACACCTGCGTCGCTAAATCGAGCGGCGTTTGAAAGTCCCCATATTCTGCTTTTGCTGTGCGATCGACTTGAATCATGCGGGTTAAACCTACCACAGCCGCTAATTCTTTCAGTTTGAAGCAGAGGGATAATGCGGACACGAACTATCTGGGGCGGTCGTCTGAAATATCGGTTTCAGGGCTTGCAGAAAAAATTAGAGATGCTCCACTGGAACATCTCTAACCCCTAAACCATATGAAACCTGAATGCTTAAACTGCTGCTACAGCCGGTTCAACGAGCCAGCGTCCGGTTGCTTTGCCAATCACGGACAATTCCTTCATCAGGCTGTCAAATCGATCGGGTGTGAGCGATTGTGGGCCATCGGACAGCGCTTTTTTCGGATTGGGATGGACTTCAATCATTAATGAGTCTGTGCCAGCTGCGATCGCCGCCATTGCCATGGAGGGCACATATTCAGAGCGGCCTGTCCCGTGGCTGGGATCGATCATGATCGGCAGGTGCGTCAGCGATCGCAGAACCGGGATCACCGATAGATCCAGCGTGTTACGCGCATACTTGTTATCAAACGTGCGAATACCGCGTTCGCAGAGGATCACGTTCGGGTTGCCAGCGGCAAGAATATACTCGGCGGCCATCAGCCATTCTTCGATCGTCGCCGACATGCCGCGCTTCAGTAATATTGGCTTATCTTGCGCTCCCACTCGCTTGAGCAGCGAGAAGTTGTGCATGTTGCGAGCACCAATCTGGATGACATCAGCCACTTCGCCAACCGTATCCAAATCCGACGCATCCATAAGCTCAGTGATGATCCCCAGACCTGTTGCTTCGCGTGCCCGTGCCAGCAGCCCCAGCGCACTTTCACCATGTCCCTGAAACGCGTAGGGAGAGGTGCGTGGCTTAAAGGCACCACCGCGCAGGAATTGTGCGCCTGCAGCCTTGACGCGCCGTGCCGTTTCTACAATCATGTCTTCATTCTCGACCGAGCAGGGACCGGCAACCACAACCAGGGGATGCTGCTCACCGAACGTAACAGGGCCGTTAGGGGTCGATACCGTCACTTCGCTGGCTTCTCCATGCCGATATTCTCGACTGGTCCGCTTGTAAGGCTTTTCAACCCGCAAGACTTGTTCAATCCAGGGACTCGATTCTTGAATCTGGAGCGGATCCATATCAACGGTGTCGCCGACCAGACCAATCACGACTTTGTGCTTACCAACAATCTTTTCTGGATTCAGGTTCCAGCTAGAGAATTCGTCGGTAAGGCGAGTGATTTCGGCTTCTGGCGAGCCAATTTTCATGACCACAATCATGGCTTAGATCCCTGCTGGTTAATGAATGGATGAGAAGACACGAGCAGACTAACAAATTTTGGTGGGCGGGTAGTAAACGATACATTTCTTTAAGATTGAGCTGCCGCTGTCGCAGACTCAACGCGGTCAAGGCGGCGCGATCGCGGCTCGGACT
>JAJPKC010000234.1 GCA_021323955.1 Oscillatoriales cyanobacterium Centralia_MAG_596 | reverse complement strand
TAACGGTCCTGTCCCTGAATATGAGGCATGGCGATCACTCTTCAGAAGCACCCCTCTAGAGTAGATCATTTGCACTAAATACCTGGGTTTTCACACAGCCTGCCGCGGGACAGTTAACCAACAAAATCACCCCTGTTTTGAGTTGAACGGCGAAAGCCCTCTGTATAAGACTTTGACACCCAGATAATAAACTTTTACACGCATCTCTGCACGATACCATTTAGCGTTATGGGGCTCTTTGCACGTGCAAAGAACTCCTAAACCCTTTATTGGAATTAATTTGATGAAGAGACGATTTCAGTACTGGATCGGTTTTTCGACTTTTTTGCTCGTTATTACATGTGGGCTTGCTTCACCTGGAAATTCGACAAGTATCGATCTGCAAGCCGCAAAAATATTACAAGCTTCTCATCCGTCTTTAGTCTTAACTAAGGCGTCATTCTCAGCTAAAACGTCTAGGACTTTTGTCAACCCCGTTGTGCGTCTTCCAACGGCTCAACGTTGGTTAAAGCATCTGCAACATGACCTGCTTCCTTTCTGGATCTTACCCACTGCTCTGGGCAAACCGATTGGCAATTTCCCATCGGTTCGATGCAATGATGGTTCCCTGCTCGATCTCAATCATCCTTGTCCAGAAATTAAAGACAGTCCCTGGCTGATGACGAATCGTCAATATGTTGTGTCCATATCGCGCCAAGTTTACGCTTATGGCGTTGCCTTTCACCTTACAGGGAATATCCAGTATTTGAAATATGCTAAATCTGGAGTGAATTACCTAAGACAGAAGGCATTTGATCGTAAACGGGGTGGTACCTATGCCTTTCGGAATGGAAAAAGTCAGTCTTGGGAACCAGCAATTGAATATCGAAATCCTCAAGAGCAAGCTTATGCTCTCTTAGGTATCGGCTTTTATTATTATCTAACTCATGATCCAGAGGTTCTGCCAGATATCCTTGCGACCAAAGAATTCATCTTCAAAACTTATTACAATTCTGACCTCGATTTACTTCAATGGCAGATGAAAGATGGCGACAGTGGTAAGGCTCTAGATAAGCAACTCACTGCCCAACTTGATCAACTGAATGCTTACATGCTGTTGCTGACTCCGATCCTATCAGAACCATACAAAACAACATGGAAATCTGACATGGTAAAGCTTTCAAAGATCATGCTCAATCAGTTCTACTCTCCTAAGGAAAATTTGTTCTTTTTGTCGGCAAACTCCCCAACCGATCAGGATATTCAACACACAGAAGTTGATTTTGGGCATACGATTAAGGCCATGTGGATGCTCCACATGATTGGGGCGCTGACTGGCGAACAGTCTCTGGTTTCGTTCGCGGACGAGAACGGCCCTAAAGTTTTAGAACGAGCTTATCTCTCTCAATCAGGGTCTTGGGGGTCTGGAATACGCCAGAGAGGCGGCATTAATGTCGATAAAGATTGGTGGGTCTATGCTGAACTTGATCAATTTACTGCCTCTCTTGCTTTGAAAAAGCCGTCTTTAGTTTCTTACTTACCGCAAACCTATTGTTACTGGTTCAATCATTTTATTGATCGGCAGTATGGTGAGGTTTGGAGCGGGGTCAACGGTTTAACAAATCAATCACTTGGTACAATGCCTAAGCAATGGCCTTGGAAGAATGGCTATCACTCCTTTGAACACGCTCTGGTTGGGTATATTACTGCTAGTCAGTTGCATGGAAACCCAGTGGTGCTTTACTACGCTTTTGAGCAAATGCCCTCAGTGGATACAATTCATCCTTATTTCTACAGAGCCAAAATCGATGAGATTAAAACTATTCTCAATCGAGACACGAGAAACATTTACAAAATCACTTTTTCAGAAGTTAAATAAGAATATTGGGGTTTGAGTCAGGGGTTGCGACGACATCTGGGCAAAAAGATACCAGTACAGATTTCACCGGCTCTTCGTTTGACTATGGGACCGATTTTAGCCTAGCTGGCTCAATGCTACTTCTCATTTCACCTAGGATATCATCGATCACCTCAGAGTCGGTAGGACGGCTTTCTATTGCTATTTTCCGCTGGCTCGCCTCTAGGGACTTCGCCATCAGGACTGAATGCAGCCCTAGATTCTATCGCTTTACGTGCCTTTGGGTAAAAGAATCCGAGGTGCCCTTATGCTATGGAGGGGCAAAAGTTTCATTCTGAAAAGTGTAGCAAACCAGTGAAAAACAGATGGGCCTGGACGATCGTAACTGTCAGCGTGCTTTGCGTCTCTGGCTTCGCTGCTCAAGCCTATCCACCCCCTGCACCGCCTGCAACCCCATCCAGTTTAGGCGCTCACATCCAGCGAACAATGGCGCTGATCGCAAGTAGTAGCCCTCAACATCGGTCTACCGTCCGCATTCTTTTCTATGGACAATCGATTACGAAGCAGGCATGGTCACGTGCCGTTGCTGCTGATTTACGCGCCCGCTTTCCGAACACTAACTTCGTGATCAAAAATCGAGCGATCGGAGGGTGTGCAGCCCAATGTTTGATCGCGCCAGCCGAGCATGACCTCTATCCGTTCTATCCCGATCTACTCATCTTCCATGTGTACGGTTCTCAGCTTGCTTACGAAAAGATCATCCGTAAAGC
Source organism: Oscillatoriales cyanobacterium Centralia_MAG_596 (assembly GCA_021323955.1). GTDB lineage: Bacteria > Cyanobacteriota > Cyanobacteriia > Leptolyngbyales > Leptolyngbyaceae > Stenomitos. The sequence goes on along the minus strand of JAJPKC010000234.1, from coordinate 2,459 downwards.
GCGTGCAACCACCACCGCTGAAGTGCTGCTGCTGACTGACCATTACACGGGCTCATCGGCCTGGAGTGACCAGATGTCCGATGGGTTCATCCCGCAATTCGCGAGGCGCTATCACTGCGGATTGGTCGATATTCGGCATCCCTGGCTGCGCTACCTGCATGATCATGCCTCTTTACCCAGCCAGTTGCTGGCAGACGGGATCCACTTAAATGCCCAGGGTAACTTTCTGATGGCTGAGCTTGTCAAGCGGTATCTCATCTATCAACCATCGCAACCGACCGACCCCGATGGACTTGTAAAGACTTACCTGCTGGGTAAGGATCTTGCCTTTCACAACGGCAGACTAACCTTGCCTTTTGTTGGCAATCGCATCGATGTCATTGCCTCTGCCGCCAAGCTGACTGGCGCAAGTGGCAGCATTCGTCTTGATGGCCGCAAACCATCTGCCTTTCCAGAACTGTATAGCATCACCCGCCCCAACGGCCAGTTTGCGGCCGACTGGATGGAGTCGCCTCCCACAGGGAAGGATTGGCCCTGGGAAGTTGGAGCACTGATGCGGGTTCGTGCGCGGACAAAATTGCAGGTGGAGGATTGGACGGTAACGATCACTCATTTCCGCTCCAACACGGACTTTGATTTCACCGTGACCGGGAGTGTTACTGGCGCAGATGGTTCTGGTGCCTATACAGATAACCCTTTTGTTTCTCGGTCTGGGCGAGTTGTCATTGATCAAAGTGCCTGGTGGCTTACCTCACTCACAAAGGTGGCACTAACCAATGGCTTTCAAATTCGGTGGTCGATTGTGCCAAATTTTGTGGATATCTATAGCCCCCGACACAATCCAGACCCGACGCTTGAGCAAACAACCACACTGGCTCAAGGGTTGACCAATCGAAGGCATACCCTTGAGTTGCGTTCCAGTGATGGTCATCCCTTACCCATCCAAGCACTTCGGGTTTATCATCCCCTGCTTGGGCGATCCAGTCAGGATGATGCCAAGCCCAAGCGAGTCAACCCATAGGGATTGAGCCGATATGAGTGCCCTTGCCCTTCTGCGGCACGGCAGACTGTGTGAAAACTCAGAAGAGACGCTATAAGTGTACGGCTTTGAACAGCTTAAACGCTTCTAATAGCGCTTTTTGGATTGCTGCCTCTAGTTTTTACACAGTCTGGCACGGGGCAGTTAATCAAGGCACTCGGAGGGGTTGAGTTAGACTAAGCCGGACCCAACCCAGAACAGGCACCGGCTGCTATCTTGCATTTGAACCTCCCGAGATCATATTAGTGCTCGTCGTTGTCATCGTCGTCGTCATCATCGCAGCACGGGTATCCCTGCCGGCAGGGCGGACATTTCCCGCAACGCTCACGGCGGCAGTCATTGTCGTCGCCCGGGGCGGGATCGGAACAATCCCTACCGCACGCCTCCCAGATTGTGTAGGCGATCACCTCGACATATTTCACTGGCGTCACCGGATCATTGCTTTCGATCACCACTTCGCACGGGCGCGGACATTTCTCGCTGGCGCGATATTGAATGACGACCGGAAGACACGAGCCAGGATGTAGTGTCGCCGGAAATGGACTGTTGAGCAGTTTCCAGCGCCGACTCTTGCGCCGGAAATGCACGCTGGTCACGCTCAACGCACAGCCACCGGTATTGCAGATCGACAGGGTGCGGTCCGCACAGCACCCGGCGCTCACCCCGCCAAACGTCGTCGACCCAGCGACTGTCAGCTTGCCGGAAGGTGCCTCGCCGGAGACGTTGATGCTGTTCGGGCTCGCCGGATCATCGCTCGTCACAGTGATCGTCGCCGCCTTAGCGCCAAAGCTGAGCGGCTTGAACCGGATTGGTACAGGCAGCGCGTCGCCCGGACCGATCGTGATCGGATAGGGCAGCACCTCCGGCACCAAGAACTCGCCGGACGTGGACGAAACACCGGTCACGGACAGCGTACACTTGCCACTGTTGGTGACAATCAGTGGCTCGTCGGCAAACGAGCCGATGCAGACATCGCCAAAGCTTCCTGCGTTGGCGATCATCAGGTTTGCTTTCGGTGCCGGCACGAACCCTGAGACGGGCACGACATGCGATCCCGCGGGATCGTCGCTGACGATCGTGATCGTTCCAGCCTTCGCGCCAAACGGCGCGGACGGCTGGAACCGTACGACCACATCAATCGAATCGCCGACGCCGACGAGCAGAGGATAAGAAAGGACGCTCGGTGCAAGGAATTCCAGCGATCCGATGATGTTGGAGATCGACAGCGGGCACGTCCCACGATTGTTGATCGTCAGCAACTGATCGGCCTTCGCGCCGAGGCAGACATCCCCGAAGCTGCCCGCCTGCACAATCGCCGTTGATACCCGCCCGCTGCCGATGATGCCTGTCGCCAGCAGGTCTACCACCGGCGCATTCGGATCGTTCGAGATGATCCGGATCGTCGCGGCCTCGATGCCTG
>JAJPKC010000269.1 GCA_021323955.1 Oscillatoriales cyanobacterium Centralia_MAG_596 | reverse complement strand
GTTTTCTTTGGCTTGAGTTTGTTTACGGTGGCAATCGCAATTGTCAGCGATCGCCTCGCGTAAAACGGCTACAAGCTCACTGCTAAGCGGATTGATTACACGGCACGGGTTGTCTATGTTTTGATTATGGTCATTACGGCGATCGTCTATTGGCTTCTGTTTAAGGAGCGCATCAGTTGAATTTTCCAGGCTGAATGATTCGAGGTTGTTTTATGCAAATCCAGTCTTAAGAGCCATGCAGCGATTCACTCAGTTGAGCACTCATCCACTGACAAAATATGGGGCGATCGCCCTTGCCATTTTTCTTATCATCAGCAGCATCGCGCTTGTGCGACAAAACACTGCCGCTGTGGATGCAATCCATATTGCACTGTCGGTTCCACTGTCTAGCAGCCGCAAAGAAGCCGCCAAAGAAATGGTGCAAAGTGTTCAACTTTACTTGAACACGGTCAATCAGCAGGGTGGTATCAACGGACATCCAGTGAAGCTGCTGGTGTACGACGATCGCGACTATCCAGGCACCGCCAAAGATATCACACTGGAGATTGCCAAAAGTCCTGCGTTAGTGGCGCTGGGGCATCTAACCAGTACCACCTCAGAAGCCGCAGCTCCACTTTATAAAGCCCTCCAGATTCCAGTCATCACTGGCACTGCCAGTTCCGATATCCTTACCCAAGCGAACCCCTACTACTTTCGCACAACCTTCAGTAACACACGACAGAGCAATCTATTGGCGCTCTACGCGCAACACGTACTCAAAGCGAATACCGCCAGCATCATTTACTCGGACGATATGATTGGGCAAACGCTCCGCTCCGCGTTTGAAACAACCTTTAAACAAGCAGCGACAATCAAACAATCCTGGGCGTTTTATGCACAAGCAGAGGATTGGCAAGAGTCGGTGACTACGATTGTCAACGATTTAGCCAAGCAGCCTGCTCCTGACGTTGTGTTTCTGGCAATGAGCGACACCTTTGCTAAAGAATTTATTGTGGCAATTCGTAAACGCAACCTGGATATGCCGTTGCTGGGCAATCTCACGCTAGCTAGGGAAACCTTTCCGGCTCTGTTCGACCCATATGAAGAGGAAAAACGGCAGCCCGGTTACTTTGTCAACGAACTTCGTCTCGCAGTACCTATCATTCTGGACAGCGCCAACGTTGAGGCTCAAGCCTTTGCCAGTGCCTATCAACAAATCTATGGCAAGCGCCCCTCCTATGTGGGAGCAGGCTATTACGATGCCGCTGCCGTCGCTGTGCGCGCACTTCAGAACGCCAAACCTCAAAATACCGCTACCAGTCTTAAGCGCGATCGCCAACAGATTCGCGATCAACTTGAAGCAATCAATCGCCCAGAGGTTGCTGTCAAGGGATTGAGCAGCGATCTTTATTTCAGTGCTACCCATGACGCGGCTCCACCTGTTCGCTTTGGGCAGTTTGTCGGGCGATCGCTCATCTCCGCTTCCACACAACTTAGCCCCGTCAAGCATTTAGAACTAGTTAACCTGGAGCGCGAGATCAAAGCGGGAAGTATCATTCCACTCACGGATCCACGCCAACAAGAGCGGCAATACTTTTGGCGGCAAGAAGTAGTGTATGCCGGGATCGATATTAACAAGCTTAATCGAGTGGATCAAAGTAAAGCCAGCTTTGCTGCCGATTTTTACCTCTGGATGCGCTACAACGGCAGTAACGATGCCACTGTGATCGAGTTCCCAACAGGCATTGCCAACAGCCTTGATCCTAACTTGCCGCTGTTTGATCCGCAAAAACCAATTCGCACTGACACTATTGATGGGCTGAATTATCGGCTCTATCAGGTGCGAGGTGAATTTAGAAACAGCTATGATTTTCACGACTACCCCTTTGACCAGCAAACGCTAAAGCTTTACTTTGAAAATGTTCGAGTACCGAGTGAACGCCTGATCTACGCGATCGATACCTTTGGACTCAAATTGTTGAAACCTGACCCTGAGGAAGTGAAAAAGCCCTATCAATCTTTGCAGCTTTGGAACTTTAAAAAGCTTCAATACGCTCAAGAAACCTTTAGCAGCACTTCTACTAGAGGTAACCCACGTTTGTTTGATGCTAACCTCCGGGTCGATTATCCCGGACTAAGTGCTACGATCACACTTCAACGACGCTTTGCTGTCTTTCTAGTCAAAGCACTACTGCCACTGGGACTCCTGGTTCTCGTCCTCTTCAGCACACTCTTTTTCTCAGAAAACATGGCAAAAGAAAGGCTCACCGTAGCCATCTCTGCGTTGCTGTCCAGTGCTGTGCTGTTGACTGCTATCAATGCCCAATTAGCCGATACAGGCTACACGGTGGCGATCGAATACGGCTTCTATCTCTTCTTCGGACTCTGCCTGTTCTGCATCCTCATTGGACTCATTGTGGAACGGTTACGGGTGAGAGGATATAAAACCGCAATTCACTCGCTCAGTGTGGGCGCTCAACTTCTTTACGGGGCGATCGTCTTAGGGGCAGTCATGACCTATTGGCTTACTTTTGACAGTCGGTTACAGACTTTCTCATGATAGAGCTGGTAATGCAACGAGAGGCTGAGCCGACCCAGAGGGAAGAAGATGCCAGATTGGGATAGGTACCCGCTTTAGCTTGAGTTTTACAAGGCATTAAGCAGAGCTGACTCAAACTGCTTGGGAGCTGTTGTTGTTTGAGATGCAAAGTCGGCTGCAAGATCTGGGCTAGCGCGAGTGGTGTTGCTTGGGTTAAACCCCTACTTCTTTAGCTTTTGCTGAGGACACTGGGTTAACTGCCCCGCACCAGACTGTGTGACAACTCAGAAGGCTTGCCTTGCTCAGAATAATTTTTGCTGCAGAATTATTTATTTCATGGGAGTTTCCGCAACAATGCCTGCACGTGTTTCCACTTGGACGGTTCCGCGTACTCATTCTTAGCCCTTGGCGGGCTTTCTCGCCGCCAGCATCGGCTCCACATCTAGAATATTGAACACGCGTTTTAAGTTGTAGGCCAGAATCGAGAGACTCATCTTACCGCTGACCTTAGTCAAACCGCGACATAAGAAGTAGCCCTGTTGCATTCCTCGTTTCAGGGTGCCAAAGGGATGCTCGACGAGTTCCCGCCGTCGCTGCATCATCTGCGGCTGGGCGTGCACCCGTTCCCGCATCGCTTCCAACAAATGTTCATCGACCCAGCGCGAAATTCGGTGCCCGGCTACGTTCACGGTACACTGCGCTCTCAATTGACACTCCCGACAGGCCGCCGCTGAATGCTTGTAGTGTCGCTTCTGTCTCCCCTTTTCAATTGACTCATAGCGAAAAGGGCGCCGTTGACCGGCGGGACATGTATATTCGTCAGTCTCAGCATCATAGACAAACGCGTCTTTGTTGAGCCACTCCCACGGCTAGAAGCGCGTGGGATTCAGGCTTCGAGCAGGGATTGCTGGCACACCAGTCTGACATCCCCTAAGCCTACGGACGGACTCCCGCCCATTTTGATATTCTTGGCGGCATTTTCATCCCGGTCATGCAAGCTGTAGCACTCAGGACAACGCCATGCTCTTGTCTTGAGATCCAGAGACTCTAGCACGTGTCCACATTCAGAACACAGCTTAGAACTAGGGAACCACTGGTCGCGGTAGACCACTTGCTTACCCTTCTTCTGAGCCACCCATTCCAGAATGCTCAGGCACTCTCTGAGTGCCAGGTCGTGAATCTTGCG
>JAJPKC010000531.1 GCA_021323955.1 Oscillatoriales cyanobacterium Centralia_MAG_596 | reverse complement strand
TTTTGCCGTTTTTTACAATCTGCTTACTTTGGCAATTTGGGCAATGCATAGGCTAGAATTCAACCGCTGTAGTAATTCTAGCAATCATCCTTTAGAAGACCAGTGCCGCTTGTCCCGAACGAACGATTAACCCTAGTTGATTACTCAACACCGCATCGCTTTCCACAAACGAGGACACTGTATCTGGAGTATTAATGGTGACTGCTCCTTGAATCCGTACACTCCCCTGAGATTCAATCAACAAGGAGGCTCCCGTATACCCAGCCGCAATGTTCACATTCCCAGCACTACTGATAATCGGATCATAGAGACTGGTGAAGTTTGCCAATTGTCCAGATAAGCTGCGAACTTGAAACTCAGACCTACTGACAAAATGAGCATCACCTGAAATCACCCCATCACTAGTCAGGCTCAGGCTTTTGCCACTTTGAAATGGCGTTTGGGGATGGTTCAACGCCAGAATATCAACGCTCTGATTGCCCTGTACGGTTAAATCTCTGCCCGACTGAGCTAGAAAGGTCGTTGTGACGGTATCGCGAATTTGTACCGTATCCTGCGCTTTCAGGGTCAGATCTCTGCCTGCCACCAATTGCCCCTGCAAGTCCAGCCGATCGCCCACCAGCGTCAAATCCTGTCCCGCCGTCAGATTGCCCCGATTGGCGATCGTGGAAGTGGGTGCAACAGTGCCCGTTTGTAACCCGGGCGTAATGTTAATCGTCAACAACGGCGGAGCCTGGGGATTGGTCGCACTGAACTCACTGCCGTCTGAAAACTTCACGCTATTCGCAGTGGTGGCGAAAAACGAGCCGCCCAACTGCAACCGGGCATTCGGGCCAAACACAATCCCATTAGGATTCAGCAAAAACAGATTCGCCGTCCCATTCGCGCGCAACAATCCATCAATGTTCGACAGCGACGTGCCCGTCACACGGGTCAGGATATTCTGAATTTGTGACCCATTGTTGAACTAGGCTTCGCCGCCCGTGGGAATGGAGAACTCCCGAAAGCTGTGGTACAGGTTCACACCCCGCTCAGTGCCACCTATGATCGTGCAGACTGTACATCCCGGAGACGCGATCGAGTTCACAGGCAACGTGGCATCAGGGATAATCTGCCCCTGAGCGGGGCTTATCCTTGTGAGTAAGCCAACGGCTAAGCCTCCAATCCCCCAGAGCGGCAGGATCTTTCTTTTCACAGCCAACCAAAAACTCTTCGTTCAGAATATAATACTGTTTCTTTTTGGAAGGGACACACTTGGCACAAACTTTTACACGCATTGAAGCCTCATTCCCGCGGTGTAAAACGGTTGGCGCGATCATGCCTAAATGCTGAGGAGCTTTGCGAGCAAAAATGGACGGTCTGGTAGAGGGCAGGTTTTGCCAACGTCTTTGTCTTTAGCCGATCGCTCTGGCACCAAACCTGCCCCTCAAAGCATTTTGTTTACTAGAAATCTTGTTCCATATCGTTTTGGAGGTCTCAAATATCGTTTTGGGGGTCTCAGTCATCAGCCAGGTCGTCTCTAAAAGAACCAGCCTTATTGGTGACAAGCAAGATTTCTAGTAACAGTGCTTAACCAAAAACAAAAAAGAACCCGATGAGCCACTGAGAGCAAGATGAGCTATATTTCTCTTGCTACTATAAATTTGCATGATTCAGGCCTCGCACTGCTTGTTCAGCCATATTAACCAGGGTCTCTTTGCCCCAAACCCTTTAGGTTAGCCCTTCAGTTCTGGGGTTTACCATCAATATCCGGTGTGCTTCCTACGTTTTTCCGCAATGACTAAGTTCCATCGATCCTGGTTCTGGTTGAGTCTAACTCTACTGGCTGGTGGTCTTCCGGCAAGACCGCTTAATGCCCAAACCATTAATGCCCAAACCATTAGTGCCCAAACCATCAACTCCGCTCAGGCTCCGACGCCACCCTTGCCAAGACCCGCGGTTCCCCAACTGCCGCCGCAGGATGTGATTCCCATTCCGCCGCAGACGACGCCATCGCCACCATCATCCCTGCCACCCCAACTCCCACCGCCTGGAGAGTTACTGCAACCCGACACACCCACAGCACCAGCGCCATCACCACCGTCTGAGAACGTACCCGAAACAATCACGGTTAAGCGGTTTGAGGTGCTTGGCAGCACGGTATTCAGCCAACAAGATTTTGACAACCTTACCAAACCCTATACAAAGCGTCCGCTCTCGCTGCCTGAACTCTTTGAAGTTCGCTCTAAAATCACTGAACTTTACGTTAAAGCTGGCTATATCACCTCGGGTGCTTATATCCCGCCGCAACCACTTGAGGGCGGTGTCGTCAAAATTCAGGTCAGCGAAGGTGGGCTGGAAGACATCAAAGTCACGGGCACCCACCATCTCAACCCTAACTATGTGCGGAGTCGGCTGGCGATCGCCACCACCAAACCGCTGAATCAAAAACGACTGTTAGAAGCACTCCAACTGCTGCAACTCAATCCACTGATCAAAGCGGTGTCTGCGGAACTGTCTGCCGGGACGACAGTTGGTGAAAACTTGCTATCCGTGAACATCACCGAGGCGACCATCTGGGACGTGCAGGTCAGTCTGGATAACGGACGCACCCCCAGTGTCGGCACCTTTCGGCGACAGCTCCAGTTGACCAACGCTGACCTGCTGGGGCTGGGTGACAGTTTGAGCCTTGCCTACACCAACACCGATGGCAGCAATGCCTTCGACGCGAGCTATACCATTCCCTTCAACCCGCGCAACGGGACAATCGCTCTGAGCGGTGGCTTTGCGTTCAGCCGCGTCATTGAACCACCCTTTGATGTCCTGGATATTCACTCCAACTCCAACTACGTCGAACTAACGGTACGCCAACCGATCCTGCAAAGCACAACCCAGGAATTTGCTCTGGGTCTGACTGTTAGCCATCGCGAAAGTGGTGCGACCTTGCTGGGCGGTGAAATCCCCTTTCCAGCAGTGGGTGCAGACGACCAGGGCAATACCCGCATTACGGCTCTACGCTTTTTTCAAGACTACACGCTGCGTAACCAGACCGAAGTTCTGGCCTTTCGGTCTCAGTTCAGCGTTGGCATCAGTGCCCTGAACGCCACGATCAATGCTGACCCGCCCGATGGGAACTTTTTTGTCTGGAGAGGGCAGGCGCAATATGTCCGCCTCTTAGCGCCAGATACACTACTGCTGCTGCGCGGGGACATCCAACTGGCAGACAGACCGCTGGTGCCGCTGGAACAATTTGGGATCGGTGGCCAGGACAGTGTGCGGGGCTTTCGGCAAGACCAGCTATTCACCGACAGCGGCCTCTTTGCCTCCGCTGAAGTGAGAATTCCGATCCTTCGCCTCCCCAGCTTCGGCAATGCTGTCTTACAACTGTATCCGTTTGTCGATATTGGGCATGGCTTTAACCGGGGAAGCGGGGCGAACCCTTCGCCCAATACATTGGTTTCGGTTGGTTTGGGGCTGCGGTTTCAGGCGGGCGATCGTCTCACGGCCCGCTTTGATTGGGGTATTCCTTTAACCGATATTTCTGGCGAGAAGCGCACTTTGCAGGAACAAGGCTTTTATTTCTCTCTCATTTACAATCAACCGTTCTAGGGGAACTCTCGTCAACCACTATTTGCCACTCTTGATGGGCTGCAAGACCACGATCGGCGCTTGCGTCACCGTTGCAAGCTCTAGCTCCTTTAACACCGCTGCCCAATTGTCTGGTGCTGCCTGACGGTTTTCAGCGAGGAGGGTGAAACCTTCAAACCAAATACCGTTTGTGATGTAGACCCCGTATCGGTCTTTTTTGGGGGTTTTCTGTAACTGTTCTGCTAACGCTGGTGGCGCTTCAACGCGCGCAATCCAACCTCTCACGCTGGGGTTTTTGGCGGGTTGGTTAACATCACACCTGATCGAGAAAAACCAGTTATAGCGTTTACCAACTTCAAGCCCCTTGCGATTCACCCAGGCTGAGGGATCACTGGGCAGGGTCAGCCGACCCAACCCAGATTGATCCGGTAGCGTCACTGGAATGGGAGCCTTGAGGGCAGGCTGTCCGCGATCGTCCAGCAACATAAATTCGCCATCCCGAACCTGAACCGGAGCAGGGTTTGCAGACGACGGATCGGACGGCAGAAACTGAAACGTGGGCGTATAAAACCAGAAGGTCGGAAACGCGCTCGTCGTTTTCCCTTCGTTATTTTGAGGGATGAGCGCGATCAGTTCCCTGACACCCGCCGATGGATTATTGACGGCGGCGCAGTTGCCTCGAATCGCCCCACCGCGCCTACGACCACTGGCAGTGCCTCTGTTCGTGGGCGGCCAAATCAAGTTATGGAGCCGTTCCAGAATCGACTCGGCGTGTACTGGCGGAGGCGCGATCGCCGTCTCTAAACCGCCTCCCAACAGCGCTCCAGCCAGCGTGCAGCCAATTATCCTGTGCCAAATAAATAATCTTCGAGAAGTCATAACCTTGGTGATATATTTGGGGCACTCTTTTCCTAGCAAGCGGCTTCATCATGCACGACTTTCAAGATGCCTTTATCTCGTATGGGCGGGCAGATAGTCAAGACTTTGCCATCCGGCTGCATCAGCGACTGCTTAAGCAAGGGGTCAAAGCCTGGTTGGATCAAACCGATATTCCCCTGGCTGTAGATTATCAGAATCAGATTGATGATGGCATTGAAAAGACGGATAACTTTTTATTCATCATCTCGCCACACTCGGTGAACTCACCCTATTGCTTAAAAGAGATTGAAGTCGCAAGCCGTTGCCATAAGCGGATTATCCCCTTGTTGCACGTGGAGCAAATTAGCTACGCAACCTGGCAACAGCGTTACCCTGATGCCGATATGGTCGCCTGGGAAACCTTTCAAGCAAAAGGGCTGCACTCCAGTTCTGCAAACATGCCTGCCGCGATCGCCAAAATCAACTGGCTCTATTTTCGAGACGGCAGAGAAGACTTTGAGGTCGCCTTCGCAAAATTGATGGCGCTTTTTGAACATCACCGGGACTATGTTAAAAAACACACCTACTTTCTAAACCAGGCATTGGTTTGGGAACGCCACCAAAAACAATCCCGTTATTTGCTCACGGGTGAAGAGCGGCATCTTGCCGAAGACTGGCTGAAGGTACATTTCCATAACGAGCAGCCTCCCTGTATCCCTACCGATCTGCATTGCGAATACATTACCGAGAGTATCAAGAATGCGGATAATTTAATGACGCAGGTCTTTCTTTCCCATGCGGAGAAAGACGATGTCATTGCCGAGCAAGTTCGTCGCAGCCTAATGCGAGAAGGCTTTACGGTCTGGACCAGTAAGACTGATATTCAAACAGGCGCAACCTTTCAAACCGCGATCAATCAGGGGATTGAAGAAGCAGACAATGTGGTTTATTTATTGTCTCCACACTCACTCCAGTCAGCCTACTGCCAGCATGAGCTGGACTACGCGCTGTCGCTCAACAAACGCATTATTCCATTACTGGTTGGCGAAACTGACCCCGCTCAAAGACCACCCGCGCTACGTGGCTTGCAATACATCGACCTCACCGACAATGTTGTCGCTACAGATTACAGTCAGGACGAGAGCCAACTGATCAAAATTCTCCATCAAGACGCCATGTATTACGAGCAGCACAAATTGCTGCTGGCAAAAGCGCTGAAGTGGGAGCGTCAGACCCGTAACCCCAGCCTTTTATTGCGAGGCTACAATCTACACCAGGCGGAATCCTGGCTGAAGCTGGCACATTTGCAGACTCAACATGGGCCCACGTCGCTACAGCAACGCTTTATTGAAGAAAGCCTGCAACAGCCTGCCGGTCGATCGCTGGATGTGTTTATTGCTTACTCGCGGGTGGATTCTGATTTTGTCCGTCGTCTCAACAATGCACTGCAAATTCAAGGCAAGACCACCTGGTTTGATCAAGAGAGCATTGCCTCTGGCAGTGATTTTCAACAGGAGATCTTTCGGGGAATTGAAACGTCCAACAACTTTTTGTTCATTATTTCCCCCAATTCAATTGAATCTCCCTACTGCGTCGAAGAAGTTGAGTACGCGCTCAAACTAAATAAACGGGTCGTCACTGTTTTGTACCGACCCGTGCAGAGTAGCGCTTTACCGCCTTGCTTAGCAGGCATTCAGTGGCTTGACTTCAACCGACATAACAAGGATTTCTTTACCAATTTTGGTGAACTGGTGCGGACATTGGACACCGATCCAGACCATATACGATTGCATACACGGTTATTAATTCAGTCTCTTGAATGGGAACAGGAAGCATACGATCCGAGCTTCTTGCTGCGGGGTAAAGAACTCACCGATGCCATGCAATGGCTTCAGTTGGCAGAAAACAAACAGCCTCAACCGACCGCACTCCAGCAACAATACATTACGACCAGCCGCTATGCCCCGTTACGCAAACCAACGCGCCGCACGGCTATACTGGCAAGCCTGGGAGTCGGTTTTCTGATACTGACAGCCCGGTTCATGAGCTGGCTGCAACCGTTAGAATTAGCGGCCTATGACCAATTCATGCGCTGGAAACCCAGTGAAGCGAGGGACGATCGCCTGCTGTTGGTGGCCATTGATGATGAAGACATTAAGCGCCAAAACAAAGCGTATCCGATCGGTGTGCGGGGGGGGACCCTTCCTGATCCATCCCTGTCGCGCTTGCTCGATAAACTCCAACAGGCGAAACCACGGGTAATCGGGCTGGATATGTATCGTGACTTTGCGACTGATCAACCCAGCCTGGTGCAACATTTTCAGCAAGATGCGAATCTGATTTTACTGTGCAAACTCAATACAGCATGGAAAGAAGGAGTGCGCTCCCCAGACGAGCTACCCCGCGCCCAGTTTGGCAAACGACTGGCCTTTAGCGATTTGAGCTTCGATGAACCGGGAACAGTGGTGCGACGGCAATTATTGGTAGATACACCAACTCCACCAACTTGCGCCACAGACAGTTCGTTAAGCCTCACGATCGCGCGTCAATATCTGGAGTCCCAAGGAAAACCCTACCAGGCACCGTTCACACCCGATGGAGACCTGATCCAGGCGTTACAGTTGGGAAACACTCGCTTACAACGCCTCGACCCTTACACCGGTGGTTATGCAAACCTAAGTGCAGGGGGCTATCAAACGCTGCTAAACTTCCGTACCTACCAGGGCAAAGCCAGCAAATTCCTGGAACGAGTGCGGTTACGGGATGTCCTTGCAGGGAAGGTGCCACCCGCAAAAATCCGCGATCGCATTGTGCTCGTTGGGTTCACGGCTCGTGCTGGTGTCAACGACTATTCCATCACTCCTGTCGGCGAGTTGCCGGGTGTAATCATCCAGGCACAAATGGTCAGCCAGTTGACGAGTGCGGTGCTGGATGGTCGATCGCTCATCTGGTGGTTACCGTTCTGGGGCGATGCGCTGTGTATCGTCGGCTGGGCAATGGTCGGTGGCGCGATCGTGTGGGCCATTCAGCGTTCCCGAATGCTGATAGTGGCGGGTGCTGGGTCTATCGGCATCCTTTATCTGCTTTGCTACGGGGTGTTTATCGTCAAGGGTGGGTGGTTGCCATTGGTGCCCTCTGCGATCGCGCTGTTTACAGCGGGTGGGCTGACGCTGACGGCAACCCAATGGCTCAAAAAGTAGCAAAAATTGACAACATTTTCCGAACCTGACCTTGAATTATTCTCCTAGTTGAGTAAAACTTGGATGAATTTTGTCGGAGGGTTGCAATGAACCAGAATCGAGGCCCGGTTTGGCTTGCAGGTTGGGTTTTACTGAGCAGTTGGGCAGTTGCTCCCCTTGCCACCGCGCAAATTGTCCCCGACAAGACACTGCCTGTGAATTCAATTGCCCCTCCGGGATGTACGGTCTGCACGATCACAGGCGGCACGGAGCGGGGTGTGAACCTGTACCATAGCTTTCGGGAGTTTTCCATTCCCACGGGCGGCGAAGCCTGGTTTAACAATGGGTCACAAATTCAGAACATCCTGACCCGTGTGACGGGCACGTCGCT
>JAJPKC010000517.1 GCA_021323955.1 Oscillatoriales cyanobacterium Centralia_MAG_596 | reverse complement strand
GTGTCACAGCAACAGGCATTGACCCTTTAATGACCCCGTTTGACTACAGTTCACCGGCCAGTGGCGTGGATCTGAATGCGGCAGTCATCAACACACTACTCCAGCAAAATGCGCTGCAACCGCTGCCTGAAGACTGGTGGCCGCTGATCTTAATCTTGGGCGGCCCGATCTTGAGTTTCATGCTGAGTCGTCGCCATGAATCGCTCCAAATTGCGTTGATGGTTGGACTGTGTGCTGGTTGGGGAGGTATCAGTCTGTGGGCGTTTCGGTTGGGGTACTGGTTGCCTGTGGTGTTCCCGTTGGGGTTGTTCGCCATCACTACGATCGCCGTTATGCTCAGCGATCGACTGCATCTGGCAGGGCTGCTCCAGCAGCAGATCCAGCAGCTATGGCGGCATTACCAGCCAGACCTGGCCATGAGTAGCCGACACGAATCATTGGGAAAAACCATTGAGCAACGCCGCAAGACTGGATTGGTGCAGAGCGTCCAGCAGCTGGCAACGCTGGCAGACCAGTTTGCGCGATCGCAGTCAACGCAAGCCGTGATCGCTCACAACCTGTCCATTGGCTTGCTGGCCGCCGACTTAGATGGCGTGGTGTGGTTTTGCAATCCGGCTGCAACGAACTGGTTGCATGTCACGGTGGGTAGTGACGTAAGGACGGGCCTGATACCCAGTTGGTTCAGCGAGGAACAGTGGCAGACCAGTTTACATGCGCTGGCACAGGAGCATTCTATGGTGCCCTGGGAATTCTATCGCGATGAGCACTGGTTTGAACTTAAGCTAGAACCGCTGACGTATCAAGCCATGCCGCACGATACCAGGGACACCGCTCTAGCGCCTAATGGCTTTCTACTGGTTCTCGAAGATATTTCGCTGCGCAAACAGGTAGAGACAGCCCTGGAGGAGCAGGTGCGAGAACTACAGCGCGTGGCACAGCTCAAAGACGACTTTCTCAACACCGTTTCGCACGAACTGCGATCGCCCATGGCCAATATCAAAATGGCGATCGAGCTGCTCAAGATCGCCCGTTCTCCCGAGTCGTCGGCTCAATACCTGAAGATTTTGCAGAACGAATGCACGCGTGAAACCAATCTCATTAATGATTTGCTGGATCTACAACGCCTGGAAGCCGGTTCCCAAACCTATAGCCCGGAACAGATCAACTTAAATGACTGGCTACCACCGCTCATTCAGTCCTTTTCCGAACGGGCCGAAACCCAGCAGCAGAAGTTATACATGGAACTGCCGCCCCGTCTGCCAGCACTTGTGTCTGACCAACCCAGCCTGGAGCGCATCGTCGTTGAACTGGTGAATAATGCCTGCAAGTACACCCCACCCGATGGCGACATCAAAGTAGTCGTCAACTGGACACCGCCGCATGTTGAATTCATTGTGGATAATTCCGGGACAGAGATTCCAGAGGCCGAAATCCCCCGGATCTTTGAGAAGTTTTATCGAGTGCCCCAGGCTGACCCGTGGAAACGTGGTGGCACTGGATTGGGGTTAGCGCTGGTGAGCCGGTTGGTAGAATGTTTGGGCGGCAAGATCTCCGTAGACAGCGGCTCTGGGCACACAACCTTCACCGTCAAACTGCCGCTCACGTATGAGCACCCGAGCGCCAGCGCACGGAACCCTGGCAGCTAACGCCATGCATGGCCATCGAGGAAGCTCACGTCAACACTTTCCGGTTGGTCTACCGCTCGGAGTCAAGTCCAAGGGGAATGTCCGTCAACAGCCAGCATCGCGTCGTGTGATGTATTCAGTAACACTTTTCTACATCGAGCCATTAAACGCAGTAGCATGGTTGCGCCAACCTTTGACGGTGAACCAGTACGCCCTGGTGACAGCATGAAAATCCCGATGATGAAGCGTTACCGACTATTTGGACTGGCTGTGTTGCTCACGCTTGTACTGGCGATCGCGCCGCCCGTTCTGGCCCGGTTGCGGCCAAACCACGTAGTCTTTCAGACATCAACCATCGGTGCGCTGTTAGAAGGCGTTTATGACGGTGTGACATCATTCGAAGATCTGAAGCGGAATGGCAACTTTGGGTTAGGAACGGTGAACGATCTGGACGGTGAAATGATTGCTCTGGACGGTACCTACTACCAGGTGAAGTCTAACGGCGTCGCGTCGGTCATCAACAACGCGATGAAAACCCCTTTCGCCGTGGTGACGTTCTTTCAGCCAGAACAATCAGCCCGGTTGACCAACATTGCTAGCTTTGCCGCACTCCAGCGATCGCTCGACCAGGTCGTGACAACGAAAAATATACCGGTAGCGATCCGGTTGACGGGCACTTTTGCCAGCATCAAAGTGCGTAGTGTCCCCAGGCAAACGCCACCCTATCCACGCCTTGCTGACGCCGTGAAGCATCAGGCTGTGTTTGAATTGCACAATGTACAGGGGACACTGGTTGGGTTTCGGATGCCACTCTACATGCAAGGGGTGAACGTGCCGGGGTATCACTTCCACCTGCTAACGGCCGATCGCAGAACAGGTGGGCATCTGCTGGACTGCCGCATTCAACTGGCGAGTGTCGCGCTGGACTACACGCCCGAACTGCGGATGTTGCTGCCCGACACGGCTTCGTTTCGGCAAACCAACCTGGGCGAAGGCACCCCGACCGAGATCAACCGTGTCGAGAAATAGGCTCAGGGCGATCGTCGTCCAGGTACTGGCTCGCCACGAAATGGGGCAAGGATAGCCACCATCCATCGGGTGACAGCGACCCGTCAGAACGCCCACCCAAATAGGCGGTAGCAACCGCTGGCGATGTCCTTAGCGTACTGACCAGACCGATCGTGACCGGCCCCAAACTTTACTCATCCGCCCCAAGCCAGACCCATTGCCTTCACGTCCGTGCTGCTGTTCTCTAGCGGAACATACTGCTGACAGAGCTATCTTCATGGATACGCCAGATCGTTTCACCGAGAAGATTGGCGACTGAAAGTACCGTCAGCTGCGGGAATCGATCGGCCTCCGGGACTGGAATGGTGTTGGTGACAATAACCTCTTCAAACAGACCGCTCGACAGACGCTCGATCGCAGGGGGTGAAAAGACCGCATGGGTGGCACAAGCGTATACCTGCCGTGCACCTTCCTGTTTGAGCAGTCGTGCCCCCTCAAGAATGGTGCCTGCCGTGTCAATCATGTCATCGACCAGGACGGCTGTTTTGCCAGCAACATCGCCGATCAGGTTCATCACTTCCGCGACGTTGTGCGCCTGACGACGTTTGTCAATAATGGCAAGCGGGGCATCATTCAGCTTTTTGGCAAATGCGCGTGCCCGTGCCACACCACCGACATCGGGTGACACCACGACTAAATCGGACAACTGCTTGCTGGAGAGATAATCAATCAGTGTCGGCGATCCATACACATGGTCGAGTGGAATATCAAAATAGCCCTGTATCTGGGCGGAATGCAGATCCATCGCTAAAACGCGACTGGCACCTGCCTGTGTGATCAAATTTGCGACCAGCTTGGCGCTGATGGATTCTCGACCGGCTGTTTTGCGATCGGCTCTGGCGTATCCGTAGTAGGGCATGACGGCTGTGATTTGCCGTGCCGATGCGCGGCGACACGCGTCGATCATGATCAGCAGTTCCATCAAGTTGTCGTTGACGGGACGACAGGTTGGCTGGAGCAGATAGACATCACAGCCCCGGATGGATTCTTGAATCTGGATATAGAGTTCGCCATCGGCAAAGCGCTTTCGCACCATTGGGCTGAGATCCATTCCCAGGTAACGCGCAACTTCCTGAGCAAGTGGCGTATTCGCCGAACCAGAGAGCAACCGTAACCGATTTTGGTCGCTCAGAGATGGCAGTGTTGGTTGAGGAGTAAGAGTTGCAGCGCGAATCACAGTGTGTCCTCGATCGTAATCATCGCAATATTACCATCCAGTTTTGGAAACATCTCTCAGAATATACGCGTGGAAAACCACAGCCAAACTTCAGACATCTAAGCGATATTGACTGTTCAGAATTCAGGCGATCGCGGTCTAAGCGTTTTCTTTACAGTGTGCTGATATCTTGGGTCGCATCACCCTTCGTCTCTATTTTCTCCTGATCTTCAAAAAACAAATCCGGGAATTTACAGAAACTACAATTACAATTCTATGCAATCTCAGCCTATCCCTTGTAGTCCCGGTCCTCCTTCGCCCCGTTGGTGGACCTGGGTGGAGGAGCAGAGCTTACATCGAAGGATCAGTAGTCTAAAGTCAAAGGGAGCCTCTAATCAATCGATCGACAAGGAAGGACTAACCGATGGGTCTTAAAGAGCGCATTACAGAAGACATTCAGGCCGCGATGAAGGCGAAGGATAAGATTCGCCTTGAAACGGTACGCAGCATTAAAAAGGCCGTGTTGGAAAAAGAAGTGAGCGTGCGTCCATCCGGGCAGGAGAGCCTGACGGATGCCCAGGAGATGGAAGTGCTGGTGCAGCTCGCAAAGCAAAGACGGGACTCGATCGCGCAGTACCAGCAGGCAAACCGTGCTGATCTGGCCGCGCAGGAAGCGCGGGAATTAGCCATTTTGGAAGAGTACTTACCGCAGCAACTCTCCGTCGAAGCGCTGAGCCAGGCGATCGACGACATCATTGCTCAGGTTGGGGCTACTTCAGCCAAGGACATGGGCAAAGTCATGGGATCAGCGATGCAGCAGCTTAAGGGCAAAGCAGACGGTAAAAAAGTGCAAGATCTGGTAAAAGCGAAGTTGAGCGGCTAGATGCCGAAATGCTTGCCGAATCCTGACCATCCCTCTGTCAGAATAGAAGGTGCCGGAAGGCTGCCGTTGTTCCAGTCCGCTATCCGTTAACCCACGTATTTTGTCATGCGACCACCAATTCCCATTGGCACAACTTTACAGAACCGTTACCGCATTCTCAGCGTCTTGGGCCAGGGAGGGTTTGGTCGCACCTACCTGGGGGAAGACCAGGGGCGATTTAACGAACTTTGCGCGCTGAAAGAATTGATCCCAGCGCAGGGTGATGCGTACGCACTGGATAAATCAAAAGAGCTGTTTCAACGCGAAGCGCAGATCCTTTATCAGATCCAGCATCCCCAGATTCCTCAATTTCGAGCAACGTTCGAGCAAGACCAGCGCCTATTTCTAGTGCAGGACTACGTGGAGGGTCAAACGTACCGGATGCTGCTGGAACAGCGCCACGCTCAGGGGGTAGCGTTTTCGGAAGCCGAGGTGCAACAGCTCCTGCGGCAACTGCTGCCCGTGCTGGCACACATTCATAGCAAGGGAATTGTGCACCGCGATATTGCGCCAGACAATATTATTTTGCGGCAGCAAGACGGCAAACCTGTTTTGATTGATTTTGGCGTGGTGAAAGAACTGGCAACGCGATTTCAGTCGCCTAACCTGACCCCCCAAAACACAACGGTTGGGAAACCAGGGTTTGCGCCGAGTGAGCAGATGCAGTCAGGGCGAGCTTATCCCAGCAGTGACCTGTACTCACTGGCCGTGACAGCCGTAGTGTTGTTGACTGGACGGGAACCGCAGGAGCTGTTCGATGATACGACGCTGACCTGGTACTGGCAGCGCTGGGTCACAGTGAGTCCGGGGTTTGCGGCGGTCTTGAACAAGATGCTGAGCTATCGTCCGGGCGATCGCTACCAGTCTGTCGCAGAAGTCGTCCAGGCACTTCAGTTGCCGCCAGCCAGCGCCGCCTACACAACGCCACCGTATCCGCAGCCACCTGTAGCCCCACCACCATCGCCGCCGACCGCCGATGTCTCACACATGGCCACAATGGCGGTTGGCAGACGGCCCGATCCGTTGCCAGCACCAACCGCCGGTCCCAACCGTGCCGCGCCAGTAATCCCACCACCGCGCAGTTCAGTATGGGATGACCCACTGGCCGTCGTCGCGATCGGGTTAGGGCTGGTGGTACTCACGGGGATTGGCACCTGGGCGATCGTGCGGGCCGTCCTCAATAACCAACCAGCGCCAACGCCGTCTCAAACGGTGACGGCCTCGTTCAGCCCGTCTCCTACGGTTTCGCTGACGCCAACGCCTAAACCCTCCAACGAACCAATTACCTACAGTAAAAATTTAGATGTTGCGCCAGATACCAAGGTGACTGAAACGGGTTCCCTGCGATCGAACGAAACGGTCAACTACATTCTTGCCGGCGATCAAGGACAGCAGTTGAACGCGGTCATTTCAGGCGAAGGCGTGCTGATGACAATCTTAGGGCCCAATCGTCGTCCGTTAGGGGAACAGGCCAACCGTGTCTCGCTATGGCAGGGGACATTGCCGTATACGAGCAACTACTACATCCAGCTCAGCCCGGTGAGAGGGTTAGATAAGAGTGATTATCGGCTGGATGTAAGTCTGCGAAGCGCGCCGACCCCCACGCCCACACCTTCCCCATCAACCCCGACTCCGACTCCAACGCCATCATCTTCACCCACAATTCAGACGGAGCGCATCCGGTTTCCTGCTGGCGAGACGGCTACAACTGTGCGCGATCGGGCCACCCCTCAACTCATTAAGCGCTATCTGCTCAGAGCAAGGGAAGGACAGATTTTCAAAGCCGCCATCACGGATGGTTCTGCCACAATCAGCATTACGGCTCCTGACGGTCAGCCAATCCAGGCGGCGGCTAATGTGCTGTCCTGGGAAGACCAACTGCCCATGAGTGGCGTTTATCAGATTGATGTGATTGCCACCCAAGATACCAACTTTAGTCTAGACATCAGTATTCGTAGTTAAGAGAGCGGCTGTATTTGGTTTCGAGACATCTGGTGCGGCAACTCATTTAGTGGCGGTTCTCGTGACGCAATCATTAATTGCCGCGAGTGGGGTTAGCCGAACGGGGTGTAGACAAATCAAGTAAAGATACCGCAATCTGGACATGTGAATGGCTGCTTACCTCATTGCGCGACTGGGACAGTCACCGCCTGATTATTAACCACTAACCAACCATTGACGCCTGTGAACGCCTTAATGATTACTGGCACCGATACCCATGTGGGTAAAACCGTCCTGACAGCGGCGCTGGCCGCCTACTGGCGATCGTACTGTACGGCCCAGACGATCGGTATCTTAAAACCCATTCAGACCGGTGGAGAGGTTCTGCCTGAAGACGCGGGGAGCGATCGTGCGCTCTATAGTCGGCTGTTTGCTTTGGATCCCCAGGCGGTGTCTCCCCTTTATTTTGAAGCGCCCCTAGCGCCTCCGTTAGCAGCGGCGCGGGAAGGACGACACGTCGATATGGAGACCATATGGCGATCGTTTGAAGCGATGCGCCAGCAGTATGATTGGGTCTTGGTGGAAGCGTTGGGCGGATTAGGCTCACCCATTACCTATGAAACGACGGTTGCCGATCTGGCGTGGGATTGGCACTTGCCCACGGTGCTCGTTGTACCCGTCCGGTTGGGCGCGATCGGGCAGGCTGTCGCGAACGTTGCCCTTGCCCGACAGAGCCGTGTTCACTTAAAAGGCATTGTGCTGAACTGTGTGCAGCCCTGCACTGACGTTGAAATCGCCAGTTGGGCACCCGCTGATTTAATTCAATCGCTGACCCACACGCCGGTTTTAGGACTATTACCGTATCTGTCAGACCCGACTGACCTGACAAAATTAACTCAGGTTGTAGCTGAGTTAGATTTAGAACGATTGATGCCGATCATGAGTGATTTTTCCTACAGCTGATGCCCCGAACGACGCTCTGAGTGACGCTGGCTGGCACAGTTAGTCATCGCGGCTCTGGCAGCATCGCTCAACATCAAGTGCCCAGCAGCATTCAGGCTGAAATCGCACCCAGGCGTAAAGCCGCGATCCACTAATTGCTTGCCGATATGTGCCGTCGTAATACGATGAATCTCACGCATCACATCAGCCGGGATCAGGTGGTCGATCGCCCAGGTAAATGCGGCAGAGTCCATCCATAGCAGTCGTTCCAGACTCACTAGCAACACACCTGCCATCTCTGTCGATGGCAATCGATCCTGCAAGCTGGCAATCATTTCGCGGCCAATCTGAGTGTTGTAGGTTGCCAGAGCACAAACCATTTTGGCTGACTCTTGCTCAAGTTCCTGGTAGGTGAGCTGCACTGGATCAGGGCTGGTTGACATGAGCGATGACGATATGGGGTGGACGTCAGCAGTGAACGCAGGACGTACAAAAGCTGAATTCCGTTCAGTATATCGTAGGGTGGATGTTCGTTTAGTGATTTGCGACTAGTAACACATACGAGTCGTTCATCACAAACCTCCCTCACCGGAAGAGTTTAGTTGAGCCGAGATATCCCCTATCGGGTGGGAATACTTAAAACAATCCAGCAATGTTAGGCGCATGTGGCGACGGCTTCGAAATATTTTTAACAGCTTCAGGACTTATGCCGATCTCAGCCCCGATTTGCGGATGCGGCAACGCGTCAATTCGTCTTTGCACAATCGTCCGGCTTTGACTGCTGAGCAGTGGTTTGAGCAGTGTTGGCGATCTTTCGACATTGCGCCATCCATCGCGGCGTTTGTGTATGAGTACCTGCCCCAATACTCTGGCATTGAGTTTGCTAGAGTGCGTCCGAGCGATCGCCTGGATGAAGATCTTCACCTGCCCCTCGTCTGTTGGTTTGATTGGCAAACGTCCTTCTGTGAAGACTTTTGGGCACGCTTCGGCATTGATCTGAGCGATCGCTTCGATGCTCAAAGCTATCCAACGGTGGAAGCACTAGTGGTCTTCTTAAACCAGCAGCTATCCGTTAATCATTCCTCGGTGGGGAAGATCGACCACGAATTGTAAAACGGGGTCTGATACCAGGTTCAAAAAAATAGCACTACAGATGACCGTCTGTGGGGACGTATGGCTAAGCCTCTACGAGGATTTGCAACCCGAATTTGTGACAAGTCAGAACGCCGCCCCAGACTCAGGCTACTGCCACCATTTACTGTCTCCTGAGCGTTCTACCCAGAGCGATCAAAGCAATTTTTACCCCTGAAATAGTACAAGAAGGTCTTGCACCACACCAGGGGTGACGAACCACAGGGCTAGATCGGGCAGCTTAAATCCCCGGCCCGTTGGGTAAAGCGGAGATTTTCCTGATAGTCTACTGGACAGTCAATCACTGTCGGCACATCTTGCTCGAGGGCATCCTTCAGGATGGGAATGAGATCCATGCATGATTCTACCCGGTAGCCTTTCAAACCCATGCTTTCGGCAAACTTGACGAAATCGGGATTGCCAAACTTGATGAACGCAGAACTCCCAAAGTGGTTGTGTTGTTTCCATTCGATGAGGCCATAGCCGCCATCATTGAAGATGAGCGTAACGAAGGGAGTGCCAATCCGCAAGGCTGTTTCAAGCTCCTGACAGTTCATCATGAAACCGCCATCACCCGTAACCGCAACGACCCGTCGCTCAGGGTACACCAGCTTTGCGGCGATCGCGCCCGGAATCGCAATGCCCATAGCAGCGAAACCATTCGAGATAATGCAGGTATTTGGCCGTTCGCAGTGATAGTGCCGCGCCATCCACATTTTGTGGGCACCCACATCGGAAATCACAATGTCTTCTGACCCCATCACCTGGCGCAGGTCATAGATAATCTTCTGCGGCTTAATGGGAAAGCCATCATCTTTAGCGTAGTGCACGTAGTCATTGCGGATGTCGGCGCGCAATTCCAGGGCATGGGGGTCTGGTTTGTTGGTGCGATCGGCACGATACAGGATTTCCCGTAACGAATCAGAAATATCCCCCACGACTTCAGCCACTGGAATGTAGCTGCTATCGACTTCAGCCGGCATCGCCCCAATGTGAACAATGGGAATTGAACCATCGGGATTCCATTTTTTCGGCGAGTACTCAATCAGGTCATACCCAACACAGATGACCAGATCGGCGCGATCAAAACCACAGCTAATGTAGTCACGCTGCTGCAGTCCCACAGCCCACAGCGCCAGTGGATGCGTATAGCGAATCACGCCTTTGCCCATAAAGCTGTTGGCAACCGGGATATTGAGCCGGGTAGCGAACTCCGTCAAGATCTCACTGGCATTCGCGCGAATCGCACCGTTCCCAACCAGGATCAGAGGGTTCTCCGCCTGCGAGATGAAATCAGCCGCTTTTTCAATGCTCTGGAACGAGGCATAGGTTTTTTCTTTCGTGTCTTTTGCCAAGGGCTTACCCGGTGCGGGCATCGCGGCAATATTTTCTGGCAGGTCGATGTGGACGGCTCCTGGTTTCTCGGCCTGTGCAATTTTGAACGCCTTGCGCACAATCTCAGGCGTGTTGCTGGGGCGCACAATCTGAGCATTCCATTTCGTCACCGGCGCAAACATCGCGACCAGATCGAGATACTGATGTGACTCAATATGCATGCGATCGGTGCCGACCTGTCCTGTAATAGCGACTAATGGGGCGCGATCGAGATTAGCGTCAGCAACCCCAGTCATCAAGTTAGTGGCCCCCGGCCCCAGTGTGGAAAGACAGACCCCTGGCTTGCCGGTGAGACGCCCATAGACATCAGCCATAAACGCCGCCCCCTGCTCATGACGGGTGGTGATGAATTGGATAGAGGAATGCCTCAGGGCTTCCAGCACGTGCAGGTTTTCTTCCCCTGGTAGCCCAAAAATGTAACGCACGCCCTCGTTTTCCAAACACCGAACCAGCAGTTCGGCTGTATTCATTTCGCCCATGCTCCTTATCCCCTTCACGATAATCCAGTATGCCCTTCACGCCACCGTCGATCGCTCTGATCGCATCACAACCGCCACGATGCGATCGCGCACTGCTCAGGCCAGACAGCATCAACCCTCCAGCCCCAAACTGCCTGCTCTAGCTGATCCTTCCTTCTTAGCACGTTCTCAACAGGTCCCTTCTATTCTGTTACAAAGAACACAGCTCGTCAGGCGCGAATGTTGCGGAGTGTTGACATTAAATTCAGTCATTGAACGCGGCAAAACTGGACATCCATCACGCATCAGTCGTCGAGAGCTGAGGAACGGAACGTGACGAACAACGGGATTAGAACGGCTGCCAGGAGTCAGATCGACGGGTCCTCTCCCCTCACGCGCTTACTTCACCCAGACGGTTTTGATGTTGACAAATTCATGGATGCCCTGAAGGCCCAACTCCCGCCCAAAGCCCGATCGTTTAAT
>JAJPKC010000583.1 GCA_021323955.1 Oscillatoriales cyanobacterium Centralia_MAG_596 | reverse complement strand
CGCTATGCTGGGCAACGGTTGGTCACGCGCCAATGGTGAATTGACTGCCACGGGCGAACGCATTGGTCGCGACAGTGCTTGAAGCATATTGAGCGTTTTTTCAATCATGGTTGCTTGAGAAAACTGTTGCACTCGCTGCAACGCTCGCTGCGCCATTTGCTGCATTTGTTCTGGGTGCTGTAGTGCCCAGTCAAGGGACTGCAATAGATCATCGCGATCGCCGGTACGACACAGCAGGCCGTGCACTTGATGATCCATCACTTCAGGAATACTGCTGGCATCAGTGGACACAATCGGCAAGCGATAGGCCATTGCCTCTAACAGTGCAAATGGATGCCCCTCAAACCGAGTTGGGAAGAGGAATAGATCCGCCGCCTGCAGTAAACGGGGTAAATCCGTGCGATGGCCCAGCAACATGACATGGCGATCAAGGCCAGCCTGCTGTAAGCGATCCTGCAAGTCCTGTCTTTGTTCACCCTCGCCCACCCAGATAAACACCACATCAGGGTATGCTTCGACAATAGATGGAATGATGGCAATCAAGTCAGCATAGCCTTTTTGGGGGGCTAACCGTCCCACCGTTAGCAGCAGTCTAGCGGCGATCGACAGGTGCAGTTCTTGCCGTACCTGCTGCCGTACGTGCGCGATCGCATCAGTGCTCCAATCCAGCGATGTCGGCAGTTGAGTCCCGTTATAGATACAAAGCAAGTCGCTCACGGGCATTGCAAATAGATCGGCCAGCAGATGGCGATTGGCTTCTGAATTTGTCACCCACTGCTGGTGGCGCATACGTGCCCAGGCGTACAGGCGACGGCGCACACCGCTAAGTGGAATGTTGTCAGGTGGCAAGAGGTGAAAGACAGCTGCCGTTGGCATTTTCACCAGTCCACAGGCGACGATACTGCCCAAGCAGTGATCGGCCCAGGGCAGATTGATCAGCACGACATCGGGTTTAACGGTAAGCAGTACCAGCAAAGTTCGGAGCAGGCGCACCAATGCGTCTCCCATCGCCCGCAGCCCCCGGCTGTTGGGTTCGGCAATGTCTAAGCGATGGGTGGTCACCTGATTGATCGCCAGATCCTGCCTCAGGGAAGCGTTACCCTCGGTGTACGGCAGCGCCATGTGCGTCTCCCATTGTGCCGCTGCGGCACGGGCGATCGTCAGAGCATAGGCCTCAGCACCGCCCCGGATAGTTGCCGACAGGATGATCAACAGTTTCATGGGCTACCAACCTCCGGTTTCGGCGGGCGTGAATATTGCTGCCATCGTTTGATAAACGGTTTCCACAGAGCGGCTGGCAAACTGGGGCGCAGATAGCCATATGTCCAAAACAGACGATAGATTGGGGTGCGCAGTAACCACCGGCGATCGCCGCTCTGCTGCCGGATGAAACGCCAGTCTGCCGTAACGGCCTGCCACCATGTGCGCCATGCATCTCGCAGCCCCATGTCATAGTGGTAGAGCGCCTGTTGTGCCCGTGCTTCACGGTCGGTACGCCGATAGACCTGCACCAACGGTTCGTTGTGAGAATGATAAACGGCGGCCTGTGGCTCGTAGACGATCTGGTAGCCCAGCAACAACATCGCCCAGGCCCATTCCAGGTCTTCACAGCCAGACAGCGTTTCGTCAAACGGGTGCGTCTCCCAGCACTGGCGACGGATCGCGGCATTCGCATTCGAAAAGACGCGATCGCTGACCGCGTCGGGATTAGTCTGGACGCGCGGTTGGTCGCTGTAAAAGCTTTGATATTCGCGTGCAACGGGAGGGTAGGCATCGAGATGGGGGGCCTGTTTACCATAAACACCTGCCACCCGTGGGTCGTCGAACGGCTGCACCAGCATTTTGAGCCAATTGCGATCGCAGGGAAAGGCATGGGCACTCAACGCGATGACAATATCGGCCTGAGTTGCCGCAAACCCGACATTCAGCGAACGCCCAAACGTAAAATCAGCGGGCCGCATGGTGAGCAGACGGACATCTGGCCACTGCTGGACGCGATCAACGGTGCCATCCGTTGAGCCAGAATCCACCACAATAATTTCATCCGGCTTTAGCGACTGATCCATCACCAGCTCAAGCGTTTTTGTAATTGCTTTCGCTTCATTTTTTGTCCGAATTAGAACGCTGGTTGTGTACATAGATGTCCCTAATCAGGCGCAATAATGAGCATCCAGATACTACCGAAGTTCAGGTGAAAGCTTCAGTATTCTGGCTTTGATTGCCCTCGGTAATTCACCCGGTCGGCTGAGAAAATGCTGCATTGTCTGCCAGCGATCGTACAAGGCAAGCTGAATTTTTTGCGACACGGTCAGGTCTTTACGATAGTGCTTTAGCAATCGCTTGACGCGTGCATTCATCTGACCGCTTTGCATATCGTTGACCGTCTTTGTCCCTTCCAGACGGCGATAGTTGCCCCATGTTTCATCAACATAAACCACGTTAGCGGACTGCACCGCTCTTAAAATAAAATCCAGATCCATCGAGTAATGGTCATCAACGGCATACAGCCCGGTGATTTGATGCAAAGAGCGATGGTAGAAGTAGGCTGCTGGATTGCACGGATAGGGATGGACATTAACGCCCGTGACTAAGTCAACCAGGCGCAGCGTTTGGGGCCGATTCACCTCAATAAGATGGCCAGCACCATCCCAAATGTTGCAGTTACCTACCAGCAAGGTTGGTTCCGGTAAGGCTTGAAAGCGATCGACGACACGGTGAAGTACAGCCGGCTCGTAGTAGTCATCGACATTGAGAATGCCGATAATATCTCCCGTCGCCATGGCAATCCCTTTATTCATCGCATCGGACTGCCCCTGATCACGTTCAGAAATCCAGCGGATATGGGGGTAGCGATCGGCATATTGCTGAATGATCGGCACCGTTTGATCCGTTGAGCCACCATCCACAATAATGTGTTCCAGGTGAGGGCAGTTTTGCTCAATCACATGATCCATGCAGTCAGCAATAAATCGTTCGCTGTTGAAAACGGGCGTGATAATGCTAATCATCAATAAATTAATCTCAATAAATTAAACCTAGAGTTTGATCAATCGATTGAATAGAAACGCCATTGCCGCCGAAAGCCGCACACGACGTCCCAGGTAGGGATAGCGCTGGAGCAACCAACCTACGTGGCGCAACAATGTTGGATCGTTTGCCCGCGCGGCATTTTCTAGCATGTGCCAGGCATACGCAGCCATGCGATCGCGAAAGGTAAATGCGGCTATGGCTGGATCCAAATTGGCATACTGCAAAACTGTCTCTTCAATGGCTTCCAATTGCCGCCAAAAATCTGGTTGATGCCATGTTTTGTACTGATAGTTCTGGTCGTGCTGGTTGTAATGCAAAATCTGTGGGCTTTCAATGACCAGTGATGGATAGTGCACACAGACCCGGGCAAAGTATTCCAGGTCGCAGGAGTAGGGAAACTGTTCACTAAATCCGCCAACATCATCCACAATCGCACGATGGATCGTCACACCAGACGGTGTGGTTGTCGTGTTGAGTACGGCCCAGGCCCCGGGCTCGGCCACGCGGTAGCGAAACTGTTGATCCATGTGAGGGGCGATCGACTGGTGTGCAATCAGCGCTGGAGCATTCATCGTGGCACAGGCTCGTCGAATCGTCTCTAGTGCGGTCGGTGCAATGTGATCGTCATCATGAATCATGCAGATCCAGTCCTGTGAGGCTGATGTAAGGCACATATTCCAGGTCTTGACCATGCCACAGTTAGACGGATTAACGATCAGCCTCACCGACGGAATTTGGGCTAAAACGGCTCTGGTTTCATCCTGGGAACCATCATCCACCACAAGAAGCTCATCGTTGGGTTGCAGTTGGGGCAGCAACTGCTGGATCAATTGCTCAACCGCACGACAGCGATTATAGGTTGGAATTGCGATCGTCAGCGAAACCAATTCCCCGGCTTGCGCTGTAGCCTGGTGCGTCTGTAATACAGTCGTTAGATTGGATCGAGCGTCGGTTAGATGCATGGTTGCTCCTAATAAACGGGGGCCAGGAGGCGAAAACCTTCGTGATTCGGTTGGCGATGTTAGTGATTTTGTGATTGATTTGGCATTGTGAACGGTTGTTTTTTTATATTTTTTTAAGTGGATTAATAGTGTCAGAATATATTGTCAGAACGTTTTACGTTTGCCGGTCGTCTCATTTCCACTCCCGATGCTTGCCGTCTGGTTCCTGCTGCTTAAATTGCAATCCGGTTCAGCGCGTTGGCTAAATGACGCGTAAAGATCTCTAAACTGTACTTTTTTTCGCAAAGCTCACGGCCACGATCGCCCATAGCGCGTGCCTCATCGGGATGGTCTAACACGTAGGTGATGGCTTGCTGCCAACCCTCAACGTCACCTGGATCCACCCAGATGCCAATGCCTTCCTGCTCGATATCGATATCGACCTGTTTGTTCCGCGTCATCACCACGGGTTTGCCAACGGCCATCGCGTCTAACAGGCTCGTAAGGCCAGCAAGGTTGTCAGTTTTAGTCAATGGAATCGCGATCGCGGTTGCCTGGCGATACGCGGCTAACACGGTTTGATACGATACCGCATTGTTAGTAGAAGTGCTGGCGCAAATCTCGATATGAGGCGGCAAGTTGGCCACCGTGGGGCTTGTGGCCGCCGAGCAATAGATCTTGAGTGCACAATCGAGGTCGCAGCAGGCGCTGACCAGCGTATCGTGATCGCGCTCCGTTTTGCCAGCGCTGATGATCAAAGGTTTCGCCGCCGAGTGTTCTGCGCTTCGCGGTACAGCATCATAAAATGCTAAATCCGCACCCCACTCAATATAATCAATCTTTTTGACGACCGGAGACGTTGGCGGGAAGGCGTGCATCACGGTGGAACTCAAGCACAGTAGCTGATCGTGGCCGTGAAGGAAGAGTGCATTTTGGAGGGCAGACTGGCCGAGTGGATGGTGAATCAGCGCCACGATCGGTTTGCGGAATAGGTGCAGCGATCGCAGCAGTGCCAGCAGAAACGTATTGGTCTGGCAGGCGGAATACACCACATCGTAGTTCTGGGGGTGAAACAGAATGCGAATCTGTTGCTCAAGATGGTCGCCCAGCCCAAGCTTGCGTCCAATTTTGTTGAGGAGCTTAAACTTCTGATACGGCAGGATATCAACCTCGATATCGTGCTGCTTCAGATGCGTTGCGCCCCAAAGATGATGGCCGGGATATTCACCCCTCTGCCACAAATCCCACGCATGATCCATTGGGTAGTTATTTATCAATAATACTTTCATGGAAACCAGGGACTGAGGGCAATAAAGGACTTGTGAAATCAGCGGTAGAAACTGGGTTGGTAGCCAGTCGTCAAATATGGTTTCGCCGGAGAATGTGGTCAAGTGTGTCGGCTGTTTGAACGGATGATGGTGGGTCATGCCGCGCCCAGCCGACACACTTACTGGTCAGACTCAAATTTCGCGGTGGGCTCCGGCACTGGCACTGGCTTCTGTGACGACACCAGCCGCCGCATCGCGATCGCCGACTTCATATTGCATTTGATGATAATTCCAGAGCTTACCGCGCTGGTTGAGCAACTCCTGATACGATCCTTCTTCCACAATTTGCCCCTGTTCCATCACCACCACTTTGTCCGCCCGGATGATGGTGGAAAGACGGTGCGCGATCGCAATTACGGTACGCCCTTCCGACAGCTTTTCGAGGGATGCCTGGATCAGGCGTTCCGAGATGGAATCGAGTGCGCTGGT
>JAJPKC010000556.1 GCA_021323955.1 Oscillatoriales cyanobacterium Centralia_MAG_596 | reverse complement strand
CAGGAGTAAGCTGCTTGAGCAGCAGAAACCAGCGTTCATTCGGTTCATACAGAGTTCTCCTTTCAAAAGAAATTGGTGGGTGGTAGTGCTGTTAGAAGAAAACGGTCGTGCGGATCACGCCGATCACACTGTCGCTATTGCGGGCATCATGATTCGGCGCAGTCAACCAGATAATGCCGGGAGTAATGGCAATGTTGTCGCTTAATGCGTAGGTGTAGAATGCTTCGATATGTAGCGATGTGTCGCGATCGCTGGCTGAGCCTCTATTTTGCGGATCAACGAGTTCCGTAAAACTGTCGGCAATCGCGCGATCGGCACGCGTAACTTTGGGTTCCATACCCACGATGATGCCGGCCAGATTGCCTTGTCCACCCAGGTCAGGGAATGCGAGCGCCACACCGTAGTTCCAGACATCGGCAGTGCCAATATTCACAACACGACTATGGGTATAACCGACCCAGCTATTGATAAAGAAGTTGGGCGTAATCTGCAAAGAGGCTTCTACTCCATAGGCATTGCTAACCACTGATCTATCAGTTACCAAGCCCAGGTTCGCCTTTTGGCTGCCTGTTCCTGGCACCGCCAGCTCTTCGCCAAGATTGTCGTAGGCGTTGATATAGGTGAGGCCAAGCTTGAAGCGATCGCTCGGTTGAATGGCAAGTTGCGCGATCGCGCCATAGGAACCGTTGAACAAGCCGCTCTTCGCGCGAGGGTCAGCCGCTGTGCTAGACAAATACCCTACACTCAACTCGATCTGATCGGAGAAGCGATGCTGCAGACCCAGGCCAGTGCCCTGGGGTACAAGGTAGTAGATGGAATTGCGGCTGCCAAATTTGGTTAATGCGCCACTGGCACCATCATTGCCATCCAGAAATGGATTGATGGTGCTGGTAAAGTCATCGACTTCGCCTTCATTGGCAAATACCGTTACATCGGTTTTCTGCCCAACCGGAAAGCGGTAATACAGACTATCGAGGCTTACAGAGTTGTTAGCAAGACCCTCATTATCTAACTCAGCATTGAACGCTAAGGTGCCTTCTGGCAAGCGTGTTCCCTGGCTAAAGAAGGCGTTAGAGTTCAGCGCTTGTAGTCGAGTACGGAGCAGATCTTTACCCGTGAAGCTGGTATCGAGGTTAAGACGGACGCGATCGCTGAACGTCGTAATTCTCGGAATATCGGCATTGTTGGCACCCTGCCCGGTGGCCACGCCAGCCAGAGCAAAAATGACTTCACCGCGTAGTTTGGTTGTGATGGAAAACTGCTGCTTTTCGATCGTGGCGGTTTGTGCGTCCAGTGCACCAACTCGTCCGCGTAGCGTTGCCAACTCTGCGGCAAACTGTTCCTGCATTTGTTGCAGTTTGAGTAGATCATCTTTCTTGACCAGATCGGCAGTGCCAGCCGCGATCAATTCGTTAATTCGATCGATGCAGGCATTTAACCCTGCCGCAAATTCGTAGCGAGTCAGGGCATGGTTGCCACGAAAAGTTTTATCGGGATACCCTACAATGCAGCCGTGGCGTTCTACCAGCGATTGCAATGCCTGAAATGACCAATCGGTCGGCCTTACATCGGATAGCTGTGCAACGGATGTTACCTGATCGAGGGACGATGGATCGTTCTGACTAACATCACTCGTCGTTTGATCGTCAATGCTCTGTGGCTGAGCCGTTATCGTTACTGATGGTTCGATCGCGCGCACTGTATTCGCAAAAACAGCCAGGACACTGAACGCGATCGGGCAAAGAACCAATACACTCCAAATCTTAATCACTGTAACCACATCCTCACAGCAGACGTTAATCTTCAATGGGCTGAGCGATCGCCCTTGGTTGACGTTGACCAAAATGGTATTGCCTTGCAGTTCCACCCCATAGGCTGTTAGCCCCTCCCACCGACTCAAACTTCGTGTGATGGCACAAACCACGGCAAAAAGTATGCCGACCATGATTGTCTCTAATGGTTGATGGAATGGCGATGCAATGACCTTCTGATAAGTAAACCCTAGAGAGTAAACACACAGGCTTGCTCTCTAAGGTTTTGGCAGCAGATTCAGACATTAGATCGATGAATGGATACATTTATCACATCCATCCTATTGTCAGCGCCTGATTAACCTACCTGGCTGAAATGCGGCCGTTGTTTGCTTGCCACTGGCGCAGCAGTTGAGCGCGGTTTTGTCCTAACTGCAAGCGGCTCCGCTCTTCTGGATAAGGGACGCGATCGCCCTTGATACCAGCCCAGAGAATACGGTTAAATTTGCCGGCATCCAGTGCATCTTCGACATCAAAATAGAAGTCCTTGGTCGCGGCTTCCCACCAGGCACCGTTATGCAGGAGGGACATCGCCACCGTCTTTTCCACATTGGCATCGGTACAGGCATTTCCGACTAGCGTTGGATCAACCGGCGCTTTGCACAGGTTCCCTGGAACGACTGCTTTATAAACCGTCAGGTCAGGCTTTTCGCTAAACACATCCGACATGGGTTCGGCGTTCGCATCGGTGATACCGAGATGGTCAATTCCCAGCAGGTCTTCAATGGTACGGAGCATGTTGACGGTGTTGTAGTTGGTGCTGACTACGGCACCGCGCTTGGTGTACGGCGAGATGATATAGCCCAGCGATCGATGCCCATCGATATGATCCGGCCCATCCTGCGAATCATCTTCCAGCACGAAAATGGCGGTTTCTTTCCACTCTGGCATCTTCGATACCTTCTCAACCAGTAAGCCGAGAGCATAATCGTTATCTGCCATCTGTAGCTGGGGTGTATTGACGCCTGCCAGGGCATTGCCAAAGCTCCCAAAGTGATCGTGCATAATCCGCACCGTCGAAAGTGCCGGTAAGCCTTTTTCTTTGACATCCCGCTCCCATTCTTCTATGCGGTAGACATCAGGGAATTTGTTGTCGTAGCCCCGGTAGTAGACATCCGTTTTGTCTTGCAAGACGACTTTGCCCACCGGCGATTGGGGAATCTTGTCCTGGAATGGGGTGCGCGAGGTGCGAATGTACAGGGGGTTGGTCGGGTCGGGCTGATTGGGATCGGCTTGAGCGGTTCCATAGTACGCCAGGTCAATGAAGAAACCGTAGTTACGCACCGTCTTGCCTAACCGCAGTGCCGAATCCCACAGGTAGCCACCGATCGCTTCAGCATCCAGCTTGCCGTCACCATCGGGTGCATTTACATCCTTGGGGCCAGGCAAAATCGATGAGTTGCCGCTGGGGTCAAGCAACCCCGTCACCCGCGCGCTGAACTGATTTGAACCTTTCTGCGGCAGAGCGTTGTTGATGTTTCGGTTGGTGCCTTCGTAGTCGTAGGTAAGGCCATTAAAGTTGGCGTTGCCATACAGCACCGACTGCGACTTTTCAGTGTAGTCAGTTGTCCGAGCGTAAGTAGACCAGCTCCAGCCTACGCCACTGGACTCGGCGCTGTCGTAAAAGTTGTCTAGCGTGACAAAATCGTTGGCGAGCTTGTGATGGTTGGGTGTGATGGCTTGAGGGAACGCCGCCAGGGTTGGGTCGCCATTGCCCTTTGGCAAATCACCTAACAACTGGTCGTAGGTGCGGTTTTCCTTAATCACATAGATGATGTGCTTGATCTTGCTGCTCAGGAATGCCATTTTGGGGTCTTGCTTACGGTGGTTAAACCCGTTATTGCGATCGACCAGCCGCGACAGCCTGACCAATGTTTGGCTATCCGGTACTGGAATGACCGAAATGCCAGCCTTTTCAAGTGCCCAGGTATATTCGTTACGGAACGTTGTGTTGAGCGCGAGACTGGCTGCTGTGACTCGATCGGCTGATCCATTAGAGGGTGCAGGCCCAATGTTGCTCTTCGCGTTGACCACATAGAGCGCGCTTCCATCTTTACTCACAGTGACCGAGTTGGGATACCAGCCGGTTGGAATGCGTCCTAGCACCTGCTGGCTTTCTAAACTCACCACAGCGACAGCATTTTCACCACCCAGCGTGACGTAGAGGGTTTTGTCACTGATCGCCAGTGAATTTGGGTTCGACCCCTTGTACCGTTCACCGGGACGAGCGAGTGAGATGGTGCTGACGACCTTGTTCTGTTCCGTATCAATCACGGAAACCGAGTCACTGTTGCCGTTTGCCACGTAGAGCAAGCGCTGATTGCGTGAAAGCAGCAGCTTGTTCGGCTGACTGCCCACGGGAATGCGAGTGACCGCACCAGACTGTAAGTTTACTGCCAGCACTTCATCATCTCGCTGGCTGCTCACAAACACTTTGGTCGCCTTGCCTTTGTCAGCGCTGTCGCCTTCCCCTTTCCGCAAACTCTTAATGGCGACATCGAACGGATATTCACCCGTTGCGACCTTGCCACCAGGGGTAAAGAACTTGACTTCCTTAAGCACTTTGCGAGAGTTAGCATCAACGATCGAGATTGAATCGTTCTCAAAGTTGGCGGCTACCAGCGTTTTGCCATCTTTGCTGATCGCAATCCCGGCAACTGCCGCGCCTGTTTTCGCAATATCGGCAGGAGTGCCTTTCAGCAAGCCACCATCATATTTAGGAAAGGGGGCTGTTTGGTTGGAGTTGTGCCCCAGAAGAATGAAGGGAGCATCGGGCACAAACTGGCCGTTGTCTCCGAGCTTATAGACGTAGATGCGATCGTCAATCCCGGCAGACACATAAAAGTGTTTGCCGTCGGGTGCCCAGGTCAGACCGTTGTAGGTGTTGGGAATATTAATTTGTTGTTTTTTCACCAGTGCGCCACTGCTGACATCAAAGACAAACACCCACTCTGCTTGATCGGTCTTAACGCTGCTGGGCTGTCCGGTCACCGGGTCAAGCACAGGATAGGTGATGCTCGATCCCGTTTCGGTGCTAAAACCCAGGTTGTAGCCACTGGTCAACACGAGCAGCGTTTTGCCATCAGGACTCAGCTTTGTGGTCACGGCTTCAGCGGCATCGGCACTACCGTCCTTGCGTAAGCCTGTTGATAGTCGTTCAAACGCAGAACCCGGTGCAGCTGACGGTGTAATGATTTGCCCGGTTGGCAACAAAGCCGCACCATTACCAATATCTCCTACCGGCTTCTGCGTGCGTGCGTGCGCTGGTAGCGAGAGTGCCACCGTGCCGATCGCCACCATTAACCCTAACCAATACCCTTTACACTTAAGTCCTGACATCAGAGTTTCCACTGGTAAATGCATAGAGACTCTAAGATTTTGCGACTTAATAGTTAAGTAAATAGTAAAGGCAGGTTATTTTTACAGTGAAAGCTAGCTAAAACATCGAAAATAGCTCATATACTGCCAAAACTGAGGCTTTAACTATATTCAGTAAGCGCTCAGTCACCCATACGCGCTCAAATTTGCTCTCTATGTGTTCCATAACACTATAGCGATCCGATCGGGCACGTGGAACAGGATGCCTCTCGTTCCACAACGCCTTCCATTCCCCGACTGGTTGTAGACGGCGATCGATAGCTGACATTAGAGAGTGCGACTGATTAACGTTGCCAAACACTGTTTGCCAGCCTAGCGTCCACAAGCAGGGCAAGCATCACGTTTAGCGACCATCATCCGCATACGCTGAACCCGTTCCGAAGCGCACTGGTGCTCGCTGATTTCCCTCTAACGCGTTACTCAACGGACTGTTTGAGCGATTAGATACATTTGGAATGCCAACTGTATTTGTCGTGGGACGCGCCTGGTTTGGCGGCATTCCACACAGTTGATGCAAGTCAACAGTCGAGCCAGAAATACGAATGTAACAAAGAGGAGTATTTTCGCTAGTCCCCTCGATCGGTGTCGGCGGTGGCGGTGGCAATGGAGGTACTTGAGCCATCCAGGGCGAGGAGAAACCGAAGACAACTTTAGCAACGCCGATGGCAAGGATGGGCGGGGCAATGGAGCGAAAGGGTTTGAACATAAATCTGTCCATTTTGGATGGCTTTAAGGGGGCGATGGCTGAGGGGTAGAGACGATCGCTTTATCAGCACCATACTACCGTTTTGATTGTGTGGCCTGAGGGTTCTGTGAATTGGTAAGCACGATCGATCGCGCGATCACGTTTCAGTAGAAGTTAGGATGCGGTAGAACTTGATCGTTGAGTTGCTTGCAGATGAACGCTCACCTGATCCTATTGATTGGACTGCCGGGCAGTGGAAAATCGGCGTTAGCCCAGCAGTTGGCTACAGAATATCGGCATTGTCAAATCGTTTCTGTGGATGCGCTCCGAGCAACACTCGAAGATGGATCAGCTCAAGGTCATGGACATCGACTTTGGCGAGCGATTGCACAGCAGCTACAGCAAGCTTTCCATCGTCTTCCAGAACAGAGAGGGACAGTCATTTTTGATGCCACCAATGTAGCCTTTGGAACTCGGCGTCGGGTGATTCGTTTCGCGCGCGCGGCTGGATTTACTCAAATCACCGGTATCTGGGTAGACACTCCTCTCTGGCGTTGCTTACAACGGAATCGACAACGTACCCGCACTATTCCAGAACTCACCATCTGGTCGATGTGTTGCCAGCTCCTGGTTGCCCCTCCGTCTCCAAAGGAAGATGTAGACCACATGGTTCGTTATGCTGATTTTTCAAATGAAATAGGGTCACTGATTGCGTGGTTAAGAGCCTTACAGTTATGACTATACGACTACTCCTTGATCCGTCTGTCAGGGGAGTGGCTTTCGCGGCCATATCTGCCGATGGCAACCCTATACGTAAAAATGAGCTACTGGCGGAATTTTGGCTCATTTGATTGACGTCAACCCCACTTCTTTTGTTCTAACTGTTCAACCTTGCGGCAGAGAACGTTGTTCCTGAACAGCCTACCGAGTCAGCTTCTTAAATCAAATGGCTCAAAAAATCATTAACTGTTGCGACGTTCCTTTATCAGGGTTCCAGATCCTGGCGCAGACGATCCACCAGTTTTGAGATCTGGCGGCGTTCGTGAGCCGATAACGACATGAACAGCTTTCGATCTAATTCCTGTGCCTGCTGGGGCAAAACATCGGCAAGCTCTTTGCCTTTGGGCGTCAGCCAGACACGCAGGATGCGGCGATCGCTCTTGTCTGGCCAGCGCTGAATATATCCCTGTTTTTCCAGCAGCGGCAGCGCAAAGGACACATTACCGCTGTTTTGCAGGAGCTGCCTGCTAATTTGGAGCGTCGGCAAGCCGTCTTCTTGCCACAGGCAGCACAAAATGCCCCACTGGAGCGGGGTCAGCCCAAAGGGATCCAGCAAGTCTTGAAATTTGCGATCGATGAGTTGACTGAGCAGCTTTAAGCGGTATCCCAGCGCGTTGGGCGGCAGGATATCTTGATACTGAGTCCAGAGGCTTGTCATGGGACTAAATCGTCAATTGATAGCTCAATTCAACCATGGGTGGCGGTATTTAGGGAAGCAGAGAGAAAAATAGGCGAGAGGCGCAATCTCCCACTGCAAGGTCTTTCAGCGATGCCTCGCAATTTTTGGCCTTTCCCAAATTGGCCAGACGACCCACGGATAATGCTTCCGGTACAACCCCACTGGGGGAATGAGTCAGAGAGCATTGTGCTTAAAAGAATTTGATTTTACGGGAGGCGTATAAACACATGCGTAACAAGACTAACCCTTCACGGACATGGGAGATGTTGGAGACGCCATACTTGCGTGGCTGGTAACGAATGGGGACTTCTACAATGTGCAGCCCTAGCTTGGCGGCTCCAAATAGCAGATCAAAATCACCAAATGGGTCAAAGTTGCCAAAGTAGTGACGTCCGGTACGGATGCGATCGTAATCCTGTCGCCAGAGAACCTTTGTACCACAGAGGGTATCTTTTAGCGGTTGCTCCAGCAGAAATGAAAACGCCAGGCTAAAGAACTTGTTTGCCAGCATATTCAGATAGGGCATGGCCGTCGCCGATCGAGGATAAACCATCCGCGAGCCGTTAATAAACTCTCCCCGTCCCAGCGCAATGACTTCCAAAAAGTAGGGTAAGTCCTCCGGACATACCGTAAGGTCAGCATCCAGAATCAGCAGAATGTCGCCCGTTGCCTCGGCAAATCCCAACTGCACCGCATCTGCTTTGCCTTTGCCAGCCTGCTGAAACGCTTTAATGGTGAGGTTTGTCCGCTTGGTCTGGCTCACCCGCTGAATTTCGGCCCATGTCTGATCGCGGGAGTGCCCCTCGACGAAAATGATCTCTGTCTGTTTGCCTAAACGGGGCATTCGATCGATCGCGGCTTGAATATTGCCCGCTTCATTCCGCGCTGGAATAATGACTGAGCAGGTGTACTGGCCAACAGCCGTCGTGTCCGGTTGAACCTGCGGTCGAGCCACGACAAAATTGGTGAGGCACAGATGGCTAATACCCGGCAGCGGCCCGATGTAGCGGTTGATCATGTCTGAGAGCCAGGGCACTCGCCTGGGGACGAGAAACCGCCGCCCCTGTTTGATGGGTAAATAGCCCGTAATGGTCAGCAAATTACGAACGTCATCCATCGATAGCCAGCTTTGCAGCGGTTGGGGACGGCGCTGCCCCAATCGCTCGGCCAGACGCAGCGCTGGTTGCCACAGGAAGTTGTGAAACGTCAGAATCAGACGGGTGCGCGGACTACAAAATGGCTGCAAATTCTGCAGGACGCGCTGAATGTTGCTGAGATGGGATATTCCGCCCGCCAGTAAGATGTAGTCAAACGGCTCGTCGTCCACCAGATCCGATCGCTGCAAAGTTTCAGCGTCCAGGCAGTGGAAGTGAAGGTGAGGATATTTGGCTGTCGCAATGCTGATTACGGCAGGCGAAAAATCAATCCCGACTCCAACCGCAGGCGCTATGGCCGCTAATAGGTCACCAGTACCGCACCCAATCTCCAGCACCCGGCTACCCGACGGTACTAAAAACTTGTGCAGGCGTTCGATGTCCTGGTAATAGTAGCGGTTGCGATCGCGCCAATAATCGAGCTGGGGCGCGATCCAATCAAAGTACTGGCGTATTTGTTCTTTTGAAGGGTCTTGAAAGACCGCGATCGTTGGCTCTGTCAACAAGGCAGTACACCGTAACTGG
This sequence comes from Oscillatoriales cyanobacterium Centralia_MAG_596, assembly GCA_021323955.1. Lineage (GTDB taxonomy): Bacteria > Cyanobacteriota > Cyanobacteriia > Leptolyngbyales > Leptolyngbyaceae > Stenomitos. The sequence goes on along the minus strand of JAJPKC010000556.1, from coordinate 650 downwards.
ATTCAAAGAAGATGCTCCATCTGCAGATGTCAAAAGACACTGCGATCAACCCTCCTTAAGCCAATGATTTTCCCATACTCCAGGGTTATGGCTGCACAATCTGCAGCAGTTGCCACTCCTTGAAAGAGGCGATTTGGGTTGGCCGCCATGCCGGAGCAAGGACGGCCCCCGGCCCCAGCCAGACATAGGTGGGCGTTTGCAGACCGGCTGACGGCTGGAGACTATACTCACGCTGGGGCGTATAGACTTTCAGCAAGAGGTGAATTTTGCGATTTTCGCCCGTCATCCGTGCCGTCGGTAAGACAAAGTGAACCGGCTGGGACTGGAGCACCGTTACCACCGCAGGCTGCTCCAGAAAGGACTTCAAATCCGGCGAAAAGTTACCCCAAACGCCTGTCAGCCCCAGCATGGCCAACGCTAACCAGGGGCCAAGCAGCCAGCACATCAGCCACCGTTGAGCGATCAGCGCCTGACGTCTCAGTTGACGGCGTTGCAGCCACAGGATCGGCAACGCGATCCAGGCCGGGCCAGCGACCAGCATCACCAGCCCGAGGCCATGGAATGTGTTGGCGTCCAACTTGACGAACGGCACCGCCTGGCTGAAACCCGTTAAGACGGCAGCGCCAGCCAGAACCATCAAAACTCCCAAT